>CAJJCR010000018.1 GCA_905182745.1 Bacteroidetes bacterium MED-G20 | reverse complement strand
GGATTAAGATATGCAGTAGAATCATTTTTAAAAAGTAAGTTCTTAAAAAAATCTCCATGAAAATCTCTAGTTATAGTGGAGTCTTTTAAATCTTTAATCTTTGAATAAATATCATTTATATCAATAATCGGTGGTGTAAAACTACAATAACCTTGAATGGTTATTAATATTGAGTAAAGTAGGATAAAATATTTCATCAGTATTCTTTATTTAATTTAATAAATGTTTTTCATATCACTTTCATTTTTAATTTGATTAGTCAATATTAACCCAGATAATAGGTGTATTTACCTAAATTCACCTATTATTTGGGTGGTCATTTAAGAATAAATAGCGGGGTTATGAATAATAAATTTCGTAGACCCTGTAAAGGTTAGATAATGCTTGACAATTATTAGGAAAAGATATTCCTGCTACAAGCTTTTCTAAACGAGATAGAATTTTCGAGTTATATTTATTGGAAAAGACAAATACAATCAAAATAAAATAAGTTGACCCCAACGATTCTTGAAAAACACTATTTTTTTAGAACCAATCAATCTACTCTAAAACAAAACGCTTATTAGAGCTGCCATCGTCGAAAATATCTATTAAGATTTCGTTTTGCCCCTCTTCAACTTCTCTGCCTAAAACATCTATGGTTTTTAATAGAATTTTTTCACTATAAATCTCCTTATTAATAACGTTTGTATAAGGATTATACAATAGTTCACAAGTATATTCTCCAGGGTTTTGACCTGTTAAGTTGGAGTACGTAAAGTATATATACAAAGGGTAATTTATATTAATTAATTGACTTGAAGGCAAAACAAAAGTTAGTCCAATATTTGTGTAATAATAAGAAGAAGTTGTCCCAGACGGAGTAACGAACCAATTCATTTGACCCTTTTGAATCGTATCGCCAAAGGCGTCTAACGTATATTCTATAAAAGGGTAATGCGTATCCATATTATCGGCATTGTAAATTTCAAAAGTGATAGAGTCATTTTGAATAATAACATCAGTTACTGTCAATAAAGAACAATTAACAAGTCCCTGTCCAAAACTAAAAACAGGAACAAAATAACAGCAGATAAAGTATCTTCTGGATAGCTCTTGTCATGCATAAATTTATATAAAAAAACCTGTTTTTTAGTTTTTCTTTTGTGTACTCCACCGGGACTCGAACCCAGATCTACTGCTTAGGAGGCGGCTATTCTATCCAGTTGAACTATGGGAGTATTTTATCTAATGGTATTGCCAGCGTTTATTTCTTTATTTGGAGAAACAAAAGCAAGCTCCCCCTGATCAGTTTCTGCCATTAAAATCATTCCCTGAGATTCTACTCCTCTTATTTTTCTAGGAGCCAAATTTAGTAAGATACTTACCTTTTGGCCAATTACTTCTTCTGGCTTAAAATGTTCGGCTATACCAGAAACAACCGTTCTTACATCAATTCCTGTATCTACTGTCAATTTTAACAATTTATCTGCTTTTTCTATTTTTTCTGCTTCTGTAATTGTTCCTACTCTTAGGTCCATTTTAGAAAATTCATCAAAAGTAATTTCGTCTTTCATAAAGGGTATTTAGTGGGTTTTTGGCCTTGATTTTTTAATTTTTCTATTTGTTCTTCAATTTTTTCATCTTCAATTTTTTCAAAAAGAATTCCGGGTTCATTTATAGTATGGTTTGCTGGAATTAATTGGTCATTACCTGCTTGCTCCCATCTAGGAAGTTTAATATTTAATAGCTCAGCTAAATCCAAAGCTTTTTTTGGCATAAAAGGCTCGAAAACAATAGCCAAATTAGCAGTAATCTGTAATGATATATTCATTATTGTTTTTACCCTTTCTGGATCTGTTTTTATCAACTTCCAAGGTTCGGTATCTGCCAAATATTTATTTCCAGCTCTAGCTAATTTCATTGCTTCTCCTTGTGCATCTCTAAATCTAAAGGAACGGACTGCTTGGGCAATATTATCAGGAGTTTCTTTAATAGTTTTCAGCAACTCAACGTCTACTTCTAAAAGTTCTATTTCTAGATGGAGCAACTCCCTATAATATTTTTTTGTCAGCACTAAAGTCCTATTTACAAAATTCCCAAAAATAGAGCAAAGCTCATTGTTATTTCTAGCTTGGAAATCTTTCCATGAAAAATCACTGTCTTTGTTTTCCGGAGCAATGGAGCAAAGCACATATCTCAAAATATCTTCTTGATTTGGGAATTCAGTTATGAAATCTTTTCCCCAAACCGCCCAGTTTCTAGAAGTACTTAATTTCTGACCTTCTAAATTTAAAAACTCATTGGCCGGCACATTAGTGGCAAAATATATCCATCTAATTCAGATAATATAGCAGGAAAAATAATGGTGTGAAAAACAATATTGTCTTTGGCTAAAAAGTGAACCAAATTGGTGTCTTTACTTTTCCAGTAATCTTCCCAATTCTTTCCATTTTCGTTTGCCCATTTTTTGGTAGCTGAAATGTATCCAATGGGAGCATCAAACCAAACATAAAGTACTTTTCCTTCTCCATCTTCACAGGAACTTTAACGCCCCAATCCAAGTCTCTTGTAATTGCTCTAGGTTGAAGCCCTGCTTTAATCCAGCTCATACACTGGCCAACTACTTGATTCTTCCAGTTTTCTGGATTGTGCACTTGATCTCCCTTATAAATTCCCTTTCTGTATCCATTCACTCAACCATTTCTCGTGTCTATTTAAAGGCAAATACCAATGAGTAGTACTTTTTAATTGAGGACTTTTTCCACTTAGGGTGGAAATTGGATTGATAAGTTCTGACGAGCTAAGAGCACTTCCGCATTTTTCACATTGATCGCCATACGCTCCTTGAGATTCACATTTAGGACACTGGCCAGTTATATATCTATCGGCCAAGAATTGTTGGTATTCTTCATCGTAGTATTGTTCGGACTCTTTTTTTACAAAAGCCCCTTTTTTGTCCATTTCCAAAAACAACTCTTGGGCAGTTTCGTGGTGGTGTTTGGAAGAAGTCCTGTCATAAATATCAAAACTAATTCCTAGTTTTTCAAATATATCTTTGTTGGAGAAATGATATTCATCTACTATATCTTTCGGACTTTTATTTTCTTTTTTTGCTCTTAGGGTGATAGCTGCACCATGCTCGTCGGAACCACATATAAAAGCAACATCTTCACCATTAGACCTTAAAAATCGAGCATAAATATCTGCAGAAATATAAACCCCTGCTAAATGGCCCAAATGCAATGGACCGTTTGCATAAGGAAGAGCTGCGGTTATGGTATGTCTTTTTGGAGTTTTCAAAATTTAATTTAGAATGGCCAAATATAAGTTAATATGCTATTTTTATCCTAAAGAATTTAAATGAAATGAATTTACCCCCCAAATTAAAACTTAACGACGAGGTTATTCTAATTGCTCCGGCTAGAAAAGTGGAATTAGAATCGCTTATAATGGCCGAAAATTTATTGTTAAAATGGGGATTAAAACCATTGCGTTCCAAAAATATTTTAGCGGAGACTGGTATTTTTGCAGGGGATAAAGAAGAAAGAGTATTAGATTTACAATGGGCTATAAACCATCCAACTGCAAAGGCTATATGGTGTTTTAGGGGAGGATACGGATCTATTCAACTTTTAGAAGGATTAAATCCAGCGCCTTTTTTTAAAAACCCTAAATGGATAATAGGTTTTTCAGACATTACCAATATTCATTGTTTCTCCAATATTATTTTAAATACAGCATCTATCCATGCTACAATGCCAATAAATATTGGGTTAAATACTCCCCAATCTTTAGAATCTTTAAAGGGGTTTTTATTTAAACAAGAAATAAATTATAAAATAAATTCCTCCTCTAAAAACAAACATGGTGCGTTTAAGGGCGCTATAGTTGGAGGAAATCTATCTGTTTTGTGTGCTAACTTAGGAACCAATTATCAGCCAGATTTTGAAAATAAAATTTTATTTATTGAAGATATAGACGAATATTTTTACAAAATTGATAGAATGCTATGGCAGTTGAAATTTGCGGGCGTATTTCATCAAATAAAGGGGCTGATTGTAGGACATTTCACCAACACCAAAGACAATTCTATATCATTTGGAAATGATGTAGAAGAAATGGTATTACAAAAAGTAAATGAATTTGATTTTCCTGTAGTTTTTAATTTTCCCTCAGGACATGAAAAAGAAAATTTAACTTTACCATTAGGACTACCGCTAAATTTAAAAGTAAACTCTAGCATCTACTTTGTTACAAAGTTAACTAAGCTCAACTATGAAACCTTTAATATTAACCTTAATTTCACAATATTTTTTTCTCAAGTAAGCTTTTCACAGTTGGAAAAAGTTGAATTTGAGCTAGAGAAAACACCTTTTAAAATGAGTTTAAATTCTGGAGTTTATAAGTCTAGACTCTCAGGAGCTTCTGAAAGAGAAAATAGTTTTAGAAATTTTTCAATTTTTGCCCAAGTTTACTTTCCCTTTAAAAGATCTTTAGATAAACCCGAAAACTTCAGTCAATCTAGCTCGTCTTCCAATTTTTTTGACAGGCTATTTACCGCTAGTCCGGTAGCTGTTTTCCATTTGACAGAAAAAGGGGGCAATGCTTTGGGAATGGGGCAAGAGCTGTCTTTTAAAATTGCAAAAAAAACATTTTTAAAATCTCAAATAGCAGTAGTTTGGGTAGAGTCAAATTCTCAGAAAAACGACGGTCTTCAAAGTGGACTTAATTTTCATCATTTTTGGCATTTTTGTTCTTATATAAATTCTAAGACCTATCTTTCAATTGGATATAACCATATTTCAAACGGCAAAATATTTTCTAAAGAAGTAGGATGTTTATTTGATATGATGGTAGTAGGAATAGCACATTCTTTCACCAAATAAAACATAATTTTATAACTAGAATAGCATGCATATATTTAGATTATTTGTTCTTTCATTTTTTTTCAATCTGCTGTTTTTTTCTTTCTCCGCTCAACAATTAAGCGGGTCTGAAATATACCATCAAATTAAAAAATTAAATGTTCTAGGAAATGTTCTTTATCTAGCAGCACACCCAGACGACGAAAACACAAGATTTATTAGTTATTGTGCAAACGAAAAGCTTTTAAATACAGGTTATTTGTCTCTAACAAGAGGTGATGGAGGACAAAACTTAATAGGGACAGAGATTAGAGAAGAGTTAGGAATTATAAGAACTCAAGAATTATTATCTGCAAGAAGGGTAGATGGAGGACAACAATTTTTCACAAGAGCCAATGATTTTGGTTATTCTAAAACACCAGAAGAGACGTTGAAAATATGGGACAAGGAAAAGATTCTTTCCGATGTTGTTTGGGTAATAAGAAATTTTCGTCCAGACCTCGATAGTTTGTCGTTTTCCTAGTGATGGAAAAGGAGGGCATGGCCACCATACTTCTTCTGCGCTTTTGGCTATGGAAGCTTTTGATTTGGCAGCAGATTCCTGAGCCTTTAAAGAGCAATTAAAGCATGTAAGTGTTTGGCAACCCAAAAGAGTAGTGGTAAATACTGGAAGATGGTGGAATAGTAATATTTCCGATAATGATCCAGGAGTTGTTTCCTTAGATATAGGAGGATACAACCATTTATTAGGAACTTCCTATAATGAATTGGCTGCATTAAGTAGGTCTATGCATAAGACCCAAGGCTTTGGCAGCACTGGAAAAAGAGGAGAATATCTAGAGTTTTTTGAATATTTAAAAGGAGATACCGCAAGTAACGAACTATTTGAATCATTGGATTTTTCTTGGGACAGAATTTCAAAAAATGCAGCAATAAAATCCTTGACTAGTGAAATCATTAGAAATTTTTCTATAAGCGCCCCTTCGACAGTCAATTCCAAGACTTTTAAAGCTAAGGACTGCTATTTCACAACTAGAAGATGAATATTGGAAGAAAATTAAAATGAAAGAAGTAGAGGATTTAATATTACAATGTTCAGGTTTATATATAGAAATGACCACCTTGTCTTCTAAAAAATCAAACGAAGATTCTGTATTCTTTAATTTAGAAATTATCAATAGATCTAATATCAAAATGAAATTGAAATCAATTTCTTGTAAGGATTTCAATTTTCATAAAAAACTTTCAAAATTTTTGAAAGAAAATCAAAAAAATGTGCTAAAAAACAAAGCCATTGTCCCTGCAAAACTGCCTATTAGCCAGCCATATTGGTTAGAAAAACCTTCTTTTTTGGGGGCCTATAATGTCGATTCATTACAGCTAATTGGTAATGCTGAAAATAATCCCTCAGCAGAATTTTTAATTTCTGTAGAAGTTGGAGATGCCACTATTGAATATAAAAGGCCATTAGTCTTTAAATGGAACGATCCAGTAAAAGGAGAGCAAAATAAAAATTGGGTAGTTTGTCCAAAAGTAACAGCAAATATCGATCAAAAAGTAATGATATTCTCTGATGAATCTGCTCAGAAAATTTTGGTTACTATAGCTGCTCACTCAGCAAATCAAAAAGGTAATATTAAAATTTTTCATCCCCAAGGATGGAAAGTAATAGGTCCAGCTGAATATTCTTTAAAAACAGTAGATGAAGAGCTTGTCTTAGAATATTTCATTTCCCCCATAAAAACGCTAATTCTGGAGCTTTAAAGGTCCAAATTAACGGGGCAGATGCTCATGCAATAAATACAATTGTGTATGACCACATACCTGAGCAAAGATGGTTTCCAAAATCTGAACTACAATTGGTGCATTTAAACCTAAATACAGTGCCTAAAAAAATTGGATATTTAATGGGAGCAGGAGATTTAGTAGATCAACATTTAAAAATTTTGAAATACGACATCAAGCAAATCAGTACCAAGGACCTAACTCTTAAGGAGTTAAAAAATTTCGATGTAGTTATCACCGGGGTGAGATTTTTTAATGTTGAAGAAAAAGCACCTTATATCTCTAATTTACTTCTTAGATATGTTAACCAAGGAGGGAATCTGGTAGTTCAATATAATACTAGCTACAGACTAAAGACCAAAGATTTTCATCCCTATCCTCTTCAAATTTCCAGAGATAGAGTAACTCAAGAAGACGCACAAGTAACATTTTTAAATAATTCTCACCCTGTAATGAATTTCCCAAACAAGTTAACTAAAGACGATTTTAATAACTGGGTTCAAGAAAGAGGATTGTATTTTCCCAATGCTTGGAGTAAAGAATACCAACCAATATTTTCTTGGAACGACTTTAATGAGAAGCCAAAAAAAGGATCTTTGCTCATAGCTAAATATGGCAAAGGCTATTATACATATACAGGAATTTCTTTTTTTCGACAACTTCCTGCTGGAGTTAGCGGAGCATATAAATTATTAGTTAATATAATTAGTTTAAATAATGATTGAATCTGAAAAACCTCCAGTATTTAAATCTTGGAATCACTGGTATATTCTTCTTCTTCTAGTTTTACTACTATTTGTTTTAGTTCTTAGCTTGTTAACGCAGTATTTTTCATGAGTAACTTAGACTGGTTTGTACTAATTTTCACTTTAGCTTCCATAGTAACTTATGGCATATGGAAAACTCGTGGTGCAAAAGATTTACAAAGTTATTTGAAAGGAAATAACGATGCTAAATGGTGGGGGATAGGAATTTCTATAATGGCTACCCAAGCCAGTGCAATTACTTTTTTATCTACTCCTGGTCAAGCTTATACTGACGGGATGAGGTTTATTCAGTTCTATTTTGGACTACCTATAGCAATGATTATTCTTTCAGTTACCTTTTTACCAATATTCTATAAATTGAAAGTATACACCGCCTATGAATATTTAGAGACTAGATTTGACTTAAAGACCAGAACCTTAGCTGCCTTTTTATTTTTAATTCAAAGGGGATTGGCCGCAGGAATTACTATTTATGCTCCCTCTATAATTCTATCTACTTTGTTGAACTGGAACCTAACTTTAACCAATATTTTTATTGGTTTATTGGTAATTCTATATACAGTTTCAGGGGGGACTAAAGCGGTTACACAAACACAGAAGCAACAGATGGCAGTAATGATGGGGGGAATGATTCTCGCTGGAATTTTAGTAATAAATATGTTGCCAAATAATATTAGCTTTTTGGATGCGGTAAATGTAGCTGGAAAAATGGGAAAACTTAACCTAGTTAATTTTGATTTCGACTTGGAAGACAGGTATAATTTTTGGACTGGGACAACAGCAGCTTTATTTCTATTTCTTTCCTATTTTGGAACAGATCAATCGCAAGTACAAAGATACTTAGCAGGTAAGTCATTGGCTCAAAGCAGGCTAGGACTAATTATGAATGGACTTCTAAAGATTCCCATGCAACTCATCATATTATTTATTGGAGTTATGGTTTTTGTTTTTTATCAATTTAATACTCCTCCAATATTTTTTAATAAGGTAGAACTTAACAATATAAAAAGCTCTAATTACTCGCAAGAAGTAAATAAATTAGAGAATGAATTTAAAGTTTTACATGACAAAAAGACAGTGGATATTTACAGCCTGTTAGATGCTCAAAAGAATGAAGACAAGGGAAGAGTCCAAGAGTTAAAAAAAAGTGTTTTGGACACAGAAAGCAAAATGCAAGAAATTAACAGCAATGTTAAAATTATTGTGATTAAAAATAATCCTTCTGCAGAAATAAATGACAAAGATTATATTTTCATGTCCTACGTAATTGACTATCTTCCAACAGGTATTATTGGACTTTTATTTGCCGTAATGTTCTCAGCAGCCATGTCTTCCACTGCATCAGAATTAAATGCTTTGGCTTCCACCACTACCATAGATATTTATAAAAGGTCTATTAAGAAAAAAGAAAATGATCGCCATTATTTAATGTCGTCTAAATATTTTACACTTCTTTGGGGAGTATTGGCAATTTTATTTGCTACTACTGCTTCGCTATTTGAAAACCTTATTCAAGCGGTTAATCTTCTAGGTTCGCTTTTCTACGGGACAATTTTAGGAATTTTTGTAGTGGCTTTTTATTTTAAAAATGTAAAATCTAATGCTGTTTTTTATTGTGCAATTGCTGCAGAAATAATGGTGGTTTCTATTCATTTTCTAAACCATTACCAACTTGCACCAAATTGGCTTCAAATGGGTTATTTGTGGTATAATGTAGTTGGGTGTTTGCTAGTAATTTTATTTGCAACTCTACTCAGAAAATAATTCAATCTACTAAAAGCTACTTAGATTTAATACTATTTATTAAGTCTTCACTTTTTTTAATGTATCCATAATCGTCTTTCTTTCCTTGGCTAAGGCAATCACTTCTTTTGCTGCTGAAATAGATTCTTTGTTATTCCCCATTTTTTTAAGAATTCTAGCCTTGTGAAACTGCATCCAAAATGCATCGGGTCTTTTTCTCTATGGCAGTAGTTTATCCACTCTAAGGCCATTTCATATTCAGAAGTGTTATCTGCAAAAAATTTAGCTCCATTGTAGTAATCATTTGCTGAAGGACCTTTTGTTAATAGCTCTAAGTATTGTTTTTCTAATTTTTTTGCAACTAAAGACTCTACCTTAATATCAATTTTGGTATTGGCCCATTTTAAAGACATTACTGCGTTAAATGATTGGAATGTTCCAAAATCAATAGTAAATGATTCTGTAAAATCTTTGGTTTCAATGACTTTAGCGACAATACTACAAACTTGATTTTTCTTCGTCGTACTCTCCAACTCCCCATAGCTCTGTATTTTTATTTAAAACAACTGTCCACTCTTTCTCACCTGGGATAGTGAATAAAGAATAACTTCCCTTTTTAACCTTAGCACCCCCAAAAACACAATTTTCATCAAAGGTTACTTTAGTTGCTTTATTAGCTCCTGTTCTCCACATTTTTTCATAACTCACTAGTCCACCAAAAATTTCTCTTTCTTTAACTCCAGGCCTTGAATACTCAACAGAAATATTAGATACTCCAACTTTTTGAGTAATAGTAGCAGTTGGACTTGGTTGAGGGGTTTTAATTTGTCCAGAAATAAAGCTGTAGCAAAAGATTGCAGAAATAAGAAGAATTTTTTTCATTTTATTTTTAATTATATTCAAATTTAAAATAATTAACTTAATAATTAAAACAATAAATAAACTTAATAATTGTCTGGTAATCGTCAAAAAATAGGAAAAGTTGGAGAGCAAAAAGCACACTCTTTTTTATTAGAAAAAAAATACCAAATCATCGAGACCAATTGGAGGTGTCTAAAGTGCGAAATTGATATAATAGCATCCAAGAATAAAGAATTGATATTTATTGAAGTAAAAACCAGAACTAATACAATTATTTCCGAAGAAAACCTGATTTCAATTCCCCAACAAAAAAGAATAATTTATGCGGCCGATTACTACATCAAAAAAAATAAAATTGATTTAAATGTAAGATTTGACTTAATATTTGTTGAAAGAGCTTTAAAATCTTTTAAATTCACCCACATCAAAGAAATTTTTATACCTACTATTGATTAGACTAAATAAATACATTTCAAATTCCGGAGTTTGCTCAAGAAGAGAAGCTGATGTATTAATTGCTGAAGGCAAAATTAAAATTAATAATAAAGTAGTTACAACTTTAGGAACAAAAGTAACTGAACAAGACCAGGTAGTTTATAATGGCAAAGTTCTGAAGGCTGAAAAACACCAATATATTCTAATCAATAAACCTAAAAATTGTATTACCACTGTAAAAGATACCCACGATAGAAAAACCGTAATGGATATCATTGAAGGGGCTTGTGATCAGAGGGTTTACCCTGTAGGAAGATTAGATAGAGATACAACAGGATTATTGTTACTTACTAATGATGGGGAACTTACTACGCGGTTAACCCATCCAAGTTTTGGAATTAAAAAGAAATATGTAATTCAATTGGAAAACAGTATTCATCCTGATTCTTTGAAGGAAATGGTCAAAGGTATTACCCTTGAAGACGGGGAGGTTAAATACGACGAGGTTAAATATGGTCGTCAAGAAACTGATAGAACACAGTTAATAGTCACTTTACATTCTGGAAAAAATAGAGTGATAAGGCGAACTATGGAATATTTTGAAAAAACACTTCTTCATTTAGATAGAATAGAATTTGCCGGCATTAAAAAAAATGATTTGCAAAGAGGCCAATGGAGGTTTTTAGACGCCAAGGAAATAGGATTTTTAAAAATGACTAAGTCGCGCTAAGAACCATTTTACATGCATCTTGTTCTGCTGCTTTTTTGGAAGATCCGATTCCTTTTCCAATGCTTTCTCCATTAGAAAATACTTCCGAGCTAAATGTAACTTCTTGCTGAACTTGGCTTGTTTTAAGTGTCTTGAAAATAATTGCAGTTCTTTTTTTCTGAGACAGCATTAATAATTCACTTTTGTAATCTCTGTTTTTTAAAATTATTTGATCTATATCTATTTGACTTTTTAAAATAAAGTCTTCCATACTTTTTTGAGCTTTTCCCAATCCAATATCTATTAAAATCGCACCATATAGAGCTTCAAAGGTATTACCAACCAATGACTTATAATTATTACTGCTTTTTTGGTATAAAATAAAATCCTGTAAGCCAATATCTTCTCCTATTTTATTTAGGTTTTCTCTACTCACAATCTTGGCCCTTAACTGAGTCAAATAACCCTCGTTTTTCTCTGGATAAACTTTGAACAAATAATTAGCAACAGCCAAAGAAATAAATGCATCTCCTAAAAACTCTAGCCTTTCGTTGTCGTATTGACTATTTTCAATGTTTTTATAAGAACTGTGGGTGATTGCCTCTAGGTATAGTTGTTGATTGATAGGGTGATTCCAAATTTATTTTTTAAAAAAAATGTAAAAGCTCTGATAGTACAGTGAAGTCTTTTTTTTAAAAAAAAAACTAATCATTGTATTCTTTAACAATAATAGATGAGTTGTGGCCCCCAAAACCAAATGTGTTACTTAGAGCTGCTTTGACCTCTCTTTTTTGAGCCTTATTTAAAGTTAAATTAAGTTTATAGTCAATATTTTCGTCTTTGTGCTTGAAGTTAATAGTTGGGGGAATTACATTGTCCTGAATAGATTTAACACAAGCTATAGCTTCTATAGCACCAGCAGCGCCTAATAAGTGACCAGTCATAGATTTTGTACTACTTATATTTAATTTATAGGCATGTTCACCAAATACTTCTTTAATAGCTAAAGTTTCAGAAATATCTCCTAATGGTGTAGATGTGCCGTGGACATTCACGTAATCTATATCTTCTGGATTCATTCCGGCATCTTCTAAAGACATTTTCATTACACTAATTGCTCCCCTTCCTTCAGGATGAGGGGCAGTAATATGGTGCGCGTCAGCAGTTAGTCCACCACCTGCAACTTCAGCATAAATTTTTGCACCTCTTTTTTTGGCATGTTCTAATTCTTCAAGAATTAAACATCCCGATCCTTCTCCAAGAACAAAGCCATCTCTTGTTGCATCAAAAGGCCTTGAGGCTGTACTAGGATCATCATTTCTTGTAGATAGGGCTTTTAGTGCATTAAAACCGCCTATTCCAGAAATATTAACACCTGCTTCAGACCCTCCAGTAACTATAAAATCTGATTTACCTAGTTGAATTAGCATCAGGGCATCAATAATAGCATTGGTTGAGGAAGCACATGCAGAAACTGTCACATAATTTGGGCCACGTAGTCCATATTTAATTGATATATGACCTGCAGCGATATCTACTATCATTTTAGGGACAAAAAACGGGTTAAATCTTGGGGTTCCATCTCCGTCTTTAAAATTAAAACATTCTTCCTGAAAGGTGTACATTCCTCCAATACCTGATCCCCATACTACTCCCGCCCTATCCAAGTTTACTTTTTCTAAATTTAATTTAGAATCTAAAATTGCTTCTTGGGCAGTTGCTAGTGCATATGCTGAAAAAGGATCCATTTTACGAGCTTCTTTCCTATCCATTATATCTAAAGGATCGAAGTTTTTAACTTCACAGGCAAACTTAGTTTTGAATAGACTGGCATCAAATTTGGTAATAGGCTCAGCACCACTTTTACCAGATAAAAGGTTTTTCCAATATTCATCAACAGAGTTACCAATTGGGGTCAATGCCCCCATACCAGTTATAACAACTCGTTTTTTATTCATAAATGCAGTCTTGGTAAGACTTAAAGAGAGGGTTATTTATTCTCTTCAATATATTTTATTGCTTCACCAACAGTTTGAATATTCTCAGCTTGTTCATCTGGTATAGCAATATTAAATTCTTTTTCGAATTCCATAATTAATTCTACAGTATCTAAGGAATCCGCACCTAAATCGTTGGTAAAACTAGCTTCATTAGTTACTTCTCCTTCGTCAACTCCTAATTTATCAACTATTATTGATACAACTTTAGATTTTACGTCTGACATATTGTGTTTTTTAATTGTTTGCAGTGCAAATAAATAACTTTTCCTTTATTCAACAAAATACTTTAGTTTAAACTTATTCAATAACTAAAGTTGATTAAATACCAATCTATGTCTATATTTCGAAAAATAAAAGATGAGAATAGCCTTGTTTGCCTCTGGTAAAGGCACTAATGTTGAAAATATTATTCGCTATTTTAAAGGCAATAAAACTGTAAATATTTCAATTATTTATTCCAATAATAAAAATAGTGGAGCGATTTTACATGCGAAAAAGCAACAAATTCCAGGAATTTTATTGAAAAAGGAGGATTTATCCGTGCCAAATGAGTTGGTAAATGAATTAAATAGCAACCAAATTGATTTGGTAGTTTTAGCCGGCTTTCTTTTAAAAATACCTAGAAAATTTATTCAAGGATTTAATGGAAAAATAATTAATGTTCACCCTTCTCTTTTGCCAAAATATGGAGGAATAGGAATGTATGGAGACAACATTCATAAATTAGTTTTAAGTAATAAGGAAAAGAAAACTGGAATTACCTTCCACCATGTTAATGAAAATTATGATGAAGGGAAAATTATAGCACAGTATGAGATTGTAGTAGATGGTAATGAAACATTAAATTCACTTAAGAAAAAAATAAGTCGCGAAGAATTATTAAATTATCCTAAAATTATAAGTTCATTTTTAAATGAATAATATTAAAAGAAAAATACAAGAAATAATTTTTGAGGCAGACACTCCAATGGGGAAGTTGTTTGACCTTGCATTATTGGTGATGATTCTACTTAGTGTTATTGTGGTTATGCTGGAAAGTGTAGAGTCCTATAGAAATGAATGGTCTTGGCTTTTTGAGATTTCAGAATGGATATTTACTATTTTATTTTCTTTAGAATATCTACTAAGAATTTTCTCTGTAAAAAAACCCTTGAAATATATATTTAGCTTTTATGGCGTAATAGACTTATTGTCTCTTATTCCCTCCTACATCGGAATTGGTATTGGAGCTAATAACATCTCTTCAATAAAAAGTATTAGAACCATAAGGTTAATTAGAATATTTAGAATCCTAAAACTTATCAGATACGTAAAGGAGGCAGCAGTATTAAAAAAAGCATTTATTGCAAGTAAGCAAAGAATTGTTGTGTTTCTTTTTGTAGTTTTTTCTATTGTTGTTTTAATGGGAACCATCATTTATATGTTAGAAGATCCTAAAGATGGTTTTACATCTATTCCTAGAAGTATTTATTGGGCTATCGTAACGTTAACTACTGTGGGATATGGAGATATCGCTCCCCAAACTCCCTTGGGACAATTTTTTGCTTCAATTATTATGATCTTAGGATACTCTATCATAGCAGTTCCCACTGGAATGATTTCAGTTGAGCTTTCAAAAACATCCTTAAATACTCAATATTGTAGCGCTTGTTCGTTTGATAATCATGATGATGATGCCATCTTTTGTAAAAAATGTGGGGAAGAGCTTAATCCTGAATTTCGATGAAAATAAACCTATATACAGATGGTTCTGCTAAAGGAAATCCTGGAAAGGGGGGTTACGGTGTAGTCTTAATAGCGGGAAAACATTATAAAGAGATTTCACAAGGTTATAGACATACAACTAATAATAGAATGGAACTTCTAGCAGTAATCGTTGGATTAGAACATTTAAAAAGTAATAAAAGTGAAGTGGTTGTTTTCTCTGATTCAAAATACGTAGTAGATTCAGTAGAAAAAAAATGGGTTTTCCAATGGCAAAAAAAGGTTTTAAGGGAAAAAAGAACACAGATTTGTGGAAAAGATTCTTATTGATTTACCATAAACACAATGTTTCTTTCCAATGGGTAAAGGGCCATGCTGGCCATCCAGAAAATGAAAAATGTGACCAACTAGCAGTAGAAGCTTCAGATTTTAAAGAATTACTGATAGACCAGGGCTACGAAAAATCTATTGATTCAAACACACTTTTTTAAAAATGAAAGCTATACAGCTAATAAAATACGGTTCTTCAAAAGATTCCTTTGAAATCAATGAAATTCCAGTTCCAAATTTGATAAACAAGGAAGATGTTCTCATAAAAGTACATGCATTTGGCATTAATTTTGCAGATATTATGGCAAGAAAGGGCTTGTATAGGGCTTCCCCTGCTTTGCCAGCTGTATTAGGCTATGAAGTTGTTGGAATTGTAGAAAAAACCAAAGACCCTAAAAACAATTATTTGATTGGGAAAAGGGTACTTGCATTAACAAGATTTGGAGGTTATGCTCAGTACGCAGTAACTACAGCTTTAGGGTTAATTGAAATTCCAAAGTCTATAAAAAATGGAATAGCCCTGGCCTTAGCTACTCAATATTGTACAGCTTTAATGGCAGTTCAAAAAACTGATTTAGAAAAAAATGATTTAGTTTTAATTCATTCTGCAAGTGGTGGAGTTGGCACAGCCTTAACCCAGCTTTTAAAACAAAAAGGCTGTAAAATAATTGGACTCACCAGGTCTGAATCCAAATTGACTTATTTGAAAAGTAATGGTGTAGATTTCCCAATTGACACAACTAAAAAAGAGTATAATCTTCAAATTCAAGAAGCATTCCCCAACCAAAAGGTTAAAGGAATTTTTAATTCTGTAGGTGGTAAAACTTTTAAAAAAGACATGCAATTATTAGACAATATTGGGACTTTAGTTTTCTTTGGGATTTCTGATAGAACAAATCAAAAAAAAGGACTTTTCCCAACTCTTTTGCAAATGTTTAAAATAGGAAAAATTCATCCCGCCATGCTTATTTTGAAATCACAAACTATTGCCGGATTAAATCTTTTGGAAATAGCAGATAAAAACCCTCAACAACTTCAAAAGACATTAAAAGAGTTGATTAATTTGTTAGATAATAAAATTGTTAAGCCTGTTGCAGCAAATGAGTTTTCTTGGAATGAAATTTCAAAAGCGCATTTTGGAATGGAGAAAGCTCAATTTACAGGCAAAACCTATGTAAATATCTTAGATTAATGAAAAGAGTATTGGTTCTGTTTTTAATTTTCATTTCTGGTGCAGGAATTATAATTTTTCTAAATCTAGAATGGCAAAATGACAGAAAATTACCTGTTTATCAACCAAATGATATAACACCAGAACTAGTAGATTCCTCACTACATGGAAGAGGAAGAGGAATTGACGGAGGAGATCATAAAATTTCTGAATTTGAACTCATAGATCAACTCAATCAAAAAGTCACTAAAAAAATAATGCATGATAAAATTGTTTTGGCAGATTTTTTCTTTGTTTCCTGCCCTTCGATTTGCCCTAAAATGACTACTAATTTATTAACAATACACAAATATTTCAAGTTAGATAGTTCAGTGCTAATTCTATCTCATACTGTGTGGCCTGAATTAGATAATGTAAATGTTCTTTACAGATATGCCGAAAAATATGGTGTTGACCATAAATATTGGAGGTTTTTAACTGGGGAAAAACAAGAACTTTACCGATTGGCAAGACAAGACTACTTGGTAGTTCCTGACATAAACGATCCAAATTTTCAGCATGGGAGTGACGCAGATTTTATTCATACGGAGAATATTGTTTTGATTGATCAAAAACAAAGAATAAGAGGTTTTTATGATGGAACGAGTGCAACCCAAATGCAACAAGCTATTGAAGACATAAAGCTTCTAAAAAAAGCTTATAATTAAATGTAGGTTTTTAATTTCTTAGTCAAATAATAAAAAGGAATGGTATCCAAAATTGCTATCACCATCTTAAAAACATATCCAGACATTATAAAATAAATTAAAGAGTGAGTCAGCTCACCATCAATTGTTTTTGGCAATCCATCTACTACAAAATGAGTGATTAATATTACTGCTGTACTATCTACTAATTGACTAATAAGGGTAGAAACATTATTTCTTAACCAGAGCTTTTCATCACCTGTTTTACTTTTTAAATAGTGAAATATATTTACATCAATAAATTGGGCACTTAAATAGGCAATCATAGAGGCTAAAGTTGTCCCTATACTCAATTTTCTTATGTAGTAAAATGCATATTCAGAGTGTATAAATACTTCGTTATTATTAATTTCATAGAGTGGGGAGTTGGTCAATATTTCTTCTGGAGGGTCTAATATTCCAGCAAGCCAAATAAAGAACATAACCCAGACATTTAGAGCAAGCCCCATCCAAACTACCCAGTTCGCTCTTTTTTTACCATAAAGCTCGCTTATAAGGTCTGTACACAAAAAGGTAATTGGATATGGGAGGACTCCTATGGCAATAACAAATGGCACTTCGAAACCTGAAAAAGTAAAGGAATAATCTATGAACTTAGATGTCCCAAGGATGTTTAATAGGGTTATCGAGCCCAAAAAGAACCCCGACAAAATTAGAAATATTATGGCTTTATTTGATTCTTTTTTATGCAATGAAGTGTTGTTTGATATTTTCTAATCTAGCTATTTTTTTGTCCTTAAATATAAAACTTATATGTATTTTTAAGTAATTGTTTTCAAATTATAAATGATAAAAATAGCTTCTATTCAAACCAATATTATTTGGGAAAATCCTAAAGCCAATAAGTTGGAGTACGATAAATTATTTCAATCCTTAGAGCCTGTAGACTTAATAATTTTACCAGAGATGTTTACCACTGGGTTTTCAATGAAGACTGAAAATATTGCAGAAAATAGTTCAGGAGAAACACTGTTTTGGTTGCAAGAGCACTCTAAAAGCCTAGATACATGTATATTAGGAAGCCTACCCATAAAAGAAAACAACAAATTTTTCAATAGGTTATATGTTGTAAAACCAAATGAAATTAGGTGCTATGACAAAAGATATCTTTTTTCAATGGCTTATGAAGACAGACACTACTCTAAAGGAGAAAAAGAACTAGTTTTTGAATTAAAAGGTTGGAAAATAAAACCATTAATCTGTTATGACTTACGTTTCCCGTTATGGAGTAAAAATAAATATAAAAATAACGAATTTGATTATGACATCTTGGTATATGTAGCCAATTGGCCAGCTGTTAGATCTAACGCTTGGACAAGCTTACTTAAAGCCAGAGCAATTGAAAATATGTCTTACGTGGTAGGTGTTAATAGAATAGGTCAAGACGCCAATGAAATAAAATACAATGGCACACTCAAGAGTTTATGATTTTAAAGGGGAAAGAATGGATGATTTTAAGGACAATACGCCAAGAGTCCAGATTAATAACTTGGATAAAAGTACGAACTAGACTCGTTTCGAAATAAATTCCCAGTATTAAAAGATGCAGATGACTTTAATCTTCTAATTTAAAGTCCCATTGAATATTACTGGTCCAATTTTTCTTTAATTGCAATACCCCATTATAATCCACTATTGGTTCGGGTAAAACATTCTGTTCAATATTCCCAATTGTCCAATAGCCGTCCCCATTCAAGATCTCCTATTAGCTTTATCTCATAATCACCTGGCTTACATCTTGCAATGGAGTATTCTAGTTTCTCTGCTGACAGTCTTAACTCTTTTACTACTTGATTAGTTTTGAATAATTTGAATAATAGATTTTGGATATGGAATATTAAAAATAGTAAGCTCTAGAGTTGATAAATTACTATTATTGGAAATCATAAAACTCACAATGCTAGTATCTTTTTTCGCCTCTTTTATCCCAGTTATACTATTTGGGAGAAGAGTCATTTTATAATTATTGACCTTGCTTTCTGGTATAATAGTAAGAAAGTTTTTATTTATTTTAAAAGAAGCATTTATTAGAACTGAGTCTACAACTATTTCTATCAAAGATGGATCAATTTTTTTTATGAATTGATTAAACTCAAGGGTGAATCCTTCATTGGATATAAGAGTATTGGACTTTTGTTCTTTGTAAGAAATTTTACTTTCTAGTTCTGTTTTATCATCAAAAGAGACTCTTATTGTGTCCTTAAATTCATTTCCAGATTTTATTATTAGAGAGTGTTTTGCCAGTGTATCAGAAAAATAAAAAAGATGCTTTGAGTGTCATCGTATTGGATTGGTAGATTATCTTGGTAGTTAAGTCTGTGACCCTACAAGAATCCACGGGGATATTAAATTCTAACTCTAGCCTACCAAAATGGTTAAAAGAGGACTTGTCCAGTGATTTTTTTCTTTTTGGGCTGAAAGCAATAGTATTTAAAATTGTAGAGCTGTCGCTCACTAAAATAGTGTCTCTGTAAAAACCATGATCCTCAGTTAAAGTATCTAATAGTAAATTGTCATTCTCATCCCGAAAGCAATACAATTGGTATTCTCCGTTTTTTATGTTGTTAAGTTGGTATTTCCCGTTTTTATCTGCGTAAGTTCTATAAGTATATACTTTGTCATTAACATTTACTATCCTTAATCAAGATGCGTTCTCAAAAACCTTTTTTTCCGGATACTTTATAATTGTTCCTTTTAGAGATCCAGAATCAATTTTTGGACCTGTAGATACTACATAATTAAATTCATTTATTTTATTTTTTTCCGTAATATCAGCAATGGAGTTTATAAATAAGAAAGAATAGGTAGTATTGGGATTAAGAGTGTCTTCCCAATTTATTTCAATTTTATTTTTTCCTTCTGTAACCTCTACTCCGCTAATTGAAGGATTGGTTATTAAAGCTCTTTTCCCTTTTAAAAATTGAATATTCTCATTGAACTCCAAATTTATACTGGTTTGTTTCATATTAACCAAACTCATAGTTGAATCTACCATTAAAATAGGGGCTAGGGTATCTTTATCACCACCAGTGAGAGAAGTTTGTTGAGCACAACTGAATAACTCTAGAAATAATATTAGATAAAGAAATCTCAAATTATTTTAACTATTAAATCATTTATTAAACTTAAATTTTTTTCATCTACTTCATCAAATGCATTTTTACTATCGTGATCTAT
>CAJJCR010000017.1 GCA_905182745.1 Bacteroidetes bacterium MED-G20 | reverse complement strand
TTGTCATTTAATTGAACTATATAAATTTTATTAGGTTTAAAATCATCTACAATTTTTCCTGAAAGATCATAGATGCATTTAATATTATTTTTATTGGAATCATAATAGTTGCTAACTATGCCAACACTTCCTGCTACTCCATACCAAGTTACAAGTTCAGAAGTACCTGCACCATTGCTTATTTCCATTGTAATAAAACCTTCACCGCTTGTATTATTAGGATATATATGGCAGTTAAGATAATAACTTTGGCCGTTAGAGATTACTAAATCACCACTAGTTTGACCAATGGAATAACAGTTTGGGAAACAATTAGAAAAATCCCAAGAAGAAGGTAAAGAATCTGATATAATATTCCATGTTAAAGAATCGTCTGCCAATGCATCAAGATATGTGATTTCAGAAAAATCGTTATCAGTGGAAAGACCAGATAAAGAAACATTGTTTTGTTGCACACTAAAGCTCTGAGAATAAGAGTTAAATGCAACTAAAATTGAAACATAAAAAAAAGCACTTTTCATAAAAAATTATTTATAATTTGAAATTACAGATTTTCTGCCAATTTTCATTGTAATGAAATCTTTATCTTTTTTTGGTCCACGAGCTGGAGAATACTCTCTTCCATAAAAAATGATTTGAAGATGGAGTTTATTCCAAATATTTTTAGGAAACAATCTTTTGGCATCTTTTTCAGTTTGAACAACATTTTTTCCATTGGTAAACCCCCACCTGTACATTAAACGATGAATGTGAGTGTCTACTGGAAATGCCGCTTGACCAAAAGCTTGACTTACCACTACCGAAGCTGTTTTGTGACCAACTCCAGGAAGTTCTTCAAGAAGAATTATTTCTTTGGGGACTTCACCATTGTATTTGGCGATAAGAATGTGAGAAAGATCAAAAATTGCCTTTGATTTTTTTGGAGATAATCCACATGGTCTAATAATTGCTTTTATTTCTTCCACAGATAATTTAACCATATCAAATGGATTGTCTGCTTTTTTAAAAAGTATAGGTGTAATTTTATTAACCCTTTCGTCTGTACACTGAGCAGAAAGCAAAACTGCAATTAAAAGTGTGAATGGATCGTGGTGAAATAAAGGGACTGGAGTTTTTGGGTATAACTTTTCAAGTTCATCTATTACAAATTGAACTTTTTCTTTCTTATTCATTAGATTTTCTTTAAATAAATTTTTTCTACCCAACCCTTGCGATCGTTGAAAGAGATTTCATACCAGTTTTCATTTTCACCAGTTATTTTTGCTTTGGACCCTTCATGAAGTTGATAGGTGGTAGATGAACTCAAGGAAGGTTCAACCATAACTTTAGTAGTAGGAGAAAAAATAATTCCATACTTAGATTCACTTACTTTTGATTTACTAATTGCACTTAAGCCAATGGTAACAATGAGTAATAGCAAGGTTAGAGTACAAGAATAAAAGTAGATTTTTTTCCAAAAACTTTTGGGGGTTATCCAATAAAATATAAATAGTAAACAAGTAATAAACATTACAACAATAGAAGAATATGCCCAGTAATTTGGAGATTTACCTAAAAAACTAAGTATTAACTCGTTTATTAAAATTGATTTTTTAATAGAATTCTTGTCTTTTAGTAAAGTATTACAAAATTGTAAGTTATGGGTCAAATCTTTATTTCCAGGTGCAATTTTTAGACCTTTTTCGTAGAAAAGTATGGCAGCAGGTAGACTATCTAGTTTGAAATAGCTATTGCCTAAGTTTAAAAACAATTCTTTACTTATCATTCCATTATGGTAAAGTTCTAGATAGAGAGTTTTTGAAGAGTCGTAAAGCTTAGTTTCGTAAAATGAATTGGCCTTGTCAAATGTTTGGTAACTATTTTGCCCCATTACATTTGTAAAAGCGAATATCAATAATATGGGTTTAAAATACTTAAGCAACATTTCCCTCTAATTTTTTAATTAGATCTTCACAATCTTCTAATGTTTTTTCAGCATCCTCAGTAGAAAGTGGACTGTATTGAGCCATTTCACAGACATTCAGAATTTTATCCATTGCTTCTACATCTTCCTTAGGCACATTTGCTTCTATGAGAATTTCTTTTATTTTTTCTCTGTTAAGATTAGAAAGCTTAATTTCATACTTATTCAATAGATAAACGTTCCAAAGCTTATAAACCTCTTTAAAGAAGTCATTGTTGGCCATAGTGCTATAACTCTGCTTAATGTCCTTAAAACCCTTTTGAACTTGCTTAATTGTCTTTCTCATATGGGTTTTTTCTTTATTTAAAAATCGGTCTTTATTATTTAAAAATAGGATTAATAATAGGAGTGTAAGAGGAAAAGAGCCCATTACAGACCAATAAAAAGTAGTTCCAAAAATTGGATTTGAAAAGTCATACAATTTTGTTTTGGTTCTTATATGGTGAATATTTTCGTTCATCAATTCTACATCTTCTTGGTCAACTGCTTTTATTTTTCCAGAACTATTGGCTTCAAAATTAGAAGTTGATGAACTTTTACTCTTATTTACTTTAATAGTGGTTAAAGGATGGCTAAGAGTTATATATTTTTTGCTTCTAACATCGAAATAACAAAAATCAAAAGAAGGAATCTCATAGTTCCCATGAAACCTTGGTATTAAGAGCTGATTAAGAGTTTTTCTTCCTAAAACACCATTTTCAGAAAGTTGAATTCTTGACTTAATTTCTTCGGGATATTTTTCAAGATCTTTTGGGAAATCTATATTTGGAAATTTTAATTGTTTTAGATTTCCATTTCCAGAAATTTTAATTTCAAAATCTAGAGCTTGATCTACCTCTAATTCGTTTTTACTAATGTTAACCTTCATTTTATAATTGCTTCCAACTTGTCCATTGAAACTTCTAGGTGCATTTTCTGGAAGTTTCTTTACACTAAGCACTGGACTATTGCTCTTAATTATTTTTGAAACACCTCTATTAAAAAAATCTCTATTGATTACAGTAGAAACTTCAAAAGAAGGAATGGTTAGTTTTCCAGATTTTTGAGGAGATATTATTTCTTTTTTAAGAGTAAAAACTCTAAAAGCAATTCCGTTGATTATCTCTTGTCCTTCTTTCCACTGTTTATTTTTAGGTTCTAATAGCTCTGTCCAAAAATCGTTAATCATAGGAAGATCGTAATCCGTGATTTCCAAATTTCTTATATGGTATGAAGATTGGTATATTTTGTAGTTCACAAGTATGTTTTCACCTATATAAGGATTGGTTTTTGAACAAGATATTTTGGCAAATAATTTACTATTATTAGAGCCTTTATTAGCGTTAGAAGAGTTTTTTTTCTGCCCTTGTCCAACATTAACTATAATTTTTTCAGTACTGTAGTCCTTTCCGTTGTAACTTACTTTTATTGCTGCAATAACCAATTTTCCTGGCTTTTTTGGGGCTAATACAAAAGTTGATTTGTATTCGTTCTTAGATTGAAATTTCCCATTAATAATAGTTGTCTGGCTTGAAGAACTTGTAAAAGGACCTTGTCTAATTGAAAAGTTTTGGAATTGAAGATTGTCTAGTCTTACTCTCTCACTAGATTCAACAGTAAATCTAATGTAATCATCAGTAGATATATTATTTTGATCTACATAGGATTTAAAAACAAAATCTTGCGCTTGAAAATTAGTAAAACAGGTAATTAGTAATATGTAATTGAATAATCTAATCATTTACCAATCTTTTGTTTTGCTCTTCTTTTTTTGATCGCCTTTTTTTCTATTCACTTTTAAAAGCACTTTTTGTTCGTCGTTATTGATTGCATCTAGATTTTTTATAGCCTGTTCTTTGGTCTCATTGGGTTTTGGATTTTGCTTTTTGTCTTTTTCTTCCTGCTTTTTATTCTCTTGGTCTTGTTTATTTTCCGTCTCCTTATCTTCTTTGTCTTTTTGATCTTGTTTCTCCTTTTCTTTTCCGTCTTTCTCTTTTTGGTCCTGGTCCTTCTTTTCTTTATTGTCCTGCTCTTTATTGTCTTTGTTTTCTTGATCCTCTTTATCTTCTTGGTCTTTATTCTGGTCCTTATTTTCTTTTTCCTGCTTTTCTTGGTTTTGTAAAAGCTTCATTGCATAAGATAAATTATATCTAGCATCTTTGTCTTTGGAATTGAATCTAAGCGATTGTTGGTACTCTTTAATTGCATTTTTTAAAATATCTGATGAAGGAGCTTGCCCTTTTTCTTTGGCTTCTTTTGCATATTCTGTAAGGAAAGAGTTCCCAATATTGTAATGTGCTTTTGATTTGTCCTCAATATTGTTTGTTTTGGAAATAAAACTATTGAAACTCTCTCTTGCACTTTTAAAGTCTCCTGACATATAAGATGCATTTCCACTGTTGTAGAAAGCAGCTATATTTTTTTCATCTTCAGAAAGAGACTTTTCATAATTGGAGGAAGATTTATTGAAATCTCCATTTTTGTAAGCCTGATTGCCTTCGTTAAGTTTCAGTTTGCTCTCTATAGTTTGTCCGTGGAATTGTAGAGAAGCTGCAATGAAAAATAAGATGCCTATATATGTTTTTTTCTCGTATATCATTTAAATAAAACTAATTGATCGTCAATTTTTCCTCTTTTTTCAAAAATTACAAAGTCTAAAAGTAATAACAATAGTCCTGGACCTAAAAACCATTGAAATTGATCATCGTAAGTAGAGTACCTATCTTTTTTTAAGGATGTTTTTTCAATTTTATTAATTCTATCTAGGATTTTTCTTAAATCTAGATTTAATCCTTTGGTTTTGGTATAAGTTCCATTACCTGCTTCTGCAATTTGAATTAAATTTTCTTCATTTAATTTGGTCAAAACTGTTAATTCGTCTTGGTCCTTTTTTATACCAACTTTTCTTCCATTTCTAATAATGGGAATAGGTACTCCTTTTTCAGAACCCATACCAACGGTACATATAACTACTCCATTTTCACTTGCATCTTCCGCTGCTTCTATTGCCATTTCTTCATGGTCTTCACCATCAGATATAATTACAATTGCCTTGTTTGTTTTTCTATCTTCACTGAAAGAACTCATACAAAGTTCAATTGCATTGCCAATATCTGTTCCTTGGGAAGAAATCATGTCTGACCCGACACTTTTTAGAAAAAGCTTAGCAACTTGATAGTCTGGTGTTAGTGGAAGTTGTTTGTAAGCCTCCCCAGCAAAAACTACAATTCCAACGTGGTCTCCTCTAAGCTCATTCATCAATTTACCAATAGCTAATTTTGCAATATCTAGTCTATTGTAGTCTGGAACAAGGTCTTCTGCCATCATACTTTTACTAATATCTAATGCTACCATTATATCTATTCCTTTAGATACTACAGTTCTTTCATTTTCACCATATTGAGGATTTGCAGCAGCAATAATTAGCAGTCCAATTGCAATTCTAAAAGTGAAAAACTTTAAAGAAGACCGATTGTTTGAAAAACCATTAAAAATCTTACTTAAGGTGTTTATTTTTGCAAAATTGCTAATTGCCTTTTTTTTCCAAATTTTGTTTCTTATCCATAAAATATTTAAAAGAAAAATGAATAATAGCATCCATAAAATATTGGGATGTTCAAATCTAAATTCTGTAACATTCAATGTTAAATACTGGTAAATAGAGAAAGTTGTGGTCCAAAAAAGTAACTCTACAATGATCAAGCCTATTATTGCACTGGATGTTTTAAAATAATATTTTTTCTTATTAATGGTCATGAAATACTTGGCATAAAATATTTTGAAATAAAGAATTCAAGTAATAAAAAAATCAATCCTAATACAATAAAAACATTTGCTTTCTCAGGCAAGTCAATATCGTATTCTATGGTTTTTATTTTTGCTTTCTCCAGTTCATTAATTTCTTTGTAGACTTGTTTGAGTTTGTTGTTGTCCGTTGCTCTAAAATATTTACCACCTGTTTCTAAGGCAATGGTTTTAAGTGTTTTTTCATCTATCTCTACATCCACTAAATCATAAATATATTTTCCAGAAAACGGATCTATTGCAACTGGTGTTTTTGCCTTTCCGTTGGTTCCAACACCAATAGTATAAACTCTGATATTAAATTCTTTAGCTATTTCAGTAGCATTTAATGGATGTATTTTGCCGTGGGTATTAACACCATCTGTAAGTAGAATTATTACTTTACTTGGAGCTTCACTTTCTCTAAGTCTATTAATTGCAGTAGCCAATCCCATTCCAATTGCAGTTCCTTGTTCGACAATACCTTGTTCAGCAGATTCTATGAGTTCTAAAAGCACATCTCTATCGGAAGTTAATGGACACTGAGTATAAGATTCGCCTTCAAAAATAACCAATCCAACTCTGTCGTTTCTTCTATCTTTTACAAATTCTTTGGCCAAATCTTTAGACGCTTCAAATCTGTTTGGAGAGAAATCTTTTGCGAGCATACTTCCAGAGGCATCCATAGAAATAATTATATCAATACCTTCTTTAAAAAGTTCAGTTTCTGAATGCGCTTCCATCGCAATTTGTGGTCTAGCCATTGCTACTATCATTAAACTTATTCCAACAAGTTTGGCAAAAAAACTAAAATGTGGAACTAAAGGGGTCCACTTAGTAGAAATTCCATCAAAAAAATCAATACTTGAGATTTTAAGAGGTTCATTTTTTTTAGAATACATCCAATAATAAACACCAATAGAAATAGGGACAAATAAAAGCAACCACAAAGCCCATGGATCATTAAATTGATATTTTTCCAACCAACTATTCATTTTCAGGGGTTTTATTTGAATCCATTGAAATAAGGTCTAATCTTTGGTTAGTTATAAGTCCTTTTATTAGCTCAAGAGAATGAATATTGTCTTTTTGTAAAGGATTGAATTTTGCAAATTTCACACCGTCAGAAATCTCGAAAAAACGTGACAATTCAGAAGGATATTTGTTTGGTATTTCAGACCATTTTAAGCTTTCTAATATCTCTCCACTTGTCTTTTCAAAAGTTTGAATGGAATATCTGTATTCTAAAAATTGCCAGAGAACATTAGAAAGTTCACTGTAGTACTTCTTAAAACGACCATTTTCCCAATATTTCTTTTCTTCTATATTTTTTAAAGATTTTAATAAAGTAACTTCCAGTGGAATACTTGGAATAGAAATGGAATTGATCTTCTTTTTGTAAAATTTTTGGTAAAGATATATTCCTGCAGAAATAAAAATCAGAATTAGCAATATCCACCAACCATATTTTTTAATAAAATGAATTAGATATTCATACCAAGAAATTGAAACTTCCTTGATTGGTTTTATATTTTTTATAAATGCTTTTTCATCGATTTGATCCAATTCAATTGTAAATTCTAAAGAATTAGAAAACAATTTATTAGAGTTAAAAAAAGCAATGCTAGGAGGGAAGGAATAGCTTCCAGTATCAAAATTTGCAATGGTAAAATCCTGAGTAAATGAAACGAAAAATTCTCCATTACCTTCTTGATAAGAACTTTTTTCTAAAATACTTTTCTCCCACAATTCCCAGTTATTTCCTAATGAGTCTGTGCTACTAGCTAGTTTAAATTCTACACTGTCAATTAATTGACTTGCAGGAAATTTAAATTCTAAGGTAACAGTAGTTGGTTCCCCTAGAACTATTTTATTTTTGGATGCTTTTGCCGCAAAATCAATATTTTGAGAGAAAATACCAAAAGGAATAAATAGCAATATATAGGTTAGGTTCTTCAACGTTTTTTAAAAAGATTCATTAATGGTTGAATATATCCCGACTGTATACAAATATTTGCATGGTCCACTTTTGATTTCTTAAATATTTCTAGAATATTGTGCTCTCTGGAGAGCGAATTATTATAATAGGTTTCTCTAACCCTTTTTTTACTAGTATTGATCCACCTTCTCTTTCCACTTTCTCCATCCTCAAAAAGGGTAAGGCCCATATTAGGCAATTCTTTTTCACGTTGGTCAAATATCCTAAGTGCTATTAAGTCGTGTTTTTTTGCAGTTATTTTTAATGCTTTTTCTAAATTTTGCCCAATAAAATCAGAAATTAAAAATGCTATTGCTCTTTTCTTTACCAGATTGTTGAAGTGCTGTACAACTTCTCCAATATTAGTAAGATTTGACTTTGGCTTGAATTCAATAAGTTCTCTAATAATTCTTAAAATATGCTTTCTTCCCTTTTTGGGGGGAATGTAAAGTTCTATTTGATCAGAAAATAAAATCGCACCAATCTTATCGTTATTTTGAGTGGCAGAAAATGCTAAAACAGCCCCTATTTCTGCAATAAATTCTCTTTTCAATAATTCATCTGATCCAAAAGATTCAGACCCAGAAATATCTACTATAAGCATTACCGTTAGCTCTCTCTCTTCTTCAAAAACTTTGACATAAGGTTCGTTAAATCTTGCAGTTACATTCCAGTCTATAGTTCTTATTTCATCTCCTGGTATATAGTTTCTTACCTCCGAAAAAGCCATTCCTCTACCTTTAAATGCAGAATGGTATTCTCCAGAAAAAACCTGTTTGGATAGACCTTTGGTCTTGATCTCAATTTTACGTACTTTTTTTAATAATTCGCTAGTTTCCAAAACTCTTGAATACTGTTAAGGAACTTCAACTTTGTTAAGAATTGTGGTTATCACATTTTCTGTTGTAATATTTTCTGCTTCAGCTTCATAAGAAAGTCCAATTCTATGTCTAAGAACATCGGCGCAAACCGCTCTAACATCTTCTGGGATAACATATCCTCTTTTTTTCAAAAAAGCATATGCTTTTGCAGCGCTTGCCAGTGAAATACTAGCTCTTGGCGAACCACCAAAAGAAATAAAGTGTTTTATCTCATCTAACTGATAATATTCAGGCTCTCTAGTGGCATAAACAATATCAATAATATATTTCTCAATTTTTTCGTCCATGTAAATTTGCTTGACTATATCTCTCGCTTTAATAATTTGTTTTGGATCTACAATTTTATTTGGGGTTGGAAAACCTTCACTAGAAACATTTGCTCTTACAATTAATTTCTCTTCTTCCCTGTTAGGATAGGGAAGAACAACTTTTAACATAAATCTATCTACCTGGGCTTCTGGAAGAGGATAAGTTCCTTCTTGTTCAATTGGGTTTTGGGTAGCCATTACTAAAAAGGGTTCTGGGAGTTTATAGGTTTTATCTCCAATAGTAATTTGTCTTTCTTGCATGGCTTCCAACAAAGCACTTTGAACTTTAGCTGGAGCTCTATTAATTTCGTCTGCCAAAATAAAATTTGAAAATAACGGACCTTTTTTAGAAATAAATTCTTCCTTTTTCTGGTTGTAAATCATGGTGCCAAGTAAATCTGCAGGAAGTAAATCGGGTGTGAACTGGACTCTTTTAAAATCTACGTCTATTACTTTTGACAAAGTACTTATAGCTAGAGTTTTTGCAAGTCCTGGAACGCCTTCTAAGAGAATGTGTCCATTGGAAAGAAGTCCAATAAGAAGACTTTCTACCATATGTTTTTGTCCTATAATTACTTTTCCAATCTCCATATTTAGTAAATCAATAAATCCACTTTCTTTTTCAATAAGGGCATTGATTTTACTAATATCTACGTTGTTTACAGTACTATTGTTTTCCTGAATTTCCATGTCGGTTACCATTTATTTGGTTCAAAAATCAACAATCTTTTAAAAATCAAAAAAATACCACTGTTAATATATGTTAACTAATTTTTTAAAATTATTAATCATTAATGGATTTTGAGATATACATTTGTGGATGGAAAATAATTTAAAACTAATAGATTGCGTAAATGCAGTGGCTGAATTTCATGACTCTTTTGGAATTCCTAATAAATATAGTCCCTTAGCTAAAGTAGATGAAAAAGACTTTAACTTAAGGTATAGTCTGATGAAAGAAGAAAATGAGGAATATCTTCAAGCTGCAAAACAAGGAGACCTTACAGAAATAGCAGATGCTCTTGGAGACATGCTATATATACTATGTGGTTCTATTTTAACCCATGGTTTGCAGAACAAAATGGCAAAAGTATTTCAAGAAATTCAAAGAAGTAATATGAGTAAATTAGATAAAAATGGGAAACCAATATTTAGAGAAGATGGAAAGGTTTTGAAATCTGATTTGTACTTCAAACCAAATATTAAGAAAATCTTAGATGCTTAAAATCCGATTTTTTTATCAGGACTAGAAATATCTTTATTGAGCTCTATCATTTTAAGACAAGAAACTGCACATTCAGCACCCTTATTTCCGTGTTTCCCACCAGATCTGTCAATAGATTGTTGCTCGTTTTCATCTGTTAGCACACAAAATGTAGCCGGTTTGTTATATCTCAATCCAATGCTCATAATTCCATTGGTAGCTCCTTGACACACAAAGTCAAAATGTTTGGTTTCTCCTTGAATAACACAACCAATACATATTATTCCATCCACCATATTTTTTTCAAATAAATATTGGGCACCAAGTGGTAGTTCAAAAGTTCCTGGGACATGTTTAATTATAATATTATCAGCTGGGATTTTTGAGTTTAGTAAAACAGACTTAGCACCTTTAAGTAATCGGTCTGTTATGGTTTGATTCCACTGAGAAACTACAATTCCAATTTTAATTTTTCCAGGATTGGATATAGGAAACTGTTCTTCTTTTGATAAGTTTTTCCCTTTACTAGCCATTATTCACTATTTGACATATCAAACTTATAGACCGGGTTACCTAACTTTAAAGATTCGGCATATTTTTCAGCTCTTACAGCATCTTTAGAACTTGGATAGTCTTTATAAACCATTTCATAAATCTCAATAGCTTTAGAATAGTTTTCTTCAATTTCTAAACACAAAGCAGCTCTCATTAGATATAAGGGGTAGTAAGTTCATTTTCTTTTCTTTGGTAAGCCTTTTCATAATAAACAAAAGCATCGCTAACTGCTCCTAATTGCATGTAAGCATCTCCAATAGCACCTTGACTAATTGTTCCTAAAAGTTCATCTTGAAAATCTACTTTTTTAAGTTCGATTATTGCATTTTCATATTCCTTATTGTTAAGTAATGATATTCCTAAGTTGTACTGAGCAATTTTACCTGCATTTTGACCAGAATATTTTTTGGAAATTTGTTTAAACCCTTTGAAAAATCCCAAACTATCTCCATTTATAGCAGATTCCCAATCTTGTTCATCAAATGCTTTTGATTCTGCTTGCCATAGTTTTTCCGTAGCTTCTTCTTCTTTTGGTTCAACAATCATTTGAACGTAAATAAGTTTGTAAGCTAATGCAGCCAATAAAATAGCAAGAACAGCCACAGAATAAAATGTAACTTTCTTTTTATTATTTATATAATACTCATATCCTTTTTCACCAAGAATTAACTCTATATTATTTTCAACAACATTTTCTTGAGTTATATTTTCAGAACTTGGTTTATTATCTACAGACTTTTCTGTAGTTTTATTATCTGTTTTGTTTTTATTTTCTGCCATTAGACTTGAAATAAGAAATCTTTCGATTTAATTAATTAGTTTGCAAAAATAGTTTTTTTTATAAGTAATAAACTAATCTTTTATATTGTAATTTTATAAAATGTATTTATCCAATCTTTCTCTTTTAAATTTTAAGAACATTTCTCAAGCAGATTTGGAACTGTCTAATAGAGTTAATTGCTTCCTTGGAGACAATGGTCAAGGAAAGACAAATTTACTTGATGCAATTTATCATTTAAGCTATACCAAAAGTTTTTTTAACTCAATTGATAGCCAAAATGTAATGTTTGATGAATCGCTATATGTTATTCAGGGTGCTGTAAAAAATGAGCAAGAGGAATATAAACTGTACTGTGGATTAAAAAAAGGCGAAAAAAAGATTTTTAAAAAGAATAAGAAAATTTATAAAAAATTAGCAGATCATATTGGTTTTTTTCCTGTGGTAATGATTACTCCTTACGATATAAATCTAATTTTAGAAGGTGGCGAAACAAGAAGAAGATTTTTTGATGCTTTGATTGCTCAGTTTGATAAAAATTATTTATTCGAATTACTTCAATACAATAAACTACTTAAACAAAGAAATGCGCTTTTAAAAACCAATTCCAATTCAGTCGATTTATTGGAGGTTTATGAGGACCAAATGATTGAAAAAGCACAGTCCATACATGAATCTAGAAAAAACTTTATTGACGAATTTATTCCCATATTTAATAAGTTTTATCAGGACATTTCATCCAATAAAGAAAGTGTTGATTTGGACTATACCAGTCGGCTTTGCATGAAAATACGATGAAAGAACTTTTCCTGCAGAACCGCACTAAAGATCAATTAGTTGGACACACATCCTCAGGAATTCACAGAGACGATTTTTTGTTTTCAATCAATGGCAATCCGTTGAAAAAATTTGGATCTCAAGGTCAGCAAAAGACATATTTAATTGCTTTAAAATTGGCTAAGTTTGAATATATAAAGCTTAAAAAGAACGTAAATCCTGTATTGTTATTGGACGATATTTTTGACAAATTAGATGACCATCGAGTTGGTTATATTCTTAACTTAATAGAAAAAAATAATTTGGGACAAACATTTATCACAGATACCAGTAAAGAAAAAATTCCTCAAATTTTGGCAAATCTCAATATTGAAAGCAATTTATTCTGGATTGAAAATGGTAATTCTTCAAAATTAAATTAGATGAAAAAAAGAAATGCTAACGAAGAGAAATTGTCTAATGTGGTAGATAGTTTTATTAATCAATATGGACTAAAAAAGCGATTCCAAGAACACGAGATTTTACAAGAATTCACTAAAATAATGGGTCCTTTTTTAATGAAAAAAGTAACTAACGCCTATGTCAAAAACCAAAAGCTTTTTTTGAAACTATCAAGCGCTTCTTTTAAACAAGAGCTTGTAATGCAGAAGACCAAGTTACTTGAGCAATTAAACAAAGTAATAGGAGAAGATTATTTAAAGGATTTGGTGGTTAATTAACCAAGACCAACATCTAGCATCATCATGACAATAAAACCTGCTATTAATCCCATTGTAGCCAGGTCTGTATTGCCTCCTTTTTGACTTTCTGGAATTACTTCCTCGACAACTATGAATATCATTGCACCAGCAGCAAAAGCTAATGCATAGGGGAGTATTGGTAAAACTTGTAAGACAACAGCTGCGCCAATAACTGCAAAAATAGGTTCAACAATTGCGGAAAGCTGTCCCCACTGCCAAGATTTAAATTTACTCAGACCTTGTCGTCTTAATGGCAAGGAAACAGCAAAACCCTCTGGAAAATTTTGAATTCCAATACCTATAGCTAAGGCAACCGCAGAACCAAGGGTGAAAATCTCCACATTTAAAAGCTCTGGAGAGGCAATAGCTCCAAAGGCAACTCCTACAGCCAGCCCTTCCGGAATATTGTGTAATGCTATTGCTAAAACTAAAAGAATAGTTTTTTGCCATTTTGTATTTACTCCTTCTGCATCTATTTTTTTTTCAAATAAATGCAAATGAGGAATTATTTTATCCAAACCAAATAGAAACAAAGCGCCTAAAAAGAAGCCAATAGTAGGGGCTAGCCAAGATGGCATTTCACTTAAACCTAACTCTTTTTGCATTTCAGCATATTCAATGGAAGGAGCTAGTAATGACCAAAAACTAGCAGCTATCATTACTCCCCCTGTAAATCCCAAAGAAATATCTAGAACTTTTCTATTTGAAGAATTAATAAAAAATACCAATCCCGAACCAATGGCAGTTACAATCCAAGTAAATAAACCAGCTATTAAAGCTTGAGTTACAGGATGTTGGTCTATAAACCAATATTTAATAGTTTCAATCATTAGTTTCTAGTAGTAGGTTTTGACAAATTTTTTCTGAAAAAGTTAATTTTCTCTTATTTATTTCAACAATATAAGTTCCATCAAATTCTAGAATTTCTATCACTTTTACAGAATCTCCAAGTTTAACTTTTTCTTTATCTAAATAGTTTAAAAGACTTGCTGTTCCTTTTTTAACTCCTGTGATAATCCCTTTTTGAGAAGCTTTAAGTTCTACAAGAAGTTTCTGATTCATTTTTTCAATTTCCCCATCTTTATTTGGGATAGGGTCTCCATGAGGATCGTATTTTGGGTTGCCTAAAAAGTTATCTAAATTTTCAATTAATTCTTCGGATTTAATATGCTCTAATTGCTCTGCAATAATATGGACTTGGTCCCAACCAAAACCTAGTTTCTCTACTAAAAAAGTTTCCCAAAGTCTATGTTTCCTTATTATAGATAAAGCAATTAATCTTCCTTTTTTTGTCAGAGATGTTCCTTTGTACTTTTCATAATTAATGAATTTTTTTTCTGCAAGTTTTTTAAGCATATCCGTGACACTAGAAGGTTTCATATCTAAATAATCTGCAATAGAGTTGGTTGAAACTGCATCAAAGTCCATCTCCAAATGGTAAAGTGCTTTCAAGTAATCTTCTTCGGATTGAGAATTCATTTACGCAAAGTTAAATATTTTTTTCAAATATTTTAAATATATTTTTAGACAAGACTAAAAATTACGTTTATTTAAATTAATTTGATACATGAATAGATTCTTTATATTCTTTTTCTTTGTGTTTTCAATTTTCATTCAATCTCTCAAACATCTGAAATCAAAGGGAAGGTTATCGATAAACATAAAAAACCAATTCCATTTGCTCATATAATGGACTTAAACGATAGTCTTTCTGCAGTTTGTGATGTTACTGGAAATTTTAAAATTACTATTGATAATAAGTCAACAGTTTTAAAAGCATCTTCTGTTGGTTTTAAGAGTTTGAGAATTAAATATTTCAATTAACGATTATAAATCTCCAATTACGTTTGTCCTTAAAGAGAATAACGATTTACTTAAAGAAATGGTAATTAGCGGAACTCTTCAGCTAATTGATAGAAAAGAAAGTCCAATACCTATTGCTGTTTACTCTTCTCAGTTTTTGAATTCTGTTCCTTCTCCTAGCTTGGTAGAAGCAACCAATCAAATTACTGGCTTAAGACCACAATTAAATTGTTCGGTTTGCAATACAGGCGATATTCATATAAATGGTATGGAAGGAGCTTATTCTATGATTGTAATTGATGGAATGCCTATTATGGGAGGATTGTCTACAGTTTACGGCCTACAGGGAATTCCCACAAGTCTTATCGATCAGGTTGAAGTCATTAAAGGACCAGCTTCAACAGTATATGGTTCTGAAGCAATGGCTGGCTTAATAAATGTGGTAACCAAAAACATAGACTGTGTCCCAAAGTTATCTTTGGATTTTAATATATCTTCTTGGGGAGAACTACAGACATCTATAGTTTACAAACTAATCGACAAAGAAAGAATTAAGGCTTTTTCATCCATAGATATCTTTAATTACAATAACCCAATAGACAACAATGAGGACGGATTTACAGATTTATCTCTAAAAAATAGATATTCAATTTTTAATAAGTTTCAATTTTTCAATAAAAATGGAGCCAATCCTTTAAATCTTACCTTAAGATATTTAAATGAAGATCGTTGGGGAGGTCAAATGGATTTTACCGAACAAGATCGTGGGAAAAACACAAGTTATGGTGAGTCTATTTTAACAAATAGAGTAGAGGCGAGTTCATTTTATCAGTTTTCAGAGCAAAAAAATCTTAAATGGCAAAATTCATTTAGTTTTCACGATCAAAAGTCTTGGTATGGCTTGGTCGATTATGAGGCAAAACAAATTATTGGTTTTAGTCAGTTAACATGGCATAAATCTTTAGGGAATAAAAATAATTTACTTTCTGGTTTTGCATTGAGATACAATAGTTACAACGACAATACAGCAGCTACTCTAAAAGCAGATAAATGGTGGCTTCCTGGGTTTTTTATTCAAGACAATTTTAAATTTAGTGATAACCAGCAACTTCTATTTGGATGGAGAACAGACTTTCACTCTAAGCATGGTTTTATAAATTCACCAAGAATTAACTACCAATTAAATATTACAGAAAATTCCTCTTTAAGAATTGGTTATGGAGATGGATTTAGAGTGGTCAATGTCTTTACCGAAGATCATGCTGCATTAACAGGTGCTAGAGAAATCATTTTCTTGGAGGAGTTAGAGCCTGAGAAGTCTAAGAATTTAAATATTAATATAAGTAATTCTTGGAATACAGATAATTTACAAATCACTCTAGAATCTTCAGTTTTTGAATCTAGGTTTTCTAATAAAATAATTCCCGATTTCTTAACCAATGACAATCAAATTATTTATTCCAACTTATCTGGTTATGCTGTTGCAAGAGGGATATCTTCAGAAATATTCTTAAAAATGTATAAAATCCCTTTGAAATTATCTGCCAATGCAACATTTTTAGATGTGTCCAATTTTATAGAAAATTCTGCAGGAGAAATGGTAAAAGTCAACAGCTTTTAGCAGAAAAATACAGCATTAAATGGTCTGCAAGTTTTTGGTTTGAAAAATTAGATTTAGACATGGTTTACTCTGCAACTAACTACGGCCCAATAAGATTACCAATCTTAGAAAATGATTTTAGACCTGAATATTCTCTTCCATATACTATTCATAATCTAAAAGTTTCTAAAAACTATAATAATGGTTGGACTACATTTGTGGTTTAAGAAATTTCACCAATTTCACCCCTCCGAAATACTCTATTTTGAGAGCAAACGATCCTTTTGATCAAAACGTTAACGATCCAATAAATAATCCTGAAGGCTATACTTTTGACGCGTCCTATATGTATGCCTCCTTTCAAGGAATTAATTTTGTTTTTGGAGCAAGTTTTGTCTTTTAGATATTTTCTAGAAACAATATAAATTTTCTTCAATTAGCTTTTTAGCGATACTTCTTCTATGTTCCTTTAAATTATCCGGTTTTACTTTAGTAAATCTTTTTAATCCTAATAATAGTATTTTTTGTTCGTCACCCTCTAAAAGTGCATAAATAGCTTCTTTTCCATTTTTTTGAAATTTATCTATAGTACTGTGAAGAAAAATAATACACATAGATATTCTTTCTTGGTTTTTAATAGCTCCTTCTTTAGAGGTTAGTTTTTCTGTTTTTAAAAGTGCAGATTCTAACATATAAGTATCTATAATCATCTCGGAAATATTCATCATCAGTTCTTGTTCTGTTCCAATTTTAATTCCTAATTTTTCAGATGCTGTTCCCGCGACCATTAGAATAATCTTCTTTAAATTTTTCAAAATCAACTTTAAATTCATTAAAAATCATTAGAAGGTTCTTCAAAAGAAGGAATACTCATTAATTCTTTTGCTACATTTTTAGCTGGTCCAAAAAAATCAATTTCACCAGTCACTGCTTTTTTTAATACCATTTTAACAATTAATAATCTGTTAATTTCATTGGTTCCCTCATAAATTCTAGAAATTCTAGCATCTCTATAGCATGCCTCTACCTCAGATTCTGCAGAAAACCCCATTCCACCATATATTTGAACAGCTTCGTCGGAGTGTATTGAACTACTTCCGATGAGAAAACTTTTAGAATAGCACATTCTATAGCATATTCTTCTACGCCTTGAAGCTTTGCGTCTTGAAGTGCTAATCCTTCAGATTCTAACCTTTTTATGTTGTCTTCAATGTTTTGACCACAACGGTAATTTCCTGCATCTGCAACATAAGTTTTGGTAGCCATTTCAGCAAGTTTGAATTGAATTGCCCCAAAGGAAGAAATAGGAGTTTTAAATTGTTTTCGTTCATTTGCATAACCAATTGCATAGTTAATTACTTTTTTAGAAGCACCTGTAACTGCAATTCCTAATTTTATTCTTCCTACGTTTAATGAATTCATGGCAATTTTAAATCCTTCACCTCTCTTGCCCAACATTGCCGATTTTGGTACTTTAACTTTATTGTAGAACACTTGTCGAGTAGAAGAAGATCTAATACCTAGTTTTGCCTCTTCTGGATTTAATGTTAACCCTTCTACTTTGTCTTTTTCAAATACAAAGCCAGTAATATTTTTGTCATCTTCAATTCTTGCAAATACTATAAATACATGAGCAAAACCTGCATTGGAAATCCATATTTTTTGACCAGTTATTTCATAATGTTCACCATCTGAAGTTAAGACAGCTTTTGTCTTTCCAGAGTTTGCGTCTGACCCTGCATCTGGCTCTGTAAGGTTATAACAAGAAATCCATTCTCCAGACGATATTTTTGGCAAATAGTAATTCTTTTGTTCCTCGTTACCATAAAGTAATATAGGAAGTGTCCCAATCCCAGTGTGGGCTCCAAAAGCAGTAGCCAAAGACCCAGTTAAACTAGATATTTCTTCACAAATTAGCATTCCCGTATTGAATCCCATTCCGAGACCATGGTATTTTTCAGGTATACTTACCGCTAATAGACCCAATTGACCAGCTTTTCGCATCAAACTTTCTACTAGTGCATAATCTTTTTCTTCAAAACGCATTATGTTTGGCTTAATTTCAATTTTTGAAAATTCTTCTGTAGCGTTTAACATCATTATTTGTTCTTCTCCAAACTCTTCTCTTATAAAAACGTCTTTTGCATTAGTTTCTTTAACTAAGAATTCGCCTCCCTTTAAGGACTTCTGTTTTTTCTATTTCTTTTATCTCCATTTCTATGTATTTAGTTTAAAAGTTCAAATATTCCACATGCTCCTTGACCTGTACCTACACACATGGTAACTGCTCCAATTTTTTGTTTTCTAACCTCATTTCATTAAGTAATTGAACACTTAGTTTTGCACCAGTACACCCAAGAGGATGTCCCAAAGCAATTGCTCCTCCATTTACATTAACTATTTCTGGATTTAGTCCTAATTCTTTAATAATAGCTACTGACTGAGAAGCAAATGCTTCATTAAGTTCTATTTGCTCAAGATCTCCTAGTTTCATTCCGGCTGCTTTAATGCTTCTGGAATTGCGTACAATGGACCAACGCCCATTATTTCTGGAGCTAGTCCAATAACCTTAGTAGCTAATTAGTCTAGCGATAGGTTCAATATTCATTTCTTTAACCATTTCTTCAGACATTACCATTACAAATGCGGCTCCATCCGATGTTTGGGAGGAATTTCCTGCTGTTACAGTTCCTCCTTCTTAAAAACTGGTCTTAATTTTTTAGGGATTCAATATTTGAGTTTTTTCTTGGTCCTTCATCCACTTTAGCAAATGTATTTTTTTTCCTGTTGCTTTTCTTCTTCATCCAAAAAAATATGATTGATTTCTATGGGAGCTATCTGGCTTTCAAATCGTCCATTTTCAATGGCTGATATTGCTTTTAAATGAGACTTAATGCAAACTCATCTTGGATTTCTCTACTAACTTAAACCTTTTTGGCTACTGCTTCTGCAGTAAGTCCCATTCCCCAATACCATTCTGGATTCTCTTTAGTTACCTTATGATTGGGAACAATTCTCCATCCTCCAAAAGGAATGGGAGACATGCATTCTACACCTCCTGCTATAATACAGTCTGCAGCACCAGACTCAATTTGATACTTTGCAAGCGCTATACTCTGAAGTCCCGAAGAACAATATCTATTGATGGTCATTCCAGGAACTTTATCTGTATTCAAACCCATAAGTGAAATCATTCTGGCCAAGTTCAGACCTTGTTCTGCCTCAGGAGTTGCATTTCCAACTATTATGTCGTCTATTCTATTGGTATCTAGTTCTGGAAAATCTTTTAATAAATGTTGGACAACTTGTTTGCCCATTTCATCTGGTCTAGTAAATCTAAACACTCCTTTACCAGATTTTCCAACGGCCGATCTATATCCACCTACTATATATGCTGTTTTCATAACTTATTATAATTAATTTCTTAAAATTTTACCCGTTTGTAACAAGCTTTGTATTCTTTCCAGAGTCTTTTTCTCAGAACATAATTCTAAGAATGCTCTTCTCTCTATATCCAGTAAATATTTTTCCGATACTTCGGTAAGTTGAGATAAATCTCCACCTGCTAGCACATAGCCCAATTTTTCTGAAATAACTTGATCGTATTCGACATGTAGCTGCCAGACTTCATAGAATTTGCACCAGCATAAACTATTCCTAGTCCTTCTTGACCCAAACTGTAATGTCTTTACGCATATTTTTTTGGACGTATCCTTTTTCGTGTAGTTTCAAACACATTTCCTTGGCATATGCTATTTGATTTTTTCTAGAAATTATTATCTCATCTATTCCTTTTCTCAAAAAACCCAATTCTATGGCTTCTGAAGCTGAGCTAGAAACTTTGGCTTGACCAATGGTTAAAAAGTTATCTCTAAACCTGTTAATTCTCATATCTCCTTGTTTTAATCCGTCTGAGAACTAAGCGCCATTTCTTTGGTTCCTCCACCGCCAGGAATTAGCCCAACCCCAAATTCAACCAATCCCATATAAGTTTCTGCATGGGCAATAACTTTATCGGCATGTAGACATATTTCACAACCACCACCTAGAGTCATTCCGTGTGGAGCAGCAACAACTGGAATGGAAGAGTACCTAAGTCTCATAGTTGTATTTTGAAATCTCTTGACAGCAATTTCAAGTTCTTCATACTCTTGTTCTGCAGCTAGCATAAATAGAATACCAACATTGGCTCCAGCTGAGAAATTAGCGCCTTCGTTTGCAATAACAATTCCCTTGTATTTTCCAGCTTCAGCCAAATTAATAGCATGATTCAGTGCCTGTAATATTTCACTACCAATGGTATTCATTTTAGAATGAAAAGAAACATTGATAATTCCATCTCCAATATCTAATATAGAGGCTTCTTTATTACCCCATACTAAAGAGCTTTTATCCAAACTTTTAATAGATATTATATTCTCTAATCCAGGAATGATTGTTTGTTGCTCAGTTTTAATGTCGTAGAAGTATTTAACGCCTTGTTTTAAATCATAAAACTTAAAGTCTATATTTCCTTCAATATTTTCTATCCAATTAGGTGTTTTAAGACCAAGCTTTTTAATTATATCTAAACCTTGCATAAAACCAACGGCATCCCACATTTCAAAAGGTCCCATTTCCCAACCAAAACCAGCTTTCATGGCCTCGTCTAATAAAAATATATCCTCAGATATTTCAGGAATTCTACAAGCAGAGTAACTAAATAACCCAGCAAATATTTTTCTGTAAAACTCACCAGCCCTATCCTTTCCATTAAATAGAACTTTCATTCTATCTGTTAAATTTTCTATTTTTTTGGCTTTGGAAATAGTTTCAAATTTTGATTTTTGTTTTTTTGAATATTCTAGGGTAGAAAGATCAAGTTCTAGAATATTTCTTTTTCCATTTTCATCCTTAGATTTTTTATAAAATCCTTGTCCAGATTTGCTGCCTAGCCAATTATTTTCTTTCATCTTTTCAACAAAGTCTGGAATTTCAAATACATTGTTTCTTTCGTCTTTTGGACAATTTATTTTTAGTCCATTTGCAACGTGAACTAACGTATCCAATCCAACCACATCACATGTCCTAAAAGTAGCCGACTTTGCACGCCCCATAATAGGTCCTGTTAGTAAATCTACTTCCCCTACAGTTAGATTCATTTCTTTCACCGTATGGAATAGTTCCTGAATGGCAAATACGCCAATTCTATTGGCTATAAAACCTGGGGTGTCTTTGCATAAAACAGAACTTTTACCCAATATTTTTTCACCAAAATCTATCATGAAGTCTATGGTTTCTTTATTGGTGTGCTTTGTAGGTATTATTTCTAGCAATCGCAAGTATCTAGCTGGATTGAAAAAATGACTTCCAAAAAAATGATTTTTAAAATCCTCCGATCTGTTTTCTATCATGGAATTAATTGGAATTCCAGATGTATTGCTTGAAACTAAACTCCCTTCTTTTCGGAACTGATCTACTTCTTCAAAAATGATTTTTTTTATCTCTAACCTTTCCACTACCACTTCTATTATCCAGTCGCAATGTTTTATTTTCTCAAAATCATCTGTAAAATTACCTGTAGTAATATTTTTTAATTTTGATTTTGTAAAAAGGGGAGAAGGTTTGGACTTTACAGAGTTCATTAATGACAAATCCACCAAGCTATTTCTAGATTTTTTATTTTTTTCAGATAGTTTATCTTCTAGGCACCATATCCAATAATAGAACTTCCATATCTACATTTGCAAGATGACAGGCTATACCCGAACCCATAATTCCAGAACCTAATACAGCTACTTTTTTTATGTTTTTAATCATTTTTAAAATATTTTATTATTGTCTATAAGTTGGTTGATTTCACCTAGAACTTTAAAACATGTTTTTAATTCACTGTTGTTAATTTTTTCTTGAATGGTCTTGTTGAATTTTATAACAGAACTTCTTGAAAGGTTTCTCATTTTTTTCTCCAGTTTCTGTAAGGTGAATATTTACCATTCTTTTATCACTATTGTCCATTCTCTTTTCTATCCAGCCTTTTTCTTCTAGAGATTTTATCATTCTAGTTAAGCTTCTTGGTTCCATTCCCATTTTTGGTCCTAGTTTCATAGATGGGTTCCATCTTTATCAATATTTAATAAAGTGTATCCTATGGCCATTGTTCCTCCATACTCATTTGCTTGTGTATTATACATTCTAGATATATTGTACCAAGACCATCTTATATGGAAATCTGCTGTTTCGGTTGGTTTCATCTATTAAATATATAAAATTTAGTATGCATGCATACTACTGTATTAAATTTTTTTAATTTTTCTGAATAATTTTTCCAGTCATTTTAAGTAGGGTAGCATTGGATTCTAGTAAGTCATAACTTGCTTGGTACAAAGCAACACCTGCAGATAAATATGCCATTTGTATATCTCTAAAATTAAATGAATTTATCAATCCACTTTCTTCTTTTAGTTTTGCTATATCCATATTGTCTTTTGAAACAAAAAATGCTTTTTTAGTTAGTTCAAATATTTGAAGTCTTGTTAAATAGAGTTCATATACATTGGTTAACTCAAAATTAAGCTGATCGATCATTTGAGAAGTTCTTAGCTGATCTACTTCGTTTTGTAATTCTAAAGCTTTAATTCCTCTCCTTACTTTTCCTCCATCGTATAATTTGAAATTCAGAGGTGAAATTCCCATAATAATTTAAGTTTTTACTTTGCGCATTTGAAATAGGTGAGTTAACATCGTTGGTATTTAAAACTCCCACACTAGAATTAAATCCAGAATTGAAACTTACTACAGGAAAAAATTGAGATTTTGCAAGAGAAATATCCTGCTGAGTTAATGCTATATTTATATATTGATTTTTTATGTTGGTATTGTTAGAAAGCATTTCTTTTTTAAGAGTACTTAAGTCTTTTATATTTAAATCAGGTTTAATTTCAGAAGTTAAATCCATTCTTTATCACATCTTCACCCATTATTAAGTTCAAGTTTCTCACAGCGTTTCTTTGTGCTAAATTTTGAAGAATTTTATTAGAACTATCTGTATATAAATTTCCTTCAAATTGTAATAAATCAAATTTTACACCAATACCCAAATCACTTTTAACTTGTTGCTGGTTAAATTTTTCTTTGCTGAGAGTCATCACATTATTTAAAAGAATTAGTTGCTCCTTTTGCATTTTAGCTTGGTAATAAGCAAGAATTATCCCATGAATGGTATTTTCTATAGCTAGAGTTGCAGTGTTCTCACTTTGTAGTTCTAATTGCTCTAATTTTGTTTTATTGGCTCTTACACGCAAAACCATTAAAAATAGTCCAATTCATAGCTAATCCACCACTTACATCGTTGGATAGAAAAAGAAATGGAGCAAACGATATGGGATTATTTCTTTGATCAGATATAGAATTATTTTGACCAGCATTAATATTAACTTGTGGTAATCTCCCGGCTTCTCCCCAATTATTAAATATTTTATTTATTTCAACATTTTTTAAAGTAAGTCTTATATCGTAGTTTTTCTCTAACCCAATTTCTATAGCCTTACTTAGAGCTTAACGAATCCTGAGAGAAAAATACAAGAGGAAAAAAAAATAATATGCTAATGATCTTTTTCATCAAATTCTTGAATTCTTTTTTGATTTTCTAAAACTGGTTCTACATCTTTCCATTCAGGAGCATTCTTTCCACCTTCCCATATCCACTTCCTAGTTCTTTTAATATCGTTGAAATACAATATTAGTGGAGGGAAATAAAGTAATAATATAATTGTTCCAAATAATACCCCATAAGCGACTGAAATAGCCATAGGTATTAAAAATTGAGCTTGAAAACTAGTTTCTAAAATTAAAGGATATAGACCTGCAACTGTTGTAATGGTAGTTAATGTAATTGCTCTAAATCTTGAAACCCCAGCTTTTAAAACAGCCTCTTTTATGGGCATTCCCATTGCTAAATTCTTATTAAACTGGTCTAACATAACTACTGCGTCGTTAACCAAAATTCCCACAAGAGCAACCACCCCCCATACACTTAGAGTTGAAAAAGGTTTACCAACTATGCCGTGACCCAATAATGCGCTGAAGACTCCAACTGGAACTACCATAAGAATTAATCTACTTTGATAGAAGGATTTGAAGTTTAAAGAAATAGTCATCATTATCAAAATAATACTTATCATAAAAGCTATACCCAGTCTTTGTCCAGAATCTTGTGCTCTTTCAGCTTGGCCTTTAATTTGGTAATTAACATTAGGAAACTTGGATAGAAGTTTTGGAAGAACATCTCTTTTAATTTGAGAATTAACTTGTCCAGATAGTTCGGAATCAACCAAACGAGCATCTATTCTTATTTCTTTTTTTCCATCTATATGGTTAATTTTTATTTTACCTCTTTTTATAGAGTAGTCTGCCAATTCTTTAAGAGGGAATTCTTGGCCTAAATCGGTTTTGATTCTAGTATTTTCAATATCTGCTATTGAGTTTCTATCTGAAAATGGGTAACGCAACCAAATCTTTATTTCATCTCTACCTTTAATTAGTCTTTGTACTTCTTGACCAAAGAAACCCTGTCTTATTTGGTTAGAAATAGCCATTTCATTTAACCCTAGTAGGTAAGCTTTGGATTTGAGTTTAAGATGTAATTCTCTATTTCCAATTCCACTATTGTCTAAAACACTCTTAACTTCTGGAAAACCACCTATTTGATCTTTCATCCAGTTTGCTGCAGTTTCAAGTTCTTTACTTTCTTCACTTTGTAAAGAAATAGATACTTCTTTTCCAAACCTCTGCTGGCCACCAACAGTAAATTTTTCCAATAGTCTAACGGAATCTTCTGGGAATTTCATTCTTAATTCATTAGACATATCAATAGTTGAAATGTGGTCATTTTCTTTGACAGAAATTCTAACAGAACCAACATGAGATCCATATTCTCCTAAGTTTTCTGTACTTCCAACACTAACGGACTTGTAAGTTATGATTGTATCGTTGTATCTTTTTATTAACTCCTGGTTGTATTCTTCTACAATAGAATCACAGTACCAAAGAAAGTTCTCTGTTTTATTTTCCCTTTCTCCAGGCTGATAAGTAAACTCAACAAGAATGCTGTCAAAAGGAATACTAGGAAAAAATGTCCACCTAATCCATCCAAAGTTAAACAAGACAACAATTAAAAAAATAAAGCCCATAGGTCCCCATACATGCAAACGGTGTCTTTGTAGTATTTTTTCTAATACCCTTCCGTAGCCTTCTCTAACGTAATTAACCACATTATTTAATGCCTTTCGAAACTTGCTATCGTTGGGCTTTAGTATCTTTTTGCTTGCCAGATGAGAGGGTAGTATTAAAAATGCTTCAATCAAAGAAAACAGCAGACAAGCAATTACGCTAAATGCCATTTCCTGCATCATTTCCATTTCCCCACCAACAAATAATAAAGTAGAAAATGCAAATACTGTAGTTAAAACAGAAGTGAAAACTGCATTCATCACTTCACTAGTCCCGTCTAAAGCAGCTCTCATTGGAGATTTACCACGTTCAAAATGCGCATATATGTTTTCCGCAATTACAATTCCGTCGTCAACCAATATTCCTACCACCAATATCATTCCAAATAAGGAAATCATATTTATAGTCATTCCATAAAGTATTCCAAATGAAATCATTCCTATGAATGAAAAAGGGATTCCAAATGCTACCCAAAGTGATAATCGTAAACTTAAAAACAGTCCTAATACAAGACAAACTAAAAATAACCCAATCACTAAATTATTGGAAAGAGTATCGATACGCTTTGGTCCAAAAGATCAGCAAATTGAAAAAGAGAACGCATTTTAAATTTTTCTTCCTTTTTATTGAACTTAGAGATGTAAGAAGTCATTTCATCTGCAATTTTATCTAAATCCTCGTCTACCGTTTTTTTAACAATAAAACTTACTCCACGCTTACCATTTACATAGTTTTTCATCGGAACTTCTGAGAAATCTAATTTTACATCGGCTATATCTTTTAATTTTATCACATCTCCGTTTGGTTTTGCAAAAATCACTATCTCTTTTACTATTTCAGGATCGGTAGAACGGTTCATAGAACGAATAATTATTTCCTCCTCGTTAGTTTTAACACTGCCTCCGGAAAGGTCTATGTTACTCATTCTTATGACATTGGAAATAAAGTTGAAGTTGAGTCCGTATTTTAATAAATCATTCTCTCTTATATCTACAGCTATAATCACTGGAGGATATCCTAAAACTTCTATTTGGCTAATTTCTTTAGAGGCAAGTAACTCTCTTTCAATTTTCTCTGCCATTTTTTTTAATTCCCAAAGATTGTCCGGGCCATATAGAGAATAAAAACCCACAACATTACTCATTCCTCCCATTCCTCTTGAAGTTTGGGCATAGACAATTGGTTTTTCAGCGCCTGCAGGAAATTGAGAAATACCATCTACAGCATTCTTTACGTCCTGAAGCATTTCGTCTACATAAATTCCTTCCTCACCTGTAACAGTTATATTAGAAACATTTTCAGAGGATTTCGAAGTAATTTCTTTTACGTTTTGAATACCATTAAGAGATTCTTCAACTCTTGTTGTAATGCCTTCTTCAATTTCTTTTGGAGATGCTCCAGGATAGGAAACTGCAATGTAGACCCTGTTGGGATTCATCTCAGGGAAAAATGATTTAGGCATTAAAAACAAACTCAAAAGACCTACTATTCCAGTAATAACAATTAGTGCATTTGCCCATATTGGAAACTTTATAAAGTAGGCTATAAGTTTCTTCATTTTATTTAAAAATCGGAGTTATTTTAATACTGTCTTTTGCATTTACAATAGGCTGAGGTAGATAGTAAATAGAATCTTTAAGGTTATCCACATAGTAGTATCTATCATCGCTAGATCTTATATTAATTTCAGTACTATGGATGGTGCTGTCCTTATCCATTCTGTAGATTTTATTTTCTCCAAAAATAGCAGTCCTTGGAATTTTACAAACCATTTCTAAAGCATTGAGTTCTAATTTTGCTTTTACATACATCCCATAATACAACGGAAGTTTGTTAATTGGTTTTATATAGACTGGAACACTTTGTGTATTGGCATTGATAAAATTTCCTATACGAGCTACTTTACCCATAAATTCAATTTCATTCTCTATTAAGGTAACAGGGTTTCCGATTTTTATTTTTTGCATATATTTTACTGCAAGAGGAATTTCTATTTCTAGCTCATCGTCTCTTATTATTTGAATAACTGGACTTCCTGGATTTACAATAGCACCCTGGTCAATAAAAGCCTCTACGATAGAACCGTTGAAAGGAGCCATTTGAAAATATTTGGTTAATCTATATTCATCACTTTTTATATTTAAATATTCGGCCAAAAGTTTTCTAGATATAACAAAGTTTTTTTCTCTAGATGTAGTGAATTTCGGGAATTCTTCCAGTGGCTGATCAACTGCAATAGAATTAAAAAAATTATACCATTTGTCGTATTGTTCTGAATGATCTGTTGCTAAATCTGGCAAGACAGAAGTCCACTGGCTAAGATAATTGCTCTTTCTTGCAGCAAGCATTAACTTTGCATCTGTATCTCTAATTTTAAAAAGTAAATCTCCTTTATTAAAAGAAGTTCCTTTTTTAAGGGAGATAGGACTGTTTAATAGACCTTGAACTTCAGAGGAAATATTAATCATGGTCCCTGCCATAACTCTTCCAGATCCTGAAACTAGCACTGGGTAGGTCTCGTTGGAAACCATTTCAACATTGACAAATTTGGAAGAAACTATAGCACTTACGTTTTTGATTTTTGAAGCTCTAATTTCCTCGGCGTTAGATTCTCCATAACTCACTCCGGACTCATAGCTAATACTACCAACCATAAATAATAACCCCAATAATAGTAAAAGAACTACGGTAATAATGATTTTACGAATTTTCATTGCTTTTATATGAAGGTGCAAATATAGTTTTTTATGATTTAGTTATTTGTTAAAATATTGTAACAAACAAAAAAGCCCCTGAGGGCTTTAATATTATTTATTGGCGTGAGATCCATCACAGTATCCGTCTGGATCTGCAGTGTTACCGCATCCGCATTTTGGTCTATTAGTATTCATGTTTATTTGTTAGTTAATAATTTAATATTTAAAGTGAAAACATCATCAATTGCAGCATCACCCAGGCTGTCAAAAAAGGAATTAGAACCATATTTTACATTGTATTTTGATCTGTCAACATCTAAATTTGCTGTTAAAACATTTTCACTTTTAGTTACCTCAAAAGATATTTTTTGTGTAACTCCTTTAATAGTTAAGTTGACCTTTCAACAGATAGCATTACTATTGTTTAAAAGAGGCAGAACTATAGTTACATCTGCAGAATTGGCAGTAGGGAGATTTTCCACACCAAAAAAGTCATCTGACTTTAAGTGATCCTAACTAATTTCTGATTGTATCCTGGATCTTCTAAGTCTGAACATGATAATGGTCTTCATGTCCATAGAGAAAAATACCAGCTACTAATTTTGTTGATTGCTTGAATTCTAGAGATCACCACTATTAAGTTGAATTTCCCCATTCGTGTTGACCGGCTATTTTTTTCCCTAATCCAATCTAACAGTGGATTTTTGCAGTATTAATTGTTTGAATTTGTCATTGAAGTCCAAATGCGTACGAACTTAAAGCTAAGTGCTAGTACGGAAGTATATAGTTTTCAATTTCATCTAGATTTATTTTATGCAAATCTGCTAAAGTCTAAAAATAAAAATGCCAAGCTAGCATTAATCTAGATTAAGAAATGAAATTGATTACAATTCTCCCTCTTATTTTACTAAGTGCTTCCGGTGTGATTCCTAAATAGGACGCTATCATTTTCTGTGGCACTCTGTTTGGAAGTAGAGGATAGGTTTCTAGAAACATCTCATATCTCACTTTGGCAGAAGAACTCATCAATTGAATAACTCTACGTTGCAATGACCCAATTCTTCTTGCCAATAATTTTGAATTTTTTTGAAGTTTTTCTATTGTTGATTGATCAGACTTTAAATAATCTAAACTAAAAACAACTATCTCGCTATCTTCAATAGCGTCAATGTAAAGTTGAGTAGGTTTATAAATACATTGGACTCTATATCTGCTATAATCCACTCTTCAGTACCAAACATAAAAATATGCTCTTTGCCTTTTTCATCAATTGAATAGCTTCTTATTAATCCTTTTTTTACATAGAAAGCGTTCTTTGAAACGATCCCTTTCTTTTGAATAATTTCTTTCTTTTTAAATTTTTTATTTAGCGATTTAGTATCTGCACCTATTATTTTTCTAAGAAAGTCCATAAATATTATTGTTAATTACCTTTAATTCTATTAAAAAGTTCTTTGAAAACCATTTTAAAATTTTTAATTTCAGGTTGTCTTTTAATAGCTGATACATTTCCATTTTTATCAATATTAAGTTCGTAGTACCATAAAAAAGAAGCGTCATTTATATCCATTCCCGTTTGACCAAATCTTAAATCCCAGAAAAGTAATTTTTCATTTTTTTCTTCTATCCTATACCACCCAGCAGAAATATCAATTAATTGTTTTATGACTTTTTGATCTAAATAAGGTTCTAGCAAATGATGATTTTTTAAAAACTCTTTTGAATATATGATCTCGTTTTTATCAAATAGCGAGTAATAGGCCGTTCTGTATCCTTCGTCAGTTTCAATTAAGGATGACCATAGTATTGCATTTAATGGGGAAGGTTTAGTATCCATTTCTACATACTCTATCTTCTGACTTTCTAATCCTTGTTTAAATTCCTGAAATGAAACCCACTTAAAAATCAAGGTTAGTATTAAATAGGTGGAACTCACAGAAAGTCCTATGGTGTTAAATTTGGATCTACTAGGGTTCTCTCTTTTTAAAGACATAGCTATTATTAAAAAACAAAGAAAAGGTAAAGTATAAAAAGGATCTACTACAAAAATATTTTGGTACGCCAAACGGTAATTAAATGGCCAAAATAATTGAGTTCCCCATGTAGTATGTGCATCTAGTAAAGGATGGGTAACTGTAGTCCAGAAAAATAATTTTGTCCAATCTTTAAAAGAAATATCTATTAACTTAAAATGTATTTTTTTAGCAATCCATCCTAATAAAGGAGCAATTAATACTGCAAAAACAATAGAGTGTGAAAAACCTCTATGCATTTGAGTAGAAGAAATTTCATCAGTGAAGTAACGAAGTAAAACATCTAAATCGGGTAGAGTTCCAGCTATTGCTCCCCATAGAATAGCTTTGTTTCCAACTTTTTTACCTAAAACTGCTTCTCCAACAGACGCCCCTAGAACAATTTGAGTTAATGAATCCAATAAGTATTAAAAGTTATCTCCGTCTATCATTCTGCCTAAACCACCAAGAATAGAACCTTCACCTTTAGATTTGCCACCATTTTTTGGGGCATTTTGTAAAATTCTATCTGCCATTCTAGAAAAAGGCAAGCTTTGAAGATAGACTGTTCCAGTTCCTTTAACGGTTGCTAAAAACAAACCCTCACCTCCAAAAATCATAGATTTTAAATTGCCAGCTCTTTCAATGCTGTAATCTAAACCAGTAGAAAATGCTACAATACATCCAGTGTCAATCAGTAAAGTTTGGTTATTCAATTCTTTTTTAACTACAGTTCCACCTGCATGTAGAAAAGCAAGTCCATTTCCATTTAATTTTTGAAGAATAAAACCTTCTCCACCAAAAAAACCTGCGCCTATTCTTTTGTTAAACGCTATAGAAACATTTGTTCCCATTGCTGCACATAAAAAAGCATCTTTTTGGCAAAGTATTTCTCCATTTACATCATTTAAATCAACCGCAATGATAGATCCTGGGTATGGTGCAGCAAAAGCTACTTCCTTTTTACCACTTTCTATATTTGTAAAGTGGGTTAGAAAAATAGATTCACCTGTTAATACTCTTTTACCAACACTAAATAATTTACCCATTATTCCGCTGTCAGGTTCTGTTCCATCTCCCATTTTAGCTTCAAAAGAGATGCCACTATCCATCCAGTTCATAGAACCTGCTTCGGCAATAACTGTTTCGTTAGGGTCTAGTTCTATGGCTACAACTTGCATATCATCGCCATGTATTTTGTAGTCAACTACATGGGACTCCATTATTTATCAGGATTGATCAAAACTGGTGTTTTGCCATCAGTAATAATAAGTTTTGCATTAGTAGAAGTAGCTATTTCTCTTAGAACTTCTAAACTTTTCCATTCAATATTCCCCTGTGAAATACCTTCTTTTATAATAAGTTGAGCATCTCTTATTCCAGCAGCTTCAATTCTTTTTCTTTCAGCCTCTTTAGTCTCTTTTAAAAGAACAAATTCCATCTGTTGGGCTTGTTGTTCTGCCCTTAACTTAGATTCAATAGCTGCATATAGTCCTGAAGGAAGTGTAATACTTTTAAGTAATACTGCTTCAATTACAAAACCTCTATTTTCTAAAAGTTTTATCATTTTCTCTTTTATTTGTTTTTCTATGACAGATCTTTTACCAGAATGCATGTCTTTGGCAAAAAATTTCGCGCAAACATCAGCAGAGGCTGAACGAAAGGTGCTTAGGATTAATACTCTTTCAAAATTTGCTCCAACTTCATTAATAATATCTACAGCTTTTTCTTGCTTTACGTGGTAAAGAATAGATATCTGAGAACTTACATTCAAACCTTCTTTGGATGGTAAGTTTAGTTTTACTTCTCTATTTACTGTTCTTGTAGGAATTTTTACTAGAATTGTGGTTAATGGATTAATTATAGCAAGTCCAGGATTGATAATATTTCCTTTTAATCTCCCAAATGTTTGTCTTACACCTACTTCTCCAGGTCTTACAATAGCACAGGAGCTAAATAGGGAAGAAGTTATCAATAGAATGAGTAATAATTTTAGTGTTTTCATAATTCAAAATTTTATATTATTAAAATAATGAATTTTTATGCCAATAAAAAAATTTTCCCCAAAATAAATCCAATCTTTTTAAGTTACAGAAGAAACTTAATGTTGGTAGTGAACAGTTTGATAGAAATAGCCAAAAGAATTACTCCAAATATTTTTCTAATAATTGCGATCCCATTTTCGCCTAAGTAATTTTTTCAATTTTACTAGATGCTTTTAAAACAATATAAATGAATATGATATTAATAATTATCGCAACTATAATATTTGCATTGCTAAAAGCAGCTTTTAAAGACAATAACGTTGTCAAACTCCCAGGTCCAGCGATAAGCGGGAAGGCAAGAGGAAAAACGGTTGCGTTTAATGGGCTTTTTTCTTCTTTATATATTTTAATTCCCAAAATCATCTCCAATGCAATGAAAAATATTACCAAAGAACCTGCAATGGCGAAAGAATGTGCGTCTAAGTCCAATAATACTTAAAAGTTGCTCTCCAATAAATAAAAATATAATTAATATGAAACCAGCAATAAGACTAGCCTTCTCACTTTGAATGTGTCCAGCTTTCTTTCTTAAGTCTATAATTATGGGAATATTTCCTATGATATCAATCACTGCAAATAAGACCATAAAAGTGGTTAATATGTCTTTGTAATTAAGCTCCATTTTAAAAAAATTTTGGCGAAATTAAGCTAATTTTTCAATTAAAAAAGCATTTTAAATTAAGTTGCAGGATCCGGGATCATTTCGTGCACTTTTTCTATCTCTCTTATAATATTATCGCTTAGAGAAACATATATAGAATCAATATTTTCTTTTAGCTGATTTAGGTTAGTAGCACCTATAATATTACTAGTTACAAATGGCTGTTGGTTTATGAAAGCCAAAGCCATTGTGGTTAGAGAAAGGTTGTGCTTATTGGCAATCTCTAAATAAAGTTTTGCAGCTTCTGTGCTTTGATTACTACTGTACCTTACAAATCTTTTAAATAAATTAAGTCTGCTATTAGGAGAATCTTTTTTTTCAATATATTTTCCTGAAAGAACACCACATCCTAAAGGAGAATAGGCTAGAAGACCAACATTTTCTTGCATAGAAACTTCTGCATTTCCAACTTCGAATTGTCTATTGAGAAGAGAATATGGATTTTGAATGGTTATCATCCTAGGTAATTCGTTGTTAGATTCTTCTAAAAAACGCATGGTTCCCCAAGGGTTTTCGTTGGATATACCAATATGACGAATTTTTCCAGTTTTAATAATTTTATCTAGAGTATGAAGTACTTCGTTAAAATTATCTTTCCACTTTTCATCTTGAAGGTGTTTATACCCTCTTTTGCCAAAAGTATTGGTAAATCTTTCTGGCCAGTGTAATTGATATAAGTCTATATATTCTGTTTGTAGTCTCTCTAAACTATTGTCTACCGCTTCGATAAGCCCGGCTTTTTCAAATCCTGTAGTTCTAATGTGTTTGGTATAATCTCCAGGGCCAGCAATTTTAGTGGCTAATACAATGGCGAATCTCTTTTGTTACTTTTCTTGATCCAAGAACCAATAATTCTTTCTGTATTGCCGTATCTAGTAGCTTCTGCTGGGACTGGATACATTTCTGCTGTGTCAATAAAATTCACTCCTCTTTCTAATGCATAATCTATTTGCTGGTGACCATCTAGTCTCGGTATTTTGTCGGCCATAGGTCATAGTTCCCAGACATATTCTACTCACCTTAATATCGGTATTGGGCAATAAATTATATTTCATCTTTTATTTTTTATTCATGACACTGTTCTGCTTGTCAATAGATTCTTGATGAATAGCTTTAGTAACTGTTGAAAACAAAGTTCACTCAAACCATTTTCCTTTGCCATATTTCACTCTGGATTTCAACATTTCTATCCATCGGTTATTTTGGAGTATGGTAACCTCGTTTTCTTTTTTGTGAACACCAATTTTCTCCACCAAATCCATTCTTCTTTTTAGTACATCTAGTAGTTCAATATCCAAGTCGTCTATTTGAATTCTAAGTTGATTTAAAGTTGCTTTAAATTCTTTGTCATCCGTTTCAAAGTTTCTAATTACAAGCTTATTTAGGATGTTTTCCAACTCTATTGGAGTAATTTGTTGGTTCCTGTCACTCAATGCATTTTTTGGATCAATATGGGTTTCAATCATAAGACCATCAAAACTCAAATCCAGTGCTTTTTGAGCAATTTCTAGTATATGATTGCTGTTTCCAGTAATATGACTAGGATCACAAATCATTGGAAGTTTTGGAAACTTTCTTTTCAAGTCTAGAGCTAGTTGCCACTGAGGAATATTTCTATATTTAGAGTTCTTGTAGGTGAAAAATCCTCTGTGAATAGCTGCTATATTGTAAATGCCATTATCTAACAGTCTTTCTATTGCTCCTATCCAAAGATTTACTTCAGGATTTATTGGGTTTTTAACCATTACTGGAATATCAACTCCTTTTAGTGAATCTGCTATTTCTTGGATAGCAAATGGATTTCCTGTAGTTCTAGCACCAATCCAAAGTATATCCACCTCGTGTTTTAAAGCAAGTTCTACATGCTTAGCTTTGGCAACTTCAATTGTAGTTTTTAACCCGGTTTCTTCTTTTACTTTTTGAATCCATTGAAGTCCTTTAGATCCAATTCCTTCAAAACTATTGGGTCTTGTTCTAGGTTTCCAAATTCCTGCTCTGAAAATTAAATTTTTATGTTTTTTTAATTGGTGAGCAGTTTCTAAAGTTTGTTTTTCAGATTCTGCACTACAAGGACCTGCAATTAGAATAGGTTTAGAGAGTCCAAATATTTTTTGAAAATGGTTAGTCATTAATTCCAACGAAGATATTTAGATAATTTTAGTGGAGGAAAAATTGTTTAATAAACTTATATTTATTTAGTAAATAAAATACAATGGTTCACGGTACACATAATGCAGTTCAAGACGACAGAAACAACTACATAAAAATTTATGTAAATGGAGAGATTTTCAATAGAAAGGATGCTAAAATTAGTGTTTTTGATAGTGGGTATTTAGTGGGAGATGGAATATGGGAAGCGGTGAGATTATCTAAAGGAACTTTGGTTTTTATAGACGATCATTTATCTAGATTGTGGAACTGCAGCAAAGGCAACAGGGATTAAATTACCTTTTTCAAAACAAGAGTTAATCAAAATTAGTAGAATCTGTTTTAAAATAAATAAAATGACAGATGGTGTTCATGTTAGAATGATGGTAACAAGAGGAATTAAGAAAACTCCTTCTCAAGATCCTAGACTTACTATTAGTGGTCCTAATTTGGTAATTATCCCTGAATACAAGATGGCAGACCCTAGTTCGAAGAATAAAGGAATAAAACTTTTTACTTCTACTATTAGAAGAGGTTCCCCAGATTATTTAGATCCTAAAGTTAAATTGTCACAGTAAGTTGCATGAAGTTCAAGGCATTAATTCAAGCTATTGAGGCTGGTGCAGATGAAGCATTAATGTTGGATGTCAATGGTTTTGTCTCCACATGTAATTCTACTAATTTTTTCATTGTTAAAAATGGAATTGTTTTTACATCTACAGGCCAGTATTGCATGAACGGAATTACCTAGGCAAAAAATTATAGATGTTTGCAAAGCCAATAAAATTGAAGTTAAAGAAACCAACTTTTCTCTTTTTGATGTTTATGGTGCTGATGAAGCATTTGTTACAGGAACCTTTGGTGGTGTAACGCCTGTAATTTCTGTAGATGGGAAGTCCATAGGAAAAAATTCCAATAACGAATTCTCAGCGACTTTAGAAAAACATTATAAATCTTTAGTTGAAAGCAAAGTAAAATGAGTAAGATAATTTGTTTGTGGGCTAGTCCAAGAAATATATCCACTGCTCTCATGTATTCTTTTGCTCAAAGAGATGAGACCAAAGTAGTGGACGAACCTTTCTATGCATATTATTTAAATAATGTAAATTTAAACACTTTACATCCAGGAAAAAAAGAGATTCTAAATAGCCAATCTTCAAATTTTATTGAGGTTTTACAAGAATTAAATGCACTCAATATTAAAGAGCTGCTTTTTATAAAAAATATGACCCATCACTTAGATGGCCAAAACATAGATTTTGCTAAAAATTGGTGTAATATTATTCTAACTAGATCTCCCAAAAGATCAATTGCTTCTTTTTCTAAGGTTATAAAAAATCCCACTTTACAAGACTTAGGCTATAAATTACAATACGAATTGGCCAAAGATTTTAAAAAAAATAAAATAGAATTTTATTTAATTCAGTCAGAGTATTTACTAATGAATCCAGAAAAGCACTTGGAAAAAATTTGTGCTTTTTCTAAGATTAAATTTTCAAAAAAAATGCTTAGTTGGCCAAAAGGTGGGATTATTGAAGATGGAATATGGGCAAAGTATTGGTATGAAAATGTGCATAATTCCACAGGGTTTATGGAGCATAATTCTCAAGAAGAGACTCCATTACCAGTAAAATATAATTCACTTTATAAGGAAGCATAGTTTTTATTACGATGCTTTAAAAAACATCTGATTAAAATAAAATATTTATTGAGCTATTTAATTGGTATGTTTAACCCTTGAATTATTTATCTGTAGAAAATATAAGCAAATCTTTTGGTGAAAGAGTGCTTTTTGAGGGTTTAAACTTTGGATTAAATTACGGGGACAAAATGGCTTTAATTGCCAACAACGGATCTGGCAAGACCAGTATGCTTAAAATTATAGCAGGGAAAGATGTTCCTGGAACCGGAAAAGTGACAGTTCGAAATGGTATTAGAATTGGATATTTAGAACAGGAGCCTATTTTTAATGAAAAGTATACCATAAATGAATTATTGTATAATTCCAATGCTGAGGTTGTTAAAATTATTAGAGAGTATGAGTCTGCTCTGGAAATGCAAACCAATGATTACAATGACATAACTGCCGAAAGGTTTGAAAAGGCTTCATGTAAATATGGAGAAGGCCAATGCCTGGAATTTTGACAACGAGTTAAAGCAAATACTCTCAAAATTTAAGATTCTAGACTTAGATTCTAAGGTTGAAATGCTTTCTGGAGGTCAAAAGAAACGTTTGGCTCTAGCTTTATTATTGATAGATGCTCCAGATATGTTGTTACTCGATGAGCCAACCAACCACTTGGATATTGAAATGATAGAATGGTTAGAGGAGTTTTTAAAAAATCAAAAAATTACACTTTTAATGATTACTCACGACCGATATTTTTTAGATCGTGTTTGTAACCATATTCTAGAGTTAGAAGATGGTAAATTATACCATCACAAAGGAAATTACAGTTACTTTTTGGTGAAAAGAGACGAGAGAGAAAGTAATTTTAATGTGGAATTGTCTAAGGCTGGGAGACTTATGAAAAAAGAGCTGGAGTGGATTAGAAAATCACCTAAGGCTAGAACCACTAAGTCAAAAGCTAGGGTAGATAACTTTGAAGTAATAAAAACCAAAGCCAATTCTAAAAAAATAAAGCAGGAGTTAAAGTTAGAGGTTAAGATGAGTAGGGTAGGTGGTAAGATTTTAGAACTGAAAAAAGTTTATAAGTCTTATGGTGATTTAAAAATATTAAATGGTTTTGACTATACTTTTAAAAACGGTGAGAGAATTGGAATTATAGGTAGAAAACGGTGTGGGGAAAAGCACATTTTTAAATATTATCACTCAGTCTCTAGAACCCGATAGTGGTAAAATTAATGTTGGAGAGACTATTGTTTATGGTTATTTCACTCAGAAGGGAATTCAATTAAAAGAAGATAAAAGGGTTATTGAAGTACTAAAAGATATTGCAGAAGTAATAGTGATGTCTGACAATAATAAAATTACTGCATCTCAATTATTAGAACATTTTATGTTTCCTCCCAATATGCAATATACTTATGTGTCTAAGTTAAGTGGTGGTGAAAAAAGAAGATTGTATTTGCTTACTATTTTAATGAAAAACCCTAATTTTTTAATTCTAGATGAGCCTACCAATGATTTAGATTTGCTCACACTCAATAAGTTAGAAGAGTTTTTGTTAGATTTTAAGGGCTGTTTGATATTGGTGTCTCATGATCGTTATTTCATGGACAAACTAACCGATCACTTATTTATTTTCAAGGGAAATGGAGTTGTGAAAGATGAATATTCTAGCTATTCAGAATATAGAATAAAGGTTAAATAAAGAACTTAAAGCTAGAAAAGCAAATTGATAAAAAGGTATTATCAGAGTCTAATAATAAAGAAGTTAAGTTTTCTTATGATGAAAGGAAGGAGCATAAGAGTCTAGAAAGACAAATAAACAAACTTAGAGACTAGATAAAAAAGAGATGGAAAGTTTTTTTAAAGATTCTAATGAATACCTATGAACAAATGCACGAGAAGGGTAAAGAATTAGAGAAATTAAATAGTCTGAATGGATGAGAAATTAAATAGGTGGATGGAGCTTGACGAACTTAAAAACAATGCATAAAAAAAGCCCACCATGTGTGAGCTTTAAATTCTTTGAAAAAAAAGTGAATTAGATTACCTTTACATTAACTGCATTTAAACCTTTATTTCCTTCTTTTAATTCAAATTCGACATTGTCGTTTTCTTGAATTTCATCAATTAGACCTGATGAGTGTACAAAATGTTCTTCTTCTGTACCATCTTCTTTGATAAAACCAAATCTTTTGGTGCTATCGTAAAATTTTACTGTTCCTTTATTCATTATTGATATTAATTGTGTTTTAAAGGTGCAAATGTATAATATTTTAATTTAATAAATTCAACTTGTTTGGATATTATGATCATTTTTGGATAAAATATTAGATAAGTTAGTAGGTGAGTTTACCAAATTATATAGCACACGTTTTAATAGTATTAATACGCATTTTTTTGTATATTTGTTATATGTATGCTCTGTTAATTAGGATTATTAAAGTACACTTTTTATTACTCACACTACTCATGAGTAGTAATGCAGTATGTTCTCAGACTAATAGTAGCCTAAATTCTAGTAGAATTTTTGATATTGATGAAAGTCTTGAGTTAAAACAAAAGATATATCAACTAAAGTACTCAGATCCTAACTTAGCAATTTCTATATGTTTAAGTTCTTTGGAAGATTTTATTCCTCTGGGACCTAGTCTGACTACATTATACCTTTACAGTACTTTAGGTGAATTGTATCTTAAAAAAGACCTACCTGTATTAGCTCTTTCCTATTTGGAAGATGCCAAGTATGAGTATGAATTAATTAAAAGAGAGGGTACTATATTTAATAACTTTCAGCCTACTCAGCAACCATGGCTTATGTTAAATATTGGAAATATATTTTTCACACAAGGGTTGTACAATAAAGCATTAGAAAGATATAATCTTTCTAAAACTTATTTTTCTCAATTAGATTCTATAAGAGCTAAAGTTAGAGGTTTGTCAACTGCTTATAATAATATTGCTTTAGTGTATATAGAACTTGAAAATTATAATTCGGCATTAGATTACATTACAAAATCATATAATATGAGGACTTATAATAATTTTAATCCAATCGATATTGCTCATTCTTTCAAGTCTTTTAGTGAATTATATTATAAATGGAATATGCAGGATAAGGGTAATTTGTACCTATCCAAAACCGATAGCGTTAATAAAATGTTACAAGCTCAAAAGACATCATCAAAATTTAAAGATTTTGATGATTTAACGTTTAAGCTATTAGATAACTATTTAGGAAACTGCTACGAGTACAAAGGGGAGTATTTATTTAGACAAAAAAGGTTTGATCAAGCCTTGACCGCTTATAATGAAGCAGCAAATTACTATGGTGAATTTGCATTCCAGAAAGTGAGTTTACTAAACAAAAAATCAAAAGTTTATTATATGCTTTCGGATTATGAAAACTGCTTGAAAGTAATTGAAGAATGTGTGTTACTTTCTAAAGAACAAAACTTACAAAACGAAGAGGAAATTGCTTTAGAATTAAAGATAAAAGTTCTTAATAAATTGGGATTAAGCAATGAAATAGAATCTACATTAGAAGAAATATTAAAAAATAAAGATTACCGCTATACTATTCAAATAAGTCAGTTGCTTGCTGGATTAGAATCAAAAAATGAAATCCTTATAAAAAAAGCTGAAATTAAAGATGAGAAGGAAAAAAACTCTCGAATTGTTTTTATTTCAATAATTGTTATTTTGATACTAGGTTTTGCCTCTGCATATTTTCTTTCAAGGAAAGTATATTTAGATAAGCAAATGATAATAGTTAACCAAAATGAAAAAATAGCCAAGTCAGAACTGGAACATAAAAAAAGAGAACTAGCAGCGATTTCAACCAATATTGTTCAGGAGAATGAACAAGTTTCTAATATATTGAAGGATTTAAAGTATTATAGTTCATTGCTGAAGTCTGAAAAGGATAGAAATTCTTTCTCACCTTTAATTAAATCCATTAATAGAATACTCTCAGAAAAACGTAAAGAAGATTTGTATTCCGATCAGTTTAATGCTGCCTATCCTGGTTATCTTGAGTATTTAACTAGAACTTATACAGATCTTACCACATCGGATCTTAAGCTATGTACTTTCTTGCGTATGAACCTTAATACTAAGGAAATTGCAGAGATTATGGGGCTCTCAGTTAGGTCTGTAGAAAGTAGGAGGTATCGCTTAGAAAAAAATTAATTTGAGTAAGGACGAAGATTTAGTAAGTAACCTATTAGTTAAAATACTAATACTTAATTACCACTCAATAAGCCTATTTTAGTTATTTTTATTACTCACTCAACTGTATAACTACTCATTTTTTCTACATAATCTCAGCACAGCCTTTGATTAAGTTTGCGTTGTTAATAAATTAAATGCGCAAACTTTATTTATATATTTTATCTGTATTTATGATAATAAGTTCAATTCTTATTCTCAAACTGCTACAATCCTAGTGTTAATTCATATGCTACGGTTGTGAACAACCTATTCCCAATGCATTTTATGCAAGAACTCACTGGATACCATGCTTTACTGCGTCATGTTGTGGTCAGCAAGGGGGTATCTAAAAAGTTGTTGTATACCTACGAAAGTTTAAATCTTACTCTTGACAGTATTGATATTTCTGAACTTCAAAATCTAACAAATCTTATTCTGATAATGAACTGCACGTAATCTACTTTCATATAATGGTGGTCATTATCTGTGGGTGATGTTGTAAATGTGTATATGGTTTACTTAATGAAATAAATCGCAAGTAGGATTATCTGAAATTGAATTTGAAGGGAATTTTAGCAGTAGGTATGGATTGGCAACATACTTTGTGGTTTCAGGATTAGAAATCCTGGAATCTTATACAAGGGATTATCCAAGATCGGGCCTGTCGAGCTAATAAAGCAGGTAAATTTGAAGCTGCAAATTGAACAAATTCTTGATGATTGATCCAGTTACAATGCTTGGACAATCAAAATAGTACAAAGATTGGTTTCACTTGTAGATTAACGGCACTGCGCATACCTTAATTACAATGGAAATCAATTAAAAAGTTTAGATGGGTGTAAAAATGGAAAAAGGTGATTTCTTTAGAGTAGTAACAAGAACAACTTGTTCTGAACCTACTGGAGCAGGTACTATGGAAAACCCAGAAAGTAATTGTGGAAGTTTTAATCCTGGTAATATTTGGTATCATACTCATGGTTCCGGTGGTAGTGGTGGTACACCAACTTATTTTTGGCAAAAATCAACCACTAATTCTTCTTCTGGATTTTCTACAATTTCAGGTGTGTCAACGGTCGGCTACAATCCACCATCTACCATTACACAAACTACTTGGTATAGAAGAGGATACTACCGTTGTGATATTTCAGCTGCAATTTATACTCCTACAATTGAAAAGACGGTTATTACAGAACCTACTGGTGCAGGTACTATAGCTAACCCTGAAAGTAATTGTGGAAGTTTTAATCCTGGTAATATTTGGTATAATACTCTTGCTTCCGGTGGTAGTGGTGGTACACCAACTTATTTTTGGGAAAAATCAACTACTAATTCTTCTTCTGGATTTTCTACAATATCAGGTGTGTCTACGGTCGGCTACGATCCACCATCTACCATAACACAAACTACTTGGTATAGAAGAGGTGCTTACCGTTGTGATATTTCAGCTGCAATTTATACTTCTGCAATTGAAAAGACCGTTAATTCCGTTCCTTCTGCGCCAACGACTGGTTCAGTTACCCAACCTACTTGTGCAACATCAACTGGAAGCTTCCAAATTAATGGTTACAATGCATCAAATACCTATGTCTTTACACCATCTGTAGCTAGCACATCTGGAAGTGGATTAGTAACTGCCAATGCAGGTACTTACACTTTTACAGTAACCAACGCTGTTGGTTGTATATCAAGTGCAAGTTCAAACATCACAGTAAATGCACAACCAGCGACGCCAAGTGCACCAACAGCAGGTGCGATTACCCAGCCAACATGCGCAGTAGCAACAGGGAGTTTTACCATAGCAAGTTATAATGCTTCAAGTTCTTATACGTTTACACCAATCGGACCAGCGGTAGATGGAAGTGGAGTAGTAACCCTAGCAGCAGGAGCAACTTATACGTTTACAGAAACCAATGCATTAGGCTGTGAATCTACAGCGAGTGCAGATGTGGTAATAGATGCACAGCCAGCGACACCTAGTGCACCAGTAGCAGGAACGATTACCCAACCAAGTTGCGGAGTAGCAACAGGAAGTTTTACAATAGCAAGTTATAATGCTTCAAGTACTTATACTTTCACACCAAGTCGGACCAACGATAGATGGAAGTGGAGTAGTAACCCTAGCTGCAGGAACGACATATACTTTTACAGAAACGAATGCAGGATGTGAATCTGTAGCAAGTTCTAATACTACAGTCAATTCACAACCAGCGACGCCAAGCGCTGGGGCACCATCTTCTTCGCCAACAATTTGTGTGAATACCGCTTTAACTAACATTACTATTGCTACTACAAATGCTACTGGAATCGATTCACCAAGTGGATTACCTGGCGGGGTTACTGCCAGTTGGAGTTCTAATACTACAACGATTAGCGGAACACCAAATGCAAGTGGAACATTTAATTATTCCATACCTATCTTAACTGGAGGCTTTGATATTTCAACCGCGACATATGTTCATAGTTTTTCTGTAGCCCCTCAAGACACAGGCCCAAGAGAATTAGCTTTCAGTAGCGATGGAACTAAATTTTTTATTGTTGGTTTTCAAGGAAAAGATGTAAATGAATATCATATGTCAACTCCGTGGGACGTATCAACAGCAATTTATGACTCTAAATTTGGTCCATCAGGATTGCAATCTAACACTCATAGTTTAGCCTTTAGCTCAGATGGAACAAAAATGTATACAATTGGTTCGGGACAAGCTGTTTGGGAATATACATTAAGTACAGCTTGGGACGTTTCCACAGCCTCTTTTGTTGTTAGTTTTAGTATTTTTTCTCATGTTGCAGCTCCAAGAGGATTAGCATTTAGCAATGATGGAACAAAGATGTTTGTCTTAGATGATCAAAGTAATACTATTGAAGCATATACTTTAACTACAAGTTTTGATATTTCTTCTGCTTCTCATTCCGCTAGTATGAACGTGTCTTCTTATGATGTTGATCCTAGGGGAATAGCATTTAACAGTGATGGAACAAGAATGTTTTACCATGGTATACAAAATGACAATATCCATGATTTCACTTTAAGTACAGCCTATGATATTTCTACTGCCAGTTATAATAGTGCTCTTAGTCTTCCTTCTTTTGACACTAGAGCTGAAGGAATAGTTTTTAGTAACGATGGTACTAAATTGTTTGTTTCAGGTAATGATGGAGATGTTGTGATTGAATACAGCTTAAGTAGCTGTACATCAGTAGCAACTGGAACAATTACTGTAAACCCAGACAATACGGCGGGTACACCATCTTCTAGTCCTACACTATGTAATAATACTGCTTTAACCGATATTACTATTGCTACTACTGGAGCTACAGGAATTGGTTCGGCAAGTGGACTTACCTGGGGAGTTACGGCCAGTTGGTCTAGTGATGTAATTACGATAAGTGGAACACCAACTGCAAGTGGAACTTTCAGTTATACTATTCCATTAAGTGGTGGTTGTGGAACGGTGAATGCTACTGGAACAATTACTGTAACAGAAAGCAATACTGCAGGAACTATTGCTGGAGATGAGTCTGGATGTAGTGGATTTGACCCTGCTACAATTACCAGTTCTAGTTTGCCAACAGGCGGTTCGGGTAGTATCACGTATTTATGGGAATATTCTACCGGTTCTGCATCAGGTCCTTGGACTACGATTGCTCCTCCAACTGGAAGTCCAGTAACCATACCACAGGAGTTAGTTATAAATAATTCAGATGACGGTTTTGAGTACGCTGGTCAGACCGGCACATATGCAACTGGTGGAAATAATATGCGTTTAGGAAATCGTAGTGGTTCGGGTTTTGGTGACACTTGGGTAGGTATGAGATTTACTACTGTTCCAATTCCACAAGGAGCTACTATTAATTCTGCTATTTTTACAGTAGTTGCTTTTAACAATCAAACAAATCCTAATCAAGCAAGATTAAAAATTTATGCAGAGGCAGTAGATAATAGCACTACGTTTTCAACTGCAGATAACAATTTCAGAAATAGAAGCTCTACTTCTGCTCAAGTTGATTGGGATATTTCTGGTTGGACATACCCCGGTACTCATAATTCAGTAGATTTTTCATCTGTAATTCAAGAAATAGTAAATAGGCCAGGTTGGTCAACTAACAATGCTATTAATATCCTTATTAAAGACGATGGTTCTACAACTGGTGCACATATAAATATTTATCAAAATAATGGAAGTTCCTCTAATGTCCCTAAGCTAGATGTTAGTTACTCAACTGTTGGTGATCACACTGAAGTTTACGATCCATCTACAATTACTCAAACTACTTGGTACAGAAGAGGAGCATACACTTGTTCTCCATCTTCTGTGGTATATACTGCAGCCATAGAAAAAACTGTAACTACTAATACCGCTGGAACAGCATCGACTAGTCCTACTTTATGTATTAATACTGCTTTAACAGATATTACTATTGCTACTACTGGTGCTACAGGTATTGGTTCGGCTAGTGGATTACCTGGAGGAGTTACTGCTAGTTGGAGTTCTAATGACCATTACCATTAGTGGAACACCAAATGCTAGTGGAACTTTTAGTTATACGATACCACTTACTGGTGGATGTGGAACTGTCGATGCAACAGGAACTATTACAGTAAACGATTTACCTACCGTAGATGCAGGAACGGATCAGACAGTTTGTAGTGGAGACAACGTTACTTTAAGTGGAAGTGGAGCAAGTACATATACTTGGGATAATGGTGTTACCAATAATACTGCATTTACAGCAAGTACCACTACTACTTATACAGTAACTGGAACAGATGCTAATGGATGTCAAAATACAGATCAGGTTACTGTTACGATTACACCAGATAATACAGCTGGTGCAGCAAGCTCAAATCCGACAGTATGTATAAATACTGCTCTTACAGATATTACCATTGCTACTACTGGTGCTACAGGAATTGGTTCGGCAAGTGGATTACCTGGGGAGTTACAGCTAGTTGGAGTTCTAATACCATTACCATTAGTGGAACACCAAATGCTAGTGGAACTTTTAGTTATACGATACCACTTACTGGTGGATGTGGAACTGTCGATGCAACAGGAACTATTACAGTAAACGATTTACCTACCGTAGATGCAGGAACGGATCAGACAGTTTGTAGTGGAGACAACGTTACTTTAAGTGGAAGTGGAGCAAGTACATATACTTGGGATAATGGTGTTACCAATAATACTGCATTTACAGCAAGTACCACTACTACTTATACAGTAACTGGAACAGATGCTAATGGATGTCAAAATACAGATCAGGTTACTGTTACAATTACACCAGATAATACAGCTGGTGCAGCAAGCTCAAATCCGACAGTATGTATAAATACTGCTCTTACAGATATTACTATTGCTACTACTGGTGCTACTGGTATTGGTTCGGCAAGTGGATTGCCTTCGGGAGTTACAGCTAGTTGGAGTTCTAATACCATTACCATTAGTGGAACACCAAATGCTAGTGGAACTTTTAGTTATACGATACCACTTACTGGTGGATGTGGAACTGTCGATGCAACAGGAACTATTACAGTAAACGATTTACCTACCGTAGATGCAGGAACGGATCAGACAGTTTGTAGTGGAGACAACGTTACTTTAAGTGGAAGTGGAGCAAGTACATATACTTGGGATAATGGTGTTACCAATAATACTGCATTTACAGCAAGTACCACTACTACTTATACAGTAACTGGAACAGATGCTAATGGATGTCAAAATACAGATCAGGTTACTGTTACAATTACACCAGATAATACAGCTGGTGCAGCAAGCTCAAATCCGACAGTATGTATAAATACTGCTCTTACAGATATTACTATTGCTACTACTGGTGCTACTGGTATTGGTTCGGCAAGTGGATTCCTGGGGAGTTACAGCTAGTTGGAGTTCTAATACCATTACCATTAGTGGAACACCAAATGCTAGTGGAACTTTTAGTTATACGATACCACTTACTGGTGGATGTGGAACTGTCGATGCAACAGGAACTATTACAGTAAACGATTTACCTACCGTAGATGCAGGAACAGATCAGACAGTTTGTAGTGGAGACAACGTTACTTTAAATGGAAGTGGAGCAAGTACATATACTTGGGATAATGGTGTTACCAATAATACTGCATTTACTGCAAGTACCACTACTACTTATACAGTAACTGGAACAGATGCTAATGGATGTCAAAATACTGATCAGGTCACAGTTACGGTAAATGCATCTAATACAGTAAGTGTAAACGGAGCATACGATATTTCAACAGCTACTTACGTTCAGAATTTTTCAGTAGCTGCTCAAGAGACTAATCCTAGTGGTATTGCTTTTAATAATGATGGAACCAAGATGTTTGTGTTAGGAGATTATTATGGTTGGGATGTAAATGAATATACTTTAACAACTGGCTTTGATGTATCAACTGCAAGCTTTGTAGATGCTTTTGGTGTTAGTGCCCAAGAGAATAATCCTAGTGGTCTTGCTTTTAATAATGATGGAACCAAGATGTTTGTGGTAGGTAGTACTGGTGATGATGTAAATGAATATACTTTAACAACTGGCTTTGATGTCTCAACTGCAAGCTTTGTAGATGCTTTTAGTGTTGTATCTCAAGAGACTTCTCCTAGGGATCTTGCTTTTAATAATGATGGAACCAAGATGTTTGTGACAGGTGATCTAGGTAATGATGTAAATGAATATACTTTAACAACTGGCTTTGATGTCTCAACTGCAAGTTTTGTAGATGCTTTTAGTGTTGCATCTCAAGAGGGTAATCCTAGTGGTATTGCTTTTAATAATGATGGAACCAAGATGTTTGTGTCAGGTTATGCTGGTGATGATGTAAATGA
>CAJJCR010000016.1 GCA_905182745.1 Bacteroidetes bacterium MED-G20 | reverse complement strand
GAGAAGATGTTGCTCAGTCTACAAGAGTTAATAACGAAATGGCTCAACAGAATCAATCTGGACAACCAGTAAAACATGCTCCGGTAATGGTTGCTAAAAAACCTGGCAGAAATGAAAGGGTTAAAATTTTAAATCTTCAAAATGGCGAAACCAAAGAAATGAAGTTTAAACAAGCAGAACCATTAATTAGTAGTGGAACTTGGCAAATGGTTAATTAATTCAGATAATTTAAACCACATAATATTTCCTTCTTCTTATTTCTTTTCAACTATGTATATTAGTATAAACAAATGAGCTTTTCTAAGTATTAAAGCCTTTTTCAAATAATTATGCGATTTCTAAAATATATATATATTGTTTTCTTACTTTCTAGATGTCTAAATCTAAATTCTGCAACTTATTTTATAAGTAATTCTCTAGGAAATGATTCAAATTCTGGACTTAGTTTACAAAACCCAATTAAAACAATTTCTAGACTCAATACTTTTAATTTTTATCCTGGGGACTCTATTTTATTTAAGTCAGGAGATACTTTTCTAGGAATGTTCTGGTTGAAAGGTTCAGGGGACTCAATACATCCAATTGTTGTTGACACTTATGGTGGAATAGAAAAAGCTATAATTAATGGCGATGGATATCAATCTTGTATTTTATTATATAAAACTGAACAATGGATGATTTTAAAGTTAAAGATATAATTCTCATCTAGATTCGTTAGGAAATATTAAGTTACTTACTGGTTTTTCAGGTGCTTCTAATACTTGGGGATCCGGAAAAAATATTCGTTTTGGAATTAAAATAGTTGCTACTTCTAGGTCTTTGGCTGGCTTTTCTATAAACAATTTACAAATACACGACATTTATCCAAGTCCAGTATTAAGTCAAAATATTCATAAAGGTTATGGGGTTAAGTTTGAATCGCAATCTGATTCAGTAAATTCTCTATTTAATATTATTTCCAATGTAGAAATTTCACATTGTGATTTTTCACAAACTGGACATTATGGGATTTGGATAAAGTCAGTTGGGTTAAATAATATTGACAGTGTGAAAAATACAGATTTTAAAATTTTGGATTGTAATTTTGAAAATACTGGCGGTTCAGGTTTTGTCCCCAATAAGTCTAAAAATATATTAGTTCAAAATTGTTCATTTAACCATACTGGTTCTAGTGTAGACTCCAGAATGTGGAAAAGAGGAAGTGGGTTATGGACCTTTGACTGTAAAGATGTAATTGTCCAACATAATTATTTCATGAATGCTCATGGACCACAAGATTCTTACGGTGCTCACATAGATTATGGAAATGAAAATGTTGTATTTCAATACAACTATAGTTACAACAACGAAGGAGGTTTCGTAGAAATTTTAGGGGACAATATCAACTGTGGTTACAGATATAATATTAGTGTGAATGATGGTTACAGATTAGATCCTAATAATATAAATTGGAATACAAAAGGAAAAATATTTTGGATATCTAATTATTGTGGATCAGTTCCAAGATGCCCTAACGTAGGAACTTTCATTTACAATAATACTGTTTTTTTAAACGACACTCTTAATCCCGAAATATATTTTTGGCCAAATATTGGAGATGTTCACCTTTACAATAATTTAATTTATGTTGGAAGCTATGGAAATAAAATTCCAACTTTATTACAAAACACATCCAATACTTTAAATATAAGTCACAATATTTTTTTCGATTCTTCTCGTATAGATTTAGATAGTGATTTATTGAATAATGCTAATTTTGAAGATCCTAATTTAGTTAATGCCTTTAGTCAGGGTGTAAATGATCCATTACTTTATAAAATTCAAAATACTAGTATAGCAATTGGTAGTGGAAAACTAATTTCTGGAAGTAATGACATGACGAACTATTTAAATAATAATGGTGGAAAGGATTATTTTGGGAATCTTGTTTCCAATTCTTATCCCCCCAATATTGGAGCATTCAATGGAGATAACATAAGTAGTTATAATCCTTTAAAAAAACAAACCATAATTGCATACCCAAGTGTTACTATTAATAACATACAATTAAAATCTAAGTCTAGCAAAGGCCCTTTTGAAACCTACATATACAATTTAAATGGCAAATTAATGGGAAAGCAATTAGGAGAAAAGATCTCTTTAATAAACTTTCAAAAGGGAATCTATCTATTGAAAGTAAAGTTTGGTAAAGAAGAAGAAGAAGATCTAAGGGAGGAAAATCTAATTCCTGTTCAAGGCTTGTTATCAATCGACTAACACCTAATCTTGTCCGTAAATCTCTGATTTAGGGTAAAAGGCTAAATATGCAAAAGCAAAATGATTGCTGTGTGGAATAATCCATAATTGTTTTCCCTTAAGCTTCCCTTCGCGACAATATCCAGTAATATCCCAGATCGAGCTGGTTTCATTGTCCATAAAATATTCTCCATGCTTTTTAAATGTATAATTGACACCATCAAGATCAGCTTCAAAAGCAGTTGCACTTCCAACACGCTTTGACTTGGTCAGGTCATCCTCATCCAAAACAGAAACAGTTTTATCATGGTAAAAAATCACTAATTCAGTATCATAAAATACTTCATTAATCACTTGCTTTTCTGCAATTGCTGAAAAGGGGTAAATTTTGTCATGGTCAAATACATGAATGTCCAAAACCCGTTCTAAAGGGGGCAATCGGTCATCAAATTTTTCAGAGATAAAGTATTTAGAGTCAACCTTTGACTTATCATGATCTAAATGATAAAATGAGCGGTGCATTTTACCATCCTCCATGAGTTCAAGCCCAACAGGAGATAAAATTAATCCATCAGGATACCTATCAAAGTAATCTTCTGTAGAAATAATCAGTGCAATCATCAACTCTAAGCTACTTCCTGCTAATTCTCCAACCATTGCCTCCCCCATGATTTGTTCCCACCAGGTTTCGGTCTCCCGGTCGTACATAATCATATCGTTGTGCATTAGCAGCCCAGAGATGCCAAAATTAAGTAAATGCTCAACACCATCCTTAAAGAGCTTTCGATTATAGCACATTGCAGAGTTGCACATTGGGCAATAGGAAACCATTATCTGCTTACCACCAATTATATCATTGGTTAGCTCATACATAGTCAATAAGCTTAAGGGATAAGCTTTGGTCTCTCCGTTCTCTGAAATTACAATTACAGGCTCGTGATCATAGAAATTGTAATCAGAATTATTTTGTGTTATAAAATTAGGAAAATCCAAAGTCGGCAACATATCCTTAGCAGTAGTTACCGTTAGATTCGAAAGCTGGGTGGTGTGCTTAGTTGTATCTGTTTTCCAATTGTAAGGCAAGTTTTTGGGGTTCTTCAATTGAGCATTTGCAATAATACAAATGAAGAAAATGGGAACAATTATGTAATTTCTCAAATTATAAAACATTGTTATTTTGCAATATAGTAAATCCTAATAAGATAAAAACTAAAATTGAGTTTAGAAAAATATCCTGTATTAGGGTTAAACAGCTCAATTATAATTTAATAGGATATGAAATACCTATTTTCGATTAATTTCTCTATAAGTAATCGAGGATTTATAATGTTTAAAATTCGTTGCCTTAATTCTTTAAAATAAAGTAAAGTATTTAAATAATTTAAAAGATTTTAGGTAATAAGACTTTAAATTGTTAAGTTCCATATAAAAGGCATTCCGAAATAAACCATTAATAGAATTAATAGTATAGAAAAAAGGTTTATGAGAATTCCAGCTTTTACCATATCAGCTATACTTAGCAGTTTTGACCCAAATACAACCGCATTTGGCGGAGTTGCAACTGGCAACATAAATGCGCACGAAGCAGCCAGCGTTGTTCCTACAAGTAATAGATAAGGATTTATACTCATAAGAGAAGCTAATGGAATCATTACTGGTAAAAGCATAGCTGTAGTTGCCATATTAGAGGTGAGTTCTGTAAGAAAATTTACCCCCGCTACTATTAGTAGAATAACAATAAATGCACTTGAAAATGAGATAAAAGTTAATTGCTCTCCAATCCAATTGTCTAATCCAGTAGCTTGAAATCCCTTAGCAATGGATAATCCACCTCCAAAAAGCAAGAGTATTCCCCATGGAATAGATACAGCGTCTTTCCATTTCATTAATGGCTCTTTATTTGTTTTGGAAGGCAAAATGAACAAAATAATTGCACTTGAAATTGCAATCATACTGTCGTCAAAATTTGGTATTAGAAGATTTATGGTGTTTTTTCTAAATATCCAACAGAGTATAGTAATGGTAAATACAAAAAGAATTTTCTTTTCTTCATTGCTAATTCCTCCCATATCCTTTAAAAGCCTTTTAATCTCATTCTTCCCCCCAGGAAACCCAACTTTATTTAGTTTAAAAGCAACTTTTGTTAAGAACCACCAAATAAAAAACATTAAAATAATGGATACTGGAAGACCAATCTTCATCCACTGAAAAAATGAAATTTCAATATTGAAATTATCTTGAACGAAACCTGCAAATATTAAGTTTGGTGGTGTTCCAATTAAAGTAGCTATCCCACCAGCAGAAGCACTGTAGGCTACTGCTAGCATTAATGCCTTTCCGAAAATTTTATTTTCATTTTTTAGTGTGTCAGGATGATCCTTCACTTGATTGATAACAGATAATGCAATTGGTAGCATCATTACAGTTGTTGCGGTATTAGAAATCCACATGGAAAGAAATCCAGTTGCTAGCATGAATCCCAATATGATTTTATCATTGCTTCCACCTAATCTTAATATGATATTTAATGCAATTCTTTTATGAAGATTCCATTTTTGAATGGCGTTTGCTAAGATAAAACCACCAATAAACAAGAAAATATATTTATGCCCATAGTTGGCACCTGTTTCTTGAATATTTAGCACATTCGTGGAAGGGAATAAAATTATTGGTAGTAGAGCAGTAACTGCTATTGGCACTACTTCACTAATCCACCATACTGCCATCCACAGAATAATACCTAGTAGTCTAAAACCATTTTCCGTCATTTCATCGGGTGGATTTAAAAATAAAGTTGAAAGGAAGAGAAGTGGACCTATAATTTTATATAATATTGATTTATTCATCTTGATAATAGTTGTTATAATATAAATTTTCGATGAATTTTTTCTAAAATTACTTGTGCCATTTTTTCTTTTGATTCGAAGCTCCAGCCAGCAATATGAGGACTTAAGACAACATTGTTAAATTTTTTAAGCTTTTTAAAACTTTGATTTTCGCCCTTGTTAAGACTAAAATTTGAAGATTCAACATCTAGAACATCTAAACAGGCACCAATTATTTTATTGGAGTTTAAAGAATTGATTAAATCTTCCACAATAAGGGATTTTCCTCTGGCAGTATTGATGACAATAAAAGGTTTTTTAAATTTTTCAAAAAAAGAGCTATTCATTATTCCAATTGTTTCACTGCTTAACGGAGTGTGTAAACTGACAAAATCTGCTCTTTGAAATATTTCTTCCAAATTAACTTCTTTTACATGATTAGTACCAAATCCAGAAATGTATTTGTCATATGCAATAACTTCCATTTCAAATCCATTAAGTCTTTGAGCAAATGCTTTCCCCATATATCCATATCCAATAATGGCCATTACTTTTCCTTTTAGCTCAGTCCCTCTATTTTTTTCTCTTTCCCAAATATTGTTTCTAACTTCACTATTTGCAATATTTAAATGGTTGACAAGAGAAAGAAGCATTCCCAATGTGTGCTCAGCTAAGGCATCTCTATTTCCCTCAGGACTTCGAAAAACTTCTATATTATTTTCTTCACAATATTTTAAATCAATATTTTCTAATCCAGACCCAGGTCTAGCTATAAATTTTAATTTTTTTGCTAATGTAAGATGCTCTCTGTCCAATGGGAATTTAGATCTAATTATAATTCCTTCTAATTGGCTGGCATTTTTTTTAAAATCTTCTAGAGTCCAATTTTGGCCATTAATAACCTGCCACTTCCAACTGGATAGAGTCTGATTTAAAATTGGGGAAAAATCATCTAGAAGAGCAATTCTCATGACTAAAAGTATAAAGCCATTCCTATTAAGAAATAGATGAGTAATCCAATAATATCATTGGTGGTAGTAATAAATGGCCCAGTAGCAAGTGCAGGATCAATTTTATATTTATTGAGAATTAGTGGAACAAATGTTCCAAAAAGACCTGCATAAGTAAATACAGCAACTAAAGAAACTCCAATAGTTAAAGCAAGATAAAAGTCACTTCTTGTAATCCAACAGAATATCAAAGCTATTGAAGCGCAAATAAACCCATTGAATAATGCAACAAGAAGTTCTTTAAATAATTTTTTAAATATGGATTCGTAATTTAAAGTATTGTTAGCCAAGGATTGTACAATAATTGCCGAAGATTGTACACCAACATTGCCCCCCATAGCTAATATTAAAGGTATAAAAGTTGCCATTACAGCATTTTCCTTTAGTTGGTATTCAAAAAAGCCAATTACATATGCCCCAAGAATTCCTCCTATTAGTCCAATTAACAACCATGGCAACCTAGCTCTACTAATTACAAATAATGAATCTGAAGATTCTACTTTTTCAGAAATACCACTCGCCATCTGGTAATCTTTTTCTGCTTCTTCTTTAATAACATCTAGGGCATCATCAATGGTAATTCTTCCAAGCAATTTGTTGTTTTCATCCACAACCGGAACCACAACTAAATCGTATTTCTCCATTTTTAATGCTACAGATTCTGAGTCTTCATTTGCCAAAACTGAAATAGAATCTTTTTTATAAATATCTTTTATTAAAGTTTCGTCAGACGTATATAGAAATCTTTTAAGGGATAGTATTCCTTTAAATTTATTGAAAGAATCCACTACATAAATAGTATAAACTTGATCTACATTTTCTACTTGTTCCCTAAGTTTTTGAAGTGCAATTTTTACTGTCCAATTCCAATCTGCAGAAACAAAATCTACATCCATTATACCGCCTGCACTATCTTCGTCATAGTTCATTAACATGGAAATGTCTGAGGAATGTTCCTCATCTTTTAAAGCTTCAAGAACTTCTTCTTGGACATCTTCCGGTAAATCTTGGATTACATCGGTTGCATCGTCAGCATCCATTTTTTCTATGGACTCGGCAATTTCTTCTGCAGAAAAAGATTCAAGAAATTGCTCTCTAGTATCCTCCTCAATTTCTACCAAAACTTCTGAAGCCAATTCTTCGTCGAGTAATTGGTATAGATATTGAGCTTGTGGAAGATCAACTATTTCCAATATTTCTGCAATGTCTGCAGGATGTAAAGGATTAATAGCTTCAACTATATAGCCATTGTCTTCACTTTCAAGTGCTGAAATGAGATTGTTTATAAATTCTTTAGTTAATTCAAATTGCATTCAAAAAAGTATGAATTATTATCTATGCGAAAATATGAATTATTAACTGGATTTTAGCTAGTTAATTTTGGATTCTATCATCTTTGTGATTTCTATAAAGTTTTCAATGGAAAGTTCTTCTGGTCTTTTAGTGAGTAAAACATGGTCAATTTTTTTATCCCCTAATAAAGATTTAAGTGAATTTCTAGCCATTTTCCTTCGTTGATTAAAAATTGCTTTAACAACTCGAAAAAATAATTTTTCGTCACAATCTAGCTTAATTATACTATTTCTAGTGATTTTAATTACACCAGATTTTACTTTTGGTGGTGGAATAAAAACTTCTTCATTTACGGTAAATAAATATTCTACATTGTAAAATGCTTGAATTAAGACAGATAAAATACCATACTTCTTAGTCCCTGGTCCCGAGCAAACCCTTTCAGCAACTTCTTTCTGAAACATCCCCACCATTTCATCTATTATAGTTCTGTTTTCATAGATTTTGAAAAGTATTTGAGAAGATATGTTATAAGGGAAATTTCCAGTGACAGAATAGTTCCCTTTAAATATTTTAGTCCAATCAGTTTTTAAAACATCTTCATTATGAACATTCAAAGTTGGATATGCATTTTTTAAATAGATTATTGATTCAGTGTCTAACTCGTAGGAAATTAAATCAATATTATCATGGAAAAGAAATTTTGTCAAAGCACCTGTTCCAGGTCCAATTTCAAGTAAGTTAATTTTAGTAGTCTTTGAAATAGCTTCAGATATTCGCTCGCTTATTTTTTCATCAATTAAAAAATGTTGCCCTAAGTATTTTTTTGGTTTTACATCCATTATTGAAAAGATTGCATATCTATAAATTTTTTATAAAAGCTATTTTTGGCTACCAATTCTTTGTGATTCCCCATTTCTACGATTTTACCATTGTCTAAAACAATAATTTTATCAGCATTTTGAATAGTTGATAGTCTATGAGCTATAACCAAAGAGGTGCGATTTTTCATCAATCTATTTAAAGCTTCTTGAACAGCTTTTTCAGATTTGGTATCTAGGGAAGACGTTGCTTCATCTAAAATAAGTATTTCTGGGTTTTTATAAATGGCTCTGGCGATGCTTAATCTTTGTTTTTCACCACCCGATAATTTGTTGCCAGCATCCCCAATAAACGTTTCGTATTTTTCATCAAGGTTTTGAATAAATTCATCTGCATTAGCCATTTTTGAGGATTCTAGAACCTGAGAGTTTTCTATTTCAACCCCAAAAGCAATATTATTTATTACAGAATCATTGAATAGAATAGAATCTTGTGTTACTACTCCCATTAAGTTTCTAAGCTGACTTAGATTAATTTTTTTTACGTTTAAATTATCAATATTTATACTTCCTTCAACAACATCATAAAATCTGATTAATAAATCTGCTATTGTTGATTTACCTGCCCCAGAATGACCTACAATAGCTACGGTTTCTCCTTTTTTTATTTTAAAAGAAATATCTTCTAAAACCTGTTCCTGGTTGTACTTAAAAGACACATTGTTAAAACTTATTTCTTTATTGAAACTAACTGGTTGGGGATTTGCAGGACTATTTTTAATCAACTTATCTTGTAATGTTATTTTTTCTATTCGTTCTAATGCTGCTATTCCTTGAGATGAGTCATAAATAGCTTTAGAAATAGATTTGAATGGACTTATAAGCTGAGAAAACAAAATAAGATAACCAATAAAAACATCTGGCTGAATAAACTCGTTCAGAACTAAATTTCCGCCATATAATAAGACGCCTGAAGTTGCCAAAACTCCCAAAAATTCACTTATTGGAGATGCTAAGTAAATTCTTCTGTTTATCCCGAGCATTAAGGAGTAAAGTGAATTACTTTTCTTCTGAAATTTATTATTCATAAAGGATTGGGCATTAAAACTTTTTATAATTCTTAAGCCAAATAAAGTTTCTTCAGTCAGTGACAAAATATCTCCCAAGTTCTCTTGTCCTTTTTTAGATCTTTTCTTTAAACCATTACTAATTTTTGAGATAATTAGTCCCGCTACAGGCAAGAACAAAACAATGAAAAAAGTCAGTTTAAAACTTATAATAAAAAGAGTAGCAAAATAGCCAATAACATAAAAAGGATCTTTAAAAATTGCGTTAGTAGTTGCTTTTATGGCAAGTTCAGTCTCTTTTAAATCTGTTGAAAATGTCGATAATAAATTCCCTTTTCTTTCATCTGAAAAGAAAGACATAGGTAAAACTAGTATTTTTTGATACATTTTTTCTCTTAATTTTTTTATAGAACTTTGAACTAATTCAGAGAGAAAAAAAGTGCTTAAGAATGTAAACATATTTTTCAAAAAAACCATTATTACTAAAAATACACATATCAATATTAGAGTAGAATATCTTCCTTCACTTATTGCATGCTTGGCTAAGTAATAATTAACAAAGTTTAAAACTCCATCTTTTGTCCAGGTAAAATCGCCATTGTAGGAGCTAATTGTTTTTTCAAAAACTGCAGTAGAAGAATTGAATATAATTCTTAATAATGGGATAATCATAGCAAAGGAAAAGATGGAAAACACCATTCCTAAAATATTAAATCCTAGGTTCAAAAAAAGGGTTCTTTTGAATTGCAAGGTTATTTTAGCTATTCTAATTAAGTTTTTCATCTTTAATTATCTTTTGCAAAGTTAATATACTTCCTTAATTGTTATTATCAACTATCAATATCCCTAACTATTGTGTTAAAGTGATCTCTTTTTCTAAATTTGCATCCTTAATGAGTGTAAGACAAGAAAAAATAGCTAGTGTAATTAAAAAAGAGCTTGGAACCTATTTCCAGAGAAATGCAAATTCCGTTGGTAAAGGGGCAATGGTTACCGTTACAACCGTAAGAATGAGTCCAGATTTATCTATTGCAAAAGTTTATATAAGTATTTTTGGAGGCAAAGATAACGATGACTCATTTGACCATATTTATACTCAATCAAATTCTATAAGATACGAGATTAGTAAATTGGTGAGAAACCAATTAAGAAAAATGCCAGAATTGCATTTTTACAGAGACGATTCGTTGGATTACGCCCAAGAAATAGACAATTTATTGAAATGAAAAAGCTCTATAAATTTCTACTTAATACTCTTCCAAGGCCACTTTTAATAAGACTCAGTTATTTATTCAAACTGTTTGCATTAATGTTTAATATGGAAATGAAGTACATTGTCCAGTCTGTGAGAGAGATTTCAGAAAATTCCTTTCCTATGGGTCCAATACAGCGCACAGAGAAAATGTTCTATGTCCTTACGATTTAACATTGGAAAGACATAGATTAATGTGGCTTTATTTGAAACAGAGTTCTTTTTTCAAAGAAGAAATTCAAAAAGTACTCCATGTTGCTCCAGAACAATGTTTTTATCCAATTTTTAAAAAGCAGAAAAATCTGAGTTATACTACTGCAGATATGGAATCTCCAATTGCTGATTTACATTTTGATTTGCATAATATTCCACTTGAAGATAATTTATATGATGTTATTTTTTGCAACCATGTTTTAGAGCATGTTCAAGACGATAATCAATGTATGAAGGAGTTGCTTAGGGTAATGAAACCTGGTGGATGGGGGATTTTCCAGGTTCCAATTGATTACAATAATAAAGTCACCTATGAAGACTCTTCAATTACTGATCCAAAAGAAAGAGAAATTCACTTTTGGCAAAAAGACCATGTTAGATTGTATGGCTTAGATTATCCAAAAAAGCTTGAAAAAGCGGGCTTTAAAGTGGATGTTTTTGATCCCAAAACTGCTCTTGGAGAGATTGATTATGAAAAATTAAGACTGAATTCTTCTGAACTCATTTTTATAGCTCGTAAATAATGTCTAATAAATCCTTTATTATCAATCAGCTTTCTGAACTAAATAAAGTTTCTAAAGAAATTGTTGAATTAACAAAATCCTATAATTTATTTTTATTTGAAGGAGAAATGGGAAGTGGAAAAACTACTCTTATTAGTTCTGTTGTATCTATTTTAGGAGTTAAAGATGCTAATTCTCCAACATTTAGTATTATAAATACTTATTTGGGGGACAGTAGTCAGCCTATATATCACGTAGATTGTTATAGAATTGAAGATGAAAATGAGGTTGAAAACATTGGTTTACTAGAAATAATTAACGATAGGAATTTATGTTTTATTGAGTGGCCACAAAATATTTATAACTTTTTACCACCTAATTGCGTAAGTGTAAATATAACAGTAGATAAAGGTCTACGAAAAATTATTATTAAGACATGAGTTTATCTGGAGATGCACTTAAATCATTAGCGCTTCAAGCTTCTCTTTCTCCCCAAGAGGAAATGCTAGAAACTAGCCAGAAGAATCAAAATTTGTATATTGGAATTCCTAAAGAAACAGAGTTACAAGAACAACGAGTTGCATTAGTTCCTGAGTCGGTAAGTTTGTTAGTTGCCAATGGCCACAGAGTTGTAGTTGAAACTGGTGCAGGTGAAAACGCTAATTTTTCGGATTCTGATTACAGTGAGTCTGGTGCTGAAATTATATACGATACTAAGCAAATATATAAGGCAGATATAATACTTAAGGTAAGTCCCTCCAAACGATAAAGAAATTGCTTTAATGAAGCACAAGCAAATACTTTTTTCTGCTTTACAGATTACTGCACAACCTGAAAATGCATTAAAAAAATTAATGGCTAAAAAAATTACTGCCATAGCCTGGGACTATATTGAAGACAAGAGTGGTTCTTTTCCTTTAGTTAGGTCTATGGGAGAGATAGCTGGAACTTCTTCCTTTTTGATTGCAGCAGAGCTTATGAGTAATGCTAATAATGGAAAAGGATTGATGATGGGAGGAGTAGCTGGAATAACTCCACCAGAATTAGTAATAATTGGTGCTGGTACTGTTGGCCAGTTTGCTGCTAGTGCAGCTTTAGCACTTGGAGTTTCTGTAAAAGTATTTGATAATTCTTTATTTAAATTAAGACGCCTTCAAAATGAAATTGGACAAAAGGTTTTCACCTCTGTCATCCAGCCTAAAGTTTTAGAAAAAGCTTTAATGAGATGTGATGTAGCTATTGGTGCACTTAGTGCTCCTCACGGAAGGACACCTTGTATTGTGAGTGAGGATGTGGTTAAGAAAATGAAATCAGGATCTGTTATAGTAGATGTTAGTATTGACAAAGGAGGTTGCTTTGAAACTTCTAAAATAACTACCCACCAAAAGCCAACGTTCACTAAACACGATGTTATTCATTATTGCGTTCCTAATATTGGTTCTAGGGTTTCAAGAACAGCAAGTTTTAGTTTAAGTAATATTTTTTCTCCATTGTTAATTGAAATTTCAGAGAGTGGAGGTTGTGAAAAATTAATTCAATACTCCAAAGGATTTAGGCACGGAGTGTATATTTATAATGGAACATTGACCTCATCTATTTTAGGAAAGGCTTATAACATACCATATAAAAACTTGGATTTACTTACTTCAGCACTTTAAAAAAGTATTTAACTAACGTAAAGACTAGACTTCACGGCATCAACAATTCTTTTAATGCTTGGCAGAGCTTCATCAATTAAGACTTTAGAAAATGCGAAAGGTGTATCCGCTTGCATAACTCTCATTACAGGAGCATCTAAGTAGTCAAATGCATGTCTTTGAAGGTGGTAAGCAATTTCACCAGATATTGAGGCAAGTGGCCAGCTTTCTTCAACAACTACACATCGGTTGGTTTTCTTGACAGAATTTACAATTGCATCATAATCAATTGGTCTAACAGATCTGAGGTCAATCACTTCACAGGAAACACCATCCTTAGCAAGTTCTTCAGCTGCTTGATAAACAACTTTTAAAATTTTACCAAAAGAAACTATTGTTATATGATCCCCTTTTCTTTTGATGTCTGCTTTCCCAATAGGAACTAAATATTCACCTTCAGGAATTTCACCTTTATCACCATACATTTTTTCAGATTCCATTATAAGAACAGGGTCATTGTCTCTAATGGCCGATTTTAAAAGTCCTTTTGCATCGTATGGATTTGAAGGAGTAACTACTTTAAGTCCAGGAACATGGGCATAAAAAGATTCAAAGCTTTGCGAATGAGTTGCAGCTAATTGACCTGCTGGACCATTTCCCCCTCTAAACACTATTGGGCATGAATATTGTCCTCCACTCATTTGGAGAATCTTTGCTGCGCTGTTAATTATTTGATCTGAAGCAAGTAGTGCAAAATTCCAAGTCATAAATTCTACAATTGGTCTAAGACCATTCATAGCTGCTCCAACTGCAATTCCAGCAAATCCAAGTTCAGCAATTGGAGTATCGATTACTCTCTTGGCACCAAACTCATCTAACATTCCTTGTGAAACTTTGTAAGCTCCATTATACTCAGCGACTTCTTCACCCATAAGAAAGACTGTTTCGTCTTTTCTCATTTCCTCAACCATTGCTTCCCTAAGAGCCTCTCTATATTGAACTGTTCTCATATTGTAAAAATTTGGCTAAAAGTAAATCATAAATAAGACTTTTTAAATTAAATTAATATTTTTTTAAAAAAATTATTTTAAAAACTTTTGTTTAGACAAATTTTATTGTGATTTAACAATATTATACAGTTGTTTATAATTGTTCTAAATAGAATTATTTACCTTTGTTAAATAAATTTAAATAAACTTTTTTAAATGAAAATATTAGTATGTATTAGTAAAGTGCCAGATACTACAAGTAAAATAAATTTTGTGGACAACAATACAAAATTTGACGAAAATGGAGTACAATACATTGTAAATCCTTACGACGAGTGGTATGCTCTGGTTAGGGCTTTAGAATTAGTAGAGGCAAGTGGTGGTACTGTTACCACAATAACAGTTGGAACTTCCATTGATGATCCTACCATCAGAAAAGCACTTGCTATTGGAGCAAATGACGCTGTTAGAATCGATGCAGATCCAGCGGATTCATTCTTTGTTGCTAAACAAATCTCTGAATATGCAAAAAATGAAAATTTTGATCTTGTAATGACAGGAAAAGAAACTATCAATTACAACGGGGCTCAAATTGGTGGGATGGTAGCAGAATTACTTGACATGCCTTTTGTCTCTTTGGCAAATAAGTTAGATGTTGATGGTGCTAGAGCAACTCTCGAAAGAGATGTTCAAGGTGGAATTGAGGTTGTTGAAGTTGATTTTCCATTTGTTTTAAGCGCATCAAAAGGAATGGCAGAACAAAGAATTCCTAATATGAGAGGAATCATGGCAGCTCGCACAAAACCTTTAAATGTTATTCCTCCAACAGAACACAACAAATTGACTTCGGTAGTTAAGTTTGAATTGCCTGCACCTAAAATAGGTTGTAAATATTTAGATCCGGAAAACATGGATGAATTAGTAGAATTATTACACAATGAAACAAAAGTTATTTAATTATGTCAGTATTAGTATTTGTTGAAATTAAAAATAAATTAAGTAAGGCTGCTAAGGAAGTCATTACTTATGGAACGAATTTAGGAGAAGTTAATGTTGTTACTTACGGAAATGCAAGTAACGAAGTTCTTTCTGAAATGGGAGATTATGGTGCTAAGAATATTTTGGTTTATAGAAAGATTAATGAACCAAATGATCAAGTTGTTTCTAAACTTATGTTGAAAGCAGTAGATAAGCTGAATGCGGAATTCATCCTTCTTTCCCAAGATCAAACAGGAAAATCTATTGGACCAAGGGTTGCTGCAAAACTAGAAGCAGGACATGTTTCAGGAGCTATTTCCTTACCTGAAGTATCAGATGATTTTACAGTAAAAACCAATGTGTACTCTGGAAAAGCAATCGCATACGTCTGTGTCCACACAGATAAAAAAGTTATTTCCATACTTCCAAACTCGATTCAGCCTGTAGAAAACAAAGTAGATGTATCTATTTCAGAATTTGAGGAAGATTTAGGAAATGGAAGAATTAAAACTGTGGATTTAAAACCATTAGGAGACGGTATTCCATTGCCTGAAGCAGAATTAGTAGTTTCTGCTGGTAGAGGGCTGAAAGGTCCTGAGAACTGGGGAATAGTTGAAGATTTAGCTAATTCACTCGGTGCTACTACTGCATGTTCTAGACCAGTTGCAGATATTGGATGGAGGCCTCATCATGAACACGTTGGTCAAACAGGTGTTGCTATAAGGCCGAACCTTTACATAGCTGCAGGTATTTCTGGGGCTATTCAACATTTAGCGGGTGTAAACGGAAGTAAAGTTATTGTTGTCATTAATACGGATCCAGAAGCACCATTTTTTAAGGCAGCAGATTATGGTGTAGTTGGAGATGCATTTGAAGTCTTGCCAAAATTAACTGCTGCCATCAACAATTTTAAAGCTTCACAAAGATAATTTCTTAATATTTAGTTATCTTTATGATTAACTCAAAAATGTAGGTTTACATTTATTCTACTATGGAGAAAATCAAGTTAGATATTGCTGGATTGTCCTACAGTCAAACCCAGTCTGGAGCTTATGCTTTGGTTCTATCAGAAGTGATTGGCAAAAGAAGATTGCCAATTATTATAGGAGGATTTGAAGCTCAAGCTATAGCAATAGAGTTAGAAAAAATGACGCCAAGTAGACCTTTAACTCACGACTTATTTAAAAATTTTTCCGATCTTTTTAATATAAATTTAGTAGAAGTAATTATTTACAATTTGGTGGAAGGGATTTTTTTTGCAAAACTAATTTGTGAGCAAGAAGGAAAAGAAGTGGAAATTGATTCTAGAACATCGGATGCTATTGCTTTAGCTGTTAGATTTGAATGTCCTATTTATACTTTTGAATTTGTCTTAAGTTCGGCTGGTATAATTTTAGATGACGATGATGCGGAAGACTTGGAGGATATTAATTCTGAGATAAACTTAGAGGAAATAACTAAAAACCCTACTGAAAGAATGAGTCTTAAAGATCTCAAAAAACATCTAAAAAAATCAATTGACAATGAAGATTACGAAGCAGCTTCAAGATTTAGAGATGAAATTAACAAAAGAAAAGAAAACTAAATTTTTAAAATCACTAATTTTTTATTTGACTTTTAACCTTTTACTTACAGGTTGCTCAAAATCAATAGAAAACAAATTAATAGGAGTCTGGCAAATTGATTATGTAGAGTTCAACGATCAAAATATCTCAACTGTTCCAGTTGATGAAAAGTATACCATGAAATTAGTAAAAGAAAACAATAAAAAACAGTTTTCAATTGATGGTGTTAAAGGGTCTTGGTTACTAGATGATTCTTTGTTGTTATTTGAAAATATCCCAGAATCAAAAACTTATATTGATTCTATGTTTGTTGTAAATGACATAAATGGAAATTCTACCATTGTTCTTCAAAATGGAAATCAAAAAATTGCTACGATTAAAGACGGATTGGTTATTCCCACGAAAGTAACTTATAAAATGAAAGTTATTTCTGTTAACTTAGACCAACTAATTCTTCAAATTGATGGAGATTTGCACACCTACAATAAAGTAAATTAATATTTTGGACATTTCTTTTGTTTCTATTTTAAGAGGTATAATTGGCATTGCAGTTGTTATTCTAATAGCCTTTTTATTTAGTGAGAAAAAGTCGAAAATACCCTGGAAAATTGTAGGTATTGGTCTTTTATTTCAAATAATTTTAGCATTTTTAATTTTAAATCCATTTGGCGTTTCTTTTCTTGAATATTTTCGATTAGGTTTTCAGCTCTTAGGAAAGATATTTGTTGCTATTCTTGATTTTAGCAAAGCAGGAGCTGATTTTCTATTCGGATCTTTTCTAGATACTGAAAAACATGGGTTTCTCTTCGCTTTTCAAGTCTTACCTACCATTATCTTTTTTTCAGCACTAACGAGTTTGTTATTTTATTTGGGGGTGATTCAAAAAATAGTATATTATTTTGCTTTGATAATGACCAAAGTTTTAAATCTTTCAGGGGCTGAAAGTCTTTCAGTTGCGGGAAATATTTTTTTAGGACAAACAGAATCTCCACTAATGATTAAAGCTTATTTATCAAAAATGTCTAGATCTGAATTGCTCTTGGTTATGACTGGCGGAATGGCAACACTGGCTGGTGGAGTCCTTGCGGCCTACATTGCTTTTTTAGGTGGAGATGACCCCAGTGAAAGATTAATATTTGCCAAGCATTTATTGGCAGCTTCTTTTATGGCAGCTCCTGGAGCCGTGATAATTTCTAAAATTCTAATTCCTCAAACCCAAGAAATTGATTCAAATGTTGAAGTTTCTAAAGAGAAAATTGGCAGTAATGTTTTAGATGCTATTTCTAATGGAACCGTGGAAGGACTAAAACTAGCTGTGAATGTTGCATCCATGCTTTTAGTCTTTATAGCATTTCTTGCAATGGGTAATTTTATACTTTTGAAAATTGGCTCTTTTACAGGTCTAAATTCTTTTATTAATGATTTTAGCAATGGTCAATTTTCGGAGCTTTCACTTCAGGTTATATTGGGCTATATTTTTGCACCTTTAATGTGGCTTTTAGGAGTTTGTAGTGAGGATATCACTATTGTTGGAAGATTAATTGGCGAAAAATTAATTATGACGGAGTTTATTGGTTATATAAGCCTTGGGGACTTAAAAGCTGCAGGTTCATTTACAGAAGAAAAGTCCATAACAATGGCTACCTACATGCTATGTGGTTTTGCAAACTTTGCTTCAATTGGTATACAAATTGGAGGGATTGGTTCTCTAGCTCCTAGTAAAAGAAAGCTGCTTTCCGAATTAGGAATGAAGGCTTTATTGGCAGGAACTTTGGCGTCTCTTTTATCTGCCACTATTGTAGGGATGACTTATTAACTTTTAGTTGATAAGTTTTTTAATGATTTCTTATTTTTTGAATAAATACATTCTATTTTTAAAGCATTAAATCTTTATGAAACAATACCATAAATTATTATCCCATATTCTTGAAAAGGGTATTCAAAAAGGAGATAGAACAGGAACTGGAACCTTAAGTACATTTGGATATCAAATGAGGTTTAATCTTTCGGAAGGTTTTCCACTATTAACCACAAAAAAACTCCATCTAAAGTCTATAATTCACGAATTACTTTGGTTTATTAAGGGAGAAACAAATACCAAATATTTAAAAGAAAATAATGTTAAAATATGGGATGCTTGGTCTGATGAATTTGGAGATTTAGGTCCTGTTTATGGGCATCAGTGGAGAAACTGGAATTCCGATGGAGTCGATCAAATTAGTATTTTAATTAATCAAATCAAAAATAATCCCAATAGTAGAAGGATGATTGTATCTGCATGGAATCCAAGTGTTTTACCCGATACTTCTGAAAGTTTTTCTGAAAATGTTGCCAATGGGAAAGCTGCTTTGCCGCCTTGTCATGCTTTTTTTCAATTTTATGTCTCTGAAGGAAAATTATCTTGTCAATTGTACCAAAGAAGTGCAGATACTTTTCTTGGTGTTCCATTTAACATAGCATCTTACGCCTTATTTACCATGATGATTGCTCAAGTTACTAATTTAAAGGTTGGTGATTTCATTCACACATTTGGCGATGTTCATTTGTACAATAATCATCTGGAACAAGCAAAAGAACAATTATCCAGAGATTTTAGAACTCTTCCTATAATGAAGATTAATCCAGAAATCACTGATATTAATAACTTTAAGTATGAAGATTTTGAGTTAATCAATTATGATCCACATCCACATATAAAAGCTGCTGTTTCCGTATGATAATTTCTATAATAGTGGCTGTCGGTAAAAACCAAGTTATTGGAAAAAATAATCAACTAATTTGGCACCTTCCAAAAGACATGAAATTTTTCATGGATACAACAATGGATACTGTTGTAATAATGGGAAGAAAGAATTATGAAAGTATTCCAAAAAAATATAGACCATTAAAAAATAGAAATAATGTAATTATTACTAGAAATAAGTCTTATAAAGCTGAGGGATGTCTCGTAGTAAATAGTATTGAAGAAAGTCTGGAATCTTTAAGAAATGTTGAAAATAAAGAGGTGTTTGTAATAGGTGGTGGAGAGATTTATAAAAAGTTTTTAGAAAAAGGATTGATCGATAGAATGTATATTACCCACATTGATGAGCAATTTGATGGGGATACTTTTTTTCCGGAAATCAATTATAATTCTTGGCAATCTTCTGAGTTTTTAAATCATAAAAAGGACGAATCTAACCCTCATGATTTCAAAATAATGGTTTACAATAAGTTAAATTAAGCTACTTTAAGTTTACTGATTTTCGATTTTGAAAACTGTTTTTCAGCATAGGATAAATCAATAACCAATTCCTTTGTTTTTTGATCTGGAGCGTTAAACATGGAATCTGTTAGAATAGCTTCGCATATGGATCTTAAACCTCTGGCACCTAAATTCAAAAGCATTGCTTTTTGAACTATGAAACGTAAAACTTCTTTCTTTATAATTAGATTTATTTCGTCCATCTCAAATAATTTGACATACTGTTTGGTAAGCGCATTTTTCGGTTCCGTTAAAATACTCAACAAAGTTTCTTCACTAAGCGGATGGAGATAAGTTAGAACTGGGAACCTGCCTATAAGTTCTGGAATTAAACCATATTTTTTGACATCAAGCTGATTGACATTTGACAGCATTTTTTCGTCGTTAAAATCTGCATCAGATAATGTATTAAATCCAATAGCTTGGCTCTTTACTCTTCTTTCAATAATTTTAGTAATTCCATCAAAAGCTCCCCCACATATAAAAAGTATGTTTTTGGTGTCTATTTGAATCATTTTTTGTTCAGGATGCTTTCTGCCTCCCTGTGGTGGAACATTTACTATTGCACCTTCTAAAAGCTTAAGCATTGCCTGTTGTACACCTTCCCCTGAAACATCTCTTGTAATTGACGGATTGTCACTTTTTCTGGCAACTTTATCAATTTCATCTATAAAAACTATGCCTCTTTCTGCCGCTTCAACATTGTAGTCTGCCGCTTGAAGTAATCTTGAAAGAATACTTTCTACATCTTCACCAACATAACCAGCTTCAGTAAGAACTGTAGCGTCTGCTATACAAAATGGTACTTTTAAAAGATTTGCTATGGTTTTAGCAAGTAGTGTCTTTCCAGTTCCAGTTTCACCAACCATAATAATATTGGATTTTTCAATCTCAATATTGTCATTGGTCTTATTTTTTTGGGTTAGTCTTTTGTAGTGGTTGTAAACAGCAACCGACAATACTTTCTTAGCTTCATCTTGTCCAATTACATGGAGCCCTAAATTTTCTACAATTTCTTTTGGTGTAAGAAGTTTAAGAGTGTTTTCAATTTCATTTTTGGATTTTATTCCACCCTCTTCTTTAACAATTAAATGAGCTTGAGTAATACAAGAATCGCAAATATGTCCGGTAATACCAGCAATAAGTACATTTACTTCTTTCTTTTCTCTACCACAAAATGAGCATCTTATACTTTCTTCTGAAGTTTTTGACATAGTTTATTTTCTAGTTAATACTTCATCAATCATCCCATAGTCTTTTGCTTCTTGGGATGTCATCCAATAATCTCTATCACTATCTTTCCAAACTGCTTCGTAATCTTTTTTAGTATGGTGAGAAATTATGTCATAAAGCTCTTTCTTTAATTTCTGTATTTCTCTAGCTGTAATTTCTATGTCTGAAGCTTGACCCTGAGCACCACCCAGCGGTTGGTGAATCATAACTCTGGAGTGTTTGAGTCCAGTTCTTTTTCCATCTTGTCCCGCGCATAGTAATACT
>CAJJCR010000015.1 GCA_905182745.1 Bacteroidetes bacterium MED-G20 | reverse complement strand
TGCACAGTTGGAAAATCCAAAAATAATGTGATTGTAGAGTCAATCATTGATAAAAAGAGATTTCCAATTTTTAATACTAATAGAATTAGTGCTTTGTCAGATATAAGTATATATACTTATGAAGAAGAAGTATTGCTTTCAGATATTTATAGAAAAATATATGAATCTAACGGACGGAAAAGCTACCATTAATCATACTGAAAGTACAGAAAAATTAAGAGCTAAACTTGAAGAATTTGTTCCAAATTATGACAAAGAACAGGTCTATAACTCCGATATAAAAAAACTCTTTCAGTGGTACAATCTTACTGCACAAAACCAAGAAGTTAAAACTTAAAAAGTCGGAAAAAGAAGATGCCAAAAAAACCGATAAAGATGATCTGTTACAGTAGATAAAGTCAGAGAAAAAGCCGAAAAAACAAATCTCCAAAAAGGGCAATACTGCACTAAGAAAACAAGTTCCTAAAAAAATTCAAACACCACAAAAGAAAAGCGGTTAATGACTTTAATTCAATCTCAACAAACATGATAATAATTACAGATTATGAAAAAAGTCAAAACTCTTACGATATTAATCATTAGCCACCATAACAATAAACTATAAACATGTCCGCACAAAAATTAAATAATGAAATAGACTCCGTTAGTTACAGCTTAGGAGTAAATGTTGGAGACAGGAGTTAAAGCCCAACTTTCCAGACATTGACTCCTGGAAATTTTGAAGCAGCGATAAAAGATGTTTTAGACGACAGCAAAGAACCTAGTATTTCGGGAGCTGATGCGCAAAAAACAATTCAAGAATACTTTACGAAACAACAAGCAAAAGCAAGTGAATCTGTGGTTGAAGAAGGTAGAAAGTTTCTAACTGAAAACAGCGTGAAGGAAAATATAGTTACATTGGAAAGTGGCTTGCAATATGAAGTAATTAAATCAGGAGAAGGTGTTAAGCCATCATTAAATGACCAAGTTACTACGCATTACCATGGAACATTAATTGACGGAACAGTTTTTGATAGTTCTGTAGAAAGAGGAGAGCCTGCACATTTTCGTGTAAACAAGTAATTAAAGGATGGACAGAAGCACTACAATTAATGACTGTTGGTTCTAAATGGAGACTATTTGTCCCTTACGATTTAGCATATGGAGAAAGAGGAGCTGGTCCTCACAACTGGCTACCATTTACTACCCTAATTTTTGAAGTTGAACTAATAAGTATAAATTAAAATGAAAAATATAATAATCCTATCCTCTCTAATACTGTTAATAGCATGCAAAACAGAGAAACCAGAAGAATCCGTAAATCTGATTACTGAACTGGACTCGGTAAGCTATAGCTTAGGAGTGAATATTGGAGAAAATATTAAAAAACAATTTGAAGATATTAAAACACTAGATAATTTCGAGGCTGGAATAAAAGATGTCTTAGAAAAGGAGGTAGAAGCTAAAATAAGCGATAACCAAGCCCAAGCCATTATCCAACACGTGACTTCTCCAAAAAGCAACAAAAAGAAAGTGAATCTGTGATTGAAGAAGGTGCTGACTACCTGCGAGAAAATGCCAAAAGAGAGGGAGTCACAACACTTGCAAGTGGCCTTCAATATGAAGTAATTAATGATGGAACAGGACCTATAGCCTACTATAGAGGAGTAATGTAACTGACTCACTATCATGGAACCCTAGTTAGATGGAACTGTTTTTGATAGTTCTGTAGACAGAGGAGAACCAGCTAGTTTTCCTGTAAATGGAGTTATCAAAGGTTGGACAGAAGCACTTACAGCTTAATGTCAGTAGGATCTAAGTGGAAACTTTATGTTCCTTACAATTTAGCATATGGAGAAAGAGGAGCTGGAGCACAAATCGCTCCCTTTAGTACATTAATATTTGACGTAGAGTTAATAAGTATTAATTAATCTCCTTTTTAAAAATAGTTTGGGTTGGGAAAAGCAAACTCCAACCCTTCTTTATTAAATCTTCTTAAGACTTCTTTATTGACAAGAGTCTGTGTATCTAAGCCAATGAGATTCAGGCCTTACATAATACATAAAAAGAATGTTTGGTGAAAAATCGCCAAACCCGTTGAAACCTGCAGCATAGTCATTGGTAATAGCGTCTTGCCCTTTAACAATGTCTTGAAGTATATCTATTGCTTTTTGCATTTGTTCTTCATTTGTATCGTAAGTAAGTCCTAAGTTAATTTTAACTTTTAGAGCTGGCTGGGAGGTGACATTGATAACACTGTTATCAGTAAAAGTACAGTTTGGAATAGTTACGATTCTTCCCTCTAAGGTTCTTATTCTGGTGCTCCTGAGTCCCACATCTTCGACTGTTCCGTCATGCCCATCTACTTTTATCCTATCGTTAATTTTAAAAGGTTTATCTAAGAAAATCATGACACCTGCGAAAATATTTTTAACCGAATCCTGGGCTGCTAAAGCTAGAGCCAATCCACCAATTCCAAGTCCAGCAATCATGGCTGTAATATCAAAACCAATATTATCCAACCCAATAACAATTCCCAAGTGACCAAATTACAGCTCTTACAGCTTTCTGAATCACTGGTATTAGATGACTGTCAAAACTAGACTCAGTTTTTTTAGATATAGGAAGAATAACTTCAGAAATAAGAGCATCTATTATTTTAGATATAATTGAAGTTAATGTGATTGTAAATAGTAAATAAGCAATATTTACTAAAATTGTCTCAATATTTTTATCAAAATGTAAATAGCTTACCGAAAAGTAATAAGCACCAATAACTACTAAATTTGTAAGTGGATTTTGTAAATTTTTAAGTAAAATATCGTCTAAATTAGTCTTTGTTTTAATAGTTAGATTTTTAAAAACTGAGGAGAAAATCCAGTACAATATTTTTACTAACAAAAAAGAACCAATTAATACTAGAAAAGCAATTATCCATTGCTGAATTGTATTTCCAAAAAAAACTTTATTTAAGTATTCCATAGTTATAAAATAATGAACAAATCTATTACATAAAATTTAAATGATGGTTATCAGTACTCTAAAAGAGTGGATATAGCTTTTTGAACTTTAGAAGCATTGGGCAAATAAGTGAACTCTAAGTTCTCATTCAAAGGAATAGCTGGAGTATTTTCTGAGCCAACTATTTTCACAGGAGCGTCTAAAAATTCAAAGCAATTTTCTTGAATAAGTCCTGCAATACCAAGTGAAAAACTAGCAGAGGAAGGTTCTTCGGTAACTATGATAGATTTCCCATGCTTTTTTACAGATTTTAAAATTTGTTCTTCGTCTAAGGGAGATAAGGTTCTTAAGTCCAATATCTCTATTTGTCCAGCAAAAGATTTTGAAGCTTCCAAGGACCAATATACTCCACGACCGTAGGTTATAATCACCACTGATTCTCCAGATTTTTCATACTTAAGTTCAGCTTCTATGACTTTACTTGCTTTACCAATTGGCAGAATATAATTTTCGTCTGGTTCAATTGTTTTAGCATTTTCTGTGCCAGGAATTTTAGACCAATACAAGCCCTTATGTTCCAAAACTAATACAGGATTTGGATCTAAGTAGGCAGCTTTCATAAGTCCTTTCAAATCTGCACCATTTGAAGGGTATAGCACTTTTATTCCAATTATATTAGTGACTATTGACTCAATACTTGAAGAATGGTAAGGACCTCCTGAGCCATAAGCACCAATAGGAACTCTAAGAATCATACTTACAGGCCATTTACCGTTTGACAAATAATAAGATCTACTTATTTCTGTAAATAATTGGTTTAAACCTGGCCAAATATAATCTGCGAATTGAACTTCAACAATTGGCTTTAACCCAACGGCAGACATTCCTGCAGTGCTACCCACAATAAAAGCTTCTTGAATAGGAGTATTAAATACTCTATGGTTGCCAAATTGTTGTGCCAAAGTAGCAGCTTCCCTAAAGACTCCACCTAATCTACCGCCAACATCTTGCCCATAGAACAAACATCTGTCATCTGCATGCATCAATTCTCTTATTGCAAATAATGCAGAATCTACCATAACAGTTGGTTCTTTATTTTCTGGAGACCTTTCCCCTTTCTCTTCTTTAACAGTTGTTGGGGCAAAAATATTTTTAAAAAGTTCGTTTGGCTCAGGGTCTTTTTCTTCTAAAGCTTTTTTGTATTGTTCTAAAACTAATTTTTCAGATTTTAAAGAGATTTCATCAAGTTCTGTTTCTTTAAAACCATTTTCTATTAATAATTCTTTTAAAATTGGCAAAGGATCTCTTAACAAATGAGCATCTAGATCATCTCTATACCACTCCATTCTAACACCTGAAGTATGATGATTTAATAGAGGAACTTTTGCATGAATTAGTATTGGCGTTCTTCTATATCTAGTTTAATAGCTTCTTGTAGAGCAATATAGGATTCTTGAAAATTGGTTCCATCTACAGTAAATACTTTAAGGCCTTTAAAACCTTTAGCGAAATAGGAAATATCCTGAGCTCTTGTTTCTTCTGCTTTTGCAGAAATATCCCATTCATTGTCCTGAACAAGATAAATTATAGGTAGTTTTTTTAAAACCGCCATTTGAAAAGCTTCAGAAACTTCTCCTTCTGTGCAAGATGCATCTCCAAGAGAACAAACTACAATAGGAGCATCCTCATTATGTTTGGACAGACCAACTTCCTCTTTATATTTTAATCCCATAGCAGCACCAGTTGCAGGTATTGCCTGCATTCCTGTTGCAGAAGATTGGTGGGGTATTTTTGGAAGTTCTGGGTTATTTAAACTAGGATGGGAATAATAAGTTTTACCTCCTGAAAAAGGGTCTTTAGATTTAGCCAGTAGCTGAAGCATTAAGTCAAATGGCTCTAACCCTATGGACAAAAGCATAGAATCATCTCTGTAATATGGATATAAAAAATCATCTTTTTGTAATTGAATACCAGCAGCAATTTGAATAATTTCGTGTCCTTTGGAAGTAGCATGGACATATTTTGAAGTAGTGGTTTTTTCTCGCTCAAAGAGTGCACTCATTGAACGAGAAAGAGATATTAAATTATAAACTTTACTTAAAATAGATTTATCCATTAGTTCTATTAAATAATCAAATATACAAATTAAAATATTTAAGACATTAAAACAAGTTGAAAGAAATTAAATTTTAATATTTAAAAATAAAATAAAATAAAAAATTAATAAACTATATAAATTCAAAATTAAATTCTTAATTATTTGAAAAAATAATAAGGCTATAATTTGTTGACATTATAAGAAGAAAATTTTGAAAAAAACATTAGATTTGTATTTAAAATAATTCGAATGGAAGAACGAAGCCTTCTCATAAAAAAATACATATTTCCAGCCATAGTAATTTTACTTGGGCTAATATTGTTGAATACTGCCCTATTTAGTGGCACAGGAAGTATTAACCAATCTGGCACATTCCTAATGGGCTCTATTGTTGTTCTAATAATGGGAGTTGTTACGGTTCTCTATATTAAAGAAATCATTGGCAAGAACACTCATCTGAAAATTTTATTTGCTCTACTCATTAGTTGCTTGTTTTTAGGCTATTCTACTTATAATTCCATATCTACAACTATAGCTCAAATTGATCTAAAGAAAGAAATTGATTCAAATATCAAGCAAGGCTTAAGAGATATTGAAATAGTACAGTTGGAATACAAAAAAAAATACGGTTGGTATAGCGATAATTTTGAGGAGCTTAAAAGGTTCTTAGTACAAGATAGCGTTTACTCTATAAGTACTATGGGAGTTGTTCCAGACTATAAAATTACTGCTGAACATGCCGAAATTCTTGGATACGACGCAATACTTGACTACATCCAATTAGAATCTTATGATGAAAAAGAAGCTTTGAAATGCGGTCTATTAACAAAAGACACCTCCTGGATAAATGTTTTAGTAAAACTATTTCCATCATCTTCAGACTCTGCAGACAATAGATTGTATGATTTTAAAGTTGAAAATTTAGACTTAGTTCCTAATTCTGATAAAAAATATTTTAAAATGTATGCTGGGATACTAGAATCTAGTGACGATGTTTCATTTGAAATAATTAATTACAAAAAAGAAAATCCATATGAATTTGTATCCTCCTATATAATTGACTTTAATGGGAATGATACAGCCTATTACAACAAGAACATTAAAGGATTGGTCGTTAAAGATTCAATTCCCCAATTGCCACAATTCAATATAGGAGATAACATTATTTCCGTAGACTCAATAACCTACAATACCCCTTCAGATTTTCTAGAAGTTCTAAAAAACAAGAAAAAAGACACTATTTTATTCCATATTATTAGATCCAATAAAGAACTAAAAATTAAACTAACTCAAAAAAATATCATTTCAAGACCGATCTAGATCCTATTGGACAGACTTTGAAGATGTATTATCTTATAATCTTCAACCGCCACTTTATAATCCTGAGCTTTTTGATCCTTTTTACATTGGCATTGTATCCAAAGAAGACGAATTTTCAAGTCCAAGTCTTAAAATCTCAAATTTCAAATCGATGGTAAAAAATAGATCTATGGATTCTACTAATATTTCGTTCGAAATTTTCAAAGGAGACAAAATAAATTTTGCAAATCTCAACGAAGATTCTGAAAATTACTTTTATTTACTATCCAAAGTAGGAACCCCGGTATTTACCGCATTTGATCCATCTCCATACGACCCACTTAACGAAAGAGACACACTAAAAACAGGATCTTTAACAGAAGTGAAAACTAGTGGGAATTGGAAATAACCCCCACATATTGGAAATACTCTTCTTTAGACATATATATATTTGAAAACAATTTTTTTAAAATTTCTGAATCTGGATTTTGGAAACTGACCAAGGAGCAAGAAATTAAAGCAAGTTCAAAAATTGAAAACATATACTTAGACACCTCATACTTTACTTTAATTCCAAATGAATTAGCTAGCCACATTCCTTTAGAAGAGAAAAAAAGATTTATTTCAGATGAAAAAATGAATCTAAACTATTTAGAAGACAAAATATCCAAGTATCAAACTATGATCTTTTGGGGAATTGACAAAGAGATTCTGAGTGCAATCAAAAAGAAATTAATAAAGGGATAATCTTCAGCCACCTGTGGATTTTATATGTCATGTCTTCAAATTTTGATTTTAAATTGAAGTATTTTCTTGGACGAAAATGTATTTACATAGCATCCTTTAACAATAAAAAACTAATCTTGGTCAATAGATATGAAATTGAAAATAGTGAAGATTCATTTTACTTCCTTCTAAGTGTTATTAAAGAATCAAAATTCATAAACGAACCATTTAATATTGAACATTGTGGGGTTGAAGACAAGACATTATCTTCCAAAATAAAAGATATTTTTCCCAATGTAGAAATAGAATACGACCAACAATCCAACTTTAAAAAATTGTGATTTGAGAATTATTTCAGGAAAATTTAAGTCTATTCACATTCCATTTAACAAAAGTATAAAAGCTAGACCAACAACAAGTTCAGCAAAAGAGGCCTTATTCAACATTTTAGAAAACAAAGATATTTTAACGGATTCTGAAGTGTTAGACTTGTTTTCTGGAACTGGAAGTATTGCCTATGAATTTATTTCGAGAGTAGTTAAATCTGTTATTTGTGTAGAACACAAATAAATTCCATCAAATTCATTCGCTCAATAGCAACAAAACATTCTATGAATATCACTACCTATAGAGCAGATGCATTAAAATTTGTTTTAAAAAGCTTGTTCCAACAAATTTGATTTAGTTTTTGCAGACCCTCCATATAATTTAGAAAATATTCAAAAAATTCCTGAACTTATTTTAAATAGTGGAATTCTTAAAAAAAATGGCTTACTTATTTTTGAACACAGTAGAGACGTTAATTTTCAAGAATCAACTAACTTTATTGAAAAAAGAACGTATAGCAATGTTAACTTTTCTTTTTTTAAAATAAAAAGTGAAAAATAAAATTGGAATATTTCCAGGGTCATTTGATCCAATAACATCTGGACACAGATATATTATTGTTAAAGCATCTAAATTAGTAGATGTCTTAATTGTAGGAATTGGTGATAACGCCTCAAAAAAAAGCTACTATTCATTAGATCAGAGAGAAGAATGGGTCCAAAAAACTTTTAAGAGTTACGATAATATTTTAGTAAAAAAATACAGCGGACTAACAATAAATTTTGCAGAAAAAGAAAATGCAGAATTTATTTTTAGAGGACTGCGATCTTCTATAGACTTTGAATACGAAAAACAAATAGCTGAAACAAATTCAGTGATGAATAAAGAAATTGAAACTATTTTTTTACTTTCTAACAAAAAACATGGAATGATTTCTTCCTCGATTGTTAGAGAGATCATAAAAAACAATGGGAACATTAGTAGTTTTCTCCAAAAGAAGTGAAAATTTCTTAGCTATGAATAGGCTTACAGCATCATTTTTTTTTATTTTTTTTGGAGTAAAACTAGCTCTATGCACAAGTATTAGCATCTACGCGCCAGCATATAAAAACCAATCAATAACTTGGAAAAAAAAGATTGATTATATTACCAATACTAATGAGATAATTGACCATGAAATAATTGACTCTAATGGTTATGTTAAATTATATTTCGATTTCAAAGAAAATGAACTTACAGAAATTTCAATTGGTAGATCTCATAGCATGTTATATGTAGATACCTCAAATTACCAATACAACCTTTATTTCCCTAAAGACACCCTTATTGACCAAGCCTCTCTAAAAAAATCAGAATTACAAATTGTTTTTTTAAATCTAGAGATAGACAATATTAATAGTTTGATTTTAGATTTTAACAATCAATTAGAAAAAATAGATACAGCGACACAAGTAAGATTATTAGAATGGCCAAGCATAGCAATGAATTCCAAGACAGTCTAAATAGTTTTAAAATATTTTTAAGTGATCGCTACAGTTCTAAGCAAATCAAATACTTACTATCGTTTATTGATACTAAAAAAACAATTGGTAGTGGAGATTACTTCAAAGATTATTTATATGAAAATTATTTAAAAAGAAACGAAGTAAACTACAAAAACGATGCCTATATGCAATTTTTTAATCTTTTTTACAAAAATACTTCTGAAATTGGAGGAGTTGAAATCACTTTTACAGTCGAAGTTTTCCATCAACAACTATAATGAATTAAAAAAATTAAATGAAATTATAAAGGCTTGCAATTATTTTTCATCAGAACAACTTTCTGAACTTGCAATAATTAAAGGACTTTTTGACGCCTATAAATCTCCAGATTATAGTTCTGAAAATATATTATCTTTTTTAAGAAAAATATCTGTAGAAAGTAAATGGCAAGAGCATAAAACTCTAGCAAGTAATTGTATTAAAGAGCTTACTAAATTCACAATTGGTTCTACGTGCCCTGACTTATTTGTCGTCAATCAAAACAACGAAAAAATAAAAATTCATGACTTAAGAGGCAAATACACCTACGTAAATTTTTTCGCGACCTGGAATTATAAAAGCCTGCATGAAATGGAAATTATTAAAAAATTTAAAGAAAATTACAGTTTTGTGAATTATTTTTCAGTTAACCTTGACTACAATGAAGATGGATATAAGAACTTCATAAAATCAAATTTAAACTATCAATGGCCTATTTGTTATCCTACAAACAAACAAAAAATAGTTGATGATTTCCAATTAGACCATCTCCCAAGTCATTTGCTGATTGATCCCGAAGGAAAAATTTCTCAGTTCCCTGCACTTCCTCCTAGTCCACTATCCAAAGGATATAATAGTACAACTATCGACAAAACATTTTTCATAATTAAGAAAAATACTACATTGAAAGAATCTTTTAAAATTGGAAAGAAAGACTAAATCTGTAAAGAATTCCAAACTTCCCTTATAGACTTAAAAGATTCATTAGACTTTGCAATAGATTCTTCTAAAGAAAGCCATTTAACTTTTTCAATACCCTCCTCAGCTTGTGGAAAAACATTTTCAGAGCCAGAATAAATCATTTCATACCAGTGGGTTCTTTTTATAATTTTTTTTGAATTTTCAGCATAGGTGTGGAAAGAAATATAAATTAGTTTCTCAATTTTAAGCGATGAATCTAAGCCACACTCTTCCTTAACTTCTCGTAGAGCAGCTGTTTCAAAATCCTCAAGATTTTCTAATTTCCCTTTAGGAAGATCCCATATCCCATTTCTATAAATCCAAAGGAAATTTCCATCTCTTATTACAATTCCTCCTGAAGCATCCACAAATTTACAATCAGAATACCAACTTTGTATACTTTTAAGAGGATTGATAGTTATATAATTAAAATGAAACTTATTAATTTCATTATACTTAGAGACTTCAGAAAGGTGATTAATATTTAAAGAATTAGTAATACTTTTTTTTGGAGAAAAAATGATCTCACTTTTGCTATCAAAAACTTTATAAATTTGCACAATGAATAGTTCTAAAAATAATGCTGCTAAAGTAGCTGATTTTCTTTTACAAATCAACGCAGTAAAATTACAACCATCTAATCCTTTTAAGTGGGCGTCTGGATGGAATTCCCCAATCTATTGTGACAACAGAAAAATTCTAGCATATCCCAAGATTAGAAAATTTATTAAAAATGAATTTATTAATCTAATCCAAGAATTTGACACGCCTACATGTATAGCGGGAGTTGCTACTGGAGGCATTGCAATTGGGGCAATTGTTGCAGAAGAACTAGGACTTCCATTTTGTTATGTTCGTTCTGAATCAAAATCTCATGGAATGAAAAATAATATCGAGGGAGATTTAAAACAAGAAGACAAAGTTTTTGTAATTGAAGATCTAATCTCTTCTGGAAAAAGTAGTATCAAAGCAGTAAAAGATTTAAAAGAATTTGGTGTTGAGATCACCGGACTAGGAGCAATTTTCACGTATGGCTTTGAAGTTTCTGAAAATAATTTCTTAAAAGAATCTTGCTCTTTTAAAACATTATCTGACTATTCGATTTTACTTAACACCGCTTTAAAGAATAATTATATTTCTAATAAAGAACTTGAGACATTAGTTAAATGGAGAAATTCTCCTTCTACCTGGACACCAAATGCTTAAAATAAAAAGTGAAGAGTTTACTTTTAATGGTAAACAAGCAGACTGTATGGATTTTCTTTCAGATATGAATAATTACAAAAATCTTTTTCCAAAAGATAAAATTAAGAATTGGAAATCTGAAGAAACCTATTGTGAATTTAATCTGCAAAATGCGTACACTTTAGAAATATTAAAAGAATCTGTAACAGAAAATATTGTTTTTTTAAAAAGCGGAGTTAAATCCCCATTTTCCTTTGAAATTAAAATAAAAGTAAATGAGAAAAGTAAAAATATTTGTTCTGCTTACATTGAAAGTGAAGCAAATGTGAGTGCAATTCTAAAAACAATTATTGGAAAGCCTCTAAACGAACTATTTAACTACATGGCTTCTAAAATTGAAGAATCTATTTCAAAAGACTAACCTCCTTTATCTCAAAAGATTTTTTATCTCCATTCTCTAGCTCTAAAACCATTTTACCAAAAGAATCTACTTTAATTAATTTTCCTTTAAAATTGATTTTATTTTTTTCATAGTTACACCATTGGTTATAACTGAAGAGAAAGCTGTGGTAATGATGGTCTATTTCAAAAAAATCAAAATTCCTAAGTCTAGTAAATTGAGTATCTAATGAGGAACAAAGAGACTTCAAAATTGAATTTAAATTGTAGACTTTAGATGTTAGATTTTTAAGACTTATAACATTCTCTTCTCCAGAAAAAACAACCTGGTTAACATTAAGACCAATCCCTATTATTGAGGAAAAAAGTTTCTCATTTTTCCATTGATTTTCAATTAAAACACCTGCTATCTTACTACCATTTACCAATATATCGTTGGGCCATTTAATGGAGACTTTAATTCCTATGATTTTTTCAACACATTCTCTAATTGCCAAAGCAATGGCTTTGCTTAAGAAGAAAATATTTTCAGAATTTAAAAATGAAGAGTCAAAATAAATACTAATCAATAAGTTTAAGCCTTTCTTAGATTTCCAAATAGAAGATCTTTGACCTTTTCCATTTGTCTGAAAGTCTGCCATTATTACAGTTCCAAAACTAATTTTAGTTTCTTTGACTAGTTTGGCAGTATAATTGTTAGTAGAATCAACAGAACTAAGTTTTATGATTTGATTTCCTAACGATTGATTTTTCATTTAAATAAATAAACGACAAACAATTCAACAAATCAAATGAATTAACCATAATTAGTTAGTTTTACAGTTCTATTTAGATAGTCTGAATAGTATAACATTTAATAGTATGCAGCTTAAAGATACAATTGTAGAAGGTCTCAAAGATGGGAAAGCTAGGGATGTTGTGTGTATTGATATGAGAAAAGTAAATGGTTCTATTTGCGATTATTTTATAATAGCACATGGAGATTCTGCAACTCACATTGATGGAATAAATAGATCTGTATACAAAAGATGTGTTGAAGATTTAAAAGAAAAACCTTGGAAAGAGGAAGGGAAAGGAAATAGCGAGTGGATTCTTATGGATTATGTTAACGTAGTTGCACATATATTTTATAAAGAAACTAGATCTATTTACAATATTGAAGAACTTTGGGGAGATGCTACTCTAATACAACACCTAACATAATTAATTATATATGTCAAACAATAACAACAAAAAAAAGATTAAAGGGAATTTACCAAAGTTTAATTTTTACTGGGTATACGGAATTGTAGCGGTAATACTTGATTTCTATAAATCTTTTTAATCCAGTAAACACTGGGGTTTTAAAAACAAACTATTCGGAGTTTAAATCTTTTGTTGAAAACAAACAAGTCAGAAAAATTGAAGTAATCAACAAAAAAGAAGCGAGAGTTTACATTTCTCCAGATCAATTAGACCAACCTCCTCACAAAGATAAAAACATCCCCAAAAAAAGTGTATTTGGTGGTCCAAACAACGGACCACATTATGTTTTTAATATTCCAAATAATGAAAGTTTTTCATCATACTTAGAGGAGGCTCAAAAAGAATATTCAAGAAAAAATCAAACCTTAATGTACGATTATGTGGAGGAAGATAATTTTGGAAAAGATATTTTAGGATGGATTATATTCTTTGGAATTATGATTGCTGTTTGGTCTTTTATTATGAGAAGAGTTTCTGGAGGCGGAGGCGGTGCAGGAGGACAAATTTTTAATATTGGAAAATCAAAAGCTCAAATGTTTGGTCAAGGCAAATCTACCAACGTAACTTTTGACAATGTTGCTGGTCTTGAAGAGGCCAAAGAAGAAGTAAAGGAGATAGTTGATTTTTTAAAAACACCTAAAAAATACACCGCATTAGGAGCTAAAATACCTAAAGGTGCACTTCTAGTAGGCCCTCCAGGTACTGGAAAAACTTTAATAGCAAAAGCTGTAGCTGGAGAAGCAAAGGTTCCTTTTTTCTCTCTATCAGGTTCAGATTTTGTAGAAATGTTTGTGGGTGTAGGTGCTTCTAGAGTTAGAGATCTTTTCAAACAAGCAAAAGAGAAAGCACCATGTATAATTTTCATTGATGAGATTGATGCAATTGGTAGAGCTAGAGGTAAAAATCCGAATATGGGCTCTAACGATGAAAGAGAAAATACACTTAACCAACTATTAACCGAAATGGATGGTTTTGGAACTAACTCAGGTGTAATTATTTTAGCTGCAACTAATAGAGCAGATGTTTTAGATCGTGCACTTATGAGAGCTGGAAGGTTTGACAGACAAATTTATGTCGATATGCCTGATTTAAATGAAAGAAAAGAAATATTTGAAGTCCATTTAAAGCCTCTTAAATTGGAGAAAAAACTAGATAAAGATTTTCTAGCTAGACAAACACCTGGTTTCAGTGGTGCAGATATTGCCAATATATGTAATGAAGCTGCTCTTATTGCTGCAAGAAAGAAAAAAACAAGTGTCCAAAAACAGGACTTTTTAGATGCAGTAGATAGAATTATTGGAGGATTAGAAAAAAAGAATAAAATAATTACGAAACAAGAAAAGAAAACAATTGCATACCACGAATCCGGACATGCTACAGTGAGTTGGATGTTAGAGCATGCAAATCCACTTGTTAAGGTAACAATAGTTCCTAGAGGACAATCTTAGGAGCTGCTTGGTATTTACCAGAAGAGCGTTCATATTAACAACTACGAACAGATTTTAGATGAAATGTGTGCTGCTTTAGGCGGAAGAGCTGCAGAATCAGTAATTTTCAATAAAATCTCTACTGGTGCATTAAGTGATTTAGAAAAGTAACAAAGCAAGCAATGGCTATGGTTACAATTTATGGTTTGGATGAGAAAATTGGAAATGTTTCCTACTACGATTCTCAAAACCAAGGTTATGGCTTTACAAAACCTTATTCTGAGGACACTGCTAAAATAATTGACCAAGAAATAAAGAAGATTATTGATACGCAGTATGAAAGAGCGAAAGCAATTCTTAAAAAACATGAAGATAAACTTCATCAATTAGCTAATAAGCTTCTTGAGTCAGAAGTGATTTTCAAAGAAGACTTAGAGACTATTTTCGGTAAAAGACCTTTGGAAAAAGAGGTTATGTCGAAGAAAAGGTTAAAACCACAACAAAAACTCCCAAAAAGACTACGAAAAAAGTAGCAGCAACAAAAAAAACAAGCTCTAAAAAGTCCGCTTAAATAATTTTTGGTATTAAAGTTTCTTACTTTTAATTTTATTACTGCAAAATGAGTGAGTTTGTAAAAAGAGTTTTATCTGGAATTTTATATGTAGTTGTTCTATGGTCAGCGACTAGTTATTCCCAAGTCTCTTTTGGTATATTATTTATTATTCTAGGTTTAATTTGTCTTTTCGAAATGTGGATGTTAAGAAAAGGAAAATCTAAAATAATTCCATTCATCTATGTTTTAACACCATTTATCATAGTTCAACTTTTTGGATTTACTGACCATAATTATCCACAGAAAGAATTTGATTCCTCTCCAGTTCTAATTCTATTTGTTTTAACTTGGGTTTTTGATTCCTTTGCATATATAATTGGATCAAAATTTGGAAAAAATAGAATTATGCCCAAAATATCCCCGAAGAAATCTTGGGAAGGTTTTTTTGGAGGAATGGCATTCACAGTTTTATCTGTATATTTTTTAAATAATTTTTTTGATTCTTTTTCAATGAATTTTTTAATACTATTGGCTTTAATTGTCCCTTTTACAGCTACAGCAGGTGATTTAATAGAATCCCATTACAAAAGAGAAGCAGGAGTAAAAGACTCCGGGAATCTTGATTCCTGGTCATGGTGGATTTTTAGACAGAATGGATGCTCTAATGATATCAATTCCTGTTTTATATCTATTAATAAATATATTAAAATGAAAATACATAAAGAAGGCTACCCAACGATATTAATAACTTTTATACTTATTGGTTTAATAAACTTCTTAAGTTTTTATTACTCCAAGCTTATAATTATACAACTTCCCATCTTTTAGTCTCGTTAGTATTTTTTTACTTAATACTCCATTTTTTTAGAAATCCAATCCGAGAAGTTGAAGTAAATAACAGACATATAATTGCTCCTAGTGATGGGAAACTTGTTGTTTTAGAAGAAGTCTTTGAAAATGAGTTTTTAAAAGAGAATTGTACCCAACTAAGTATATTTATGTCTCCATTAAACGTTCATAAGCAATGGTATCCTGTTAATGGTGAAGTGATTTACAGTAAAAACCACGATGGTAAATATTTAGTAGCATGGCATCCCAAATCTAGTACCGAAAATGAGAGGTCTACTATAGTAATTCAGACAGAGAAAAATCAAATGGTATTATTCAGACAAATCGCGGGTGCGGTAGCAAGAAGAATTTGCAACTACTCTTCAAATGGAGATAAAGTAAATCAAAAGATGGAAGCTGGTTTTATAAAATTTGGCTCTAGAATTGATGTATTCGTTCCTAAAGGAAGTAAAATTAAAGTCTCCCTAAACGACATTATTATTGGCGGCAAAACTATCCTAGCTGAGATGTAAATATAGTATTTAACTGAGTTTGAAAAAAATTAATACTTTTGCATCGAAATTAAATTTTTTAAAGCTACTTTAATTGTACTCGCTTAAATATTTTCTTCATGAAAAAATTATTACTGTCACTTGGTCTTATTGCAATTTTCGGGGTTAGTGCTACTACAATTAACCTTAACCTATTTGACACTTCTGAAAAAGTAGAAAATAATACTTTGGAAATAAATAATAAAAAGCTTCCTAATTCTGAGAAAAAAAATATTTCGCAAGAGACAATTATTGAAAGTTCTTGTTGCATTGAAATTTTAAATAACTAAAAATACCTAAACACTAGCTTTTTTTCTCAAGAGCGGTGAACATCTGTATCTATCTTCGTGATAAAGTCCATAAAGAGTATCAATCTTATCTACTACCCAAGAAAAAGACTTTTCTTTCCCCCAGTTAATCAATCCTTTAGGATAATTAACCCCTTTGGTCATAGCTAACTCAATATCTTTTTCGCTGGCAATTCCAAGATATAAAGCATCCATAGCTTCATTGATTAACATCACTAAAATTCTTTCAAAAATCTCCACCAATAACTTTTCGTCATTGGATGGTAAAACCAATTCAATATTACCACTATAATCATAGTATCCTTTGGTAGATTTTCTTCCGTGCCATCCAGCATCAGCGTATTGTTTTTGGGTAAAGGATGGTTTGTATCTAGGATCGTAATAAAATGCTTTAAAAACAGATTCTGTCACTGCATAATTCACATCATTACCAATAAAATCCATCAACTCAAAAGGTCCCATTTTAAAACCTCCAATGTGCTTCATTGCAAAATCAATAGTGGCAAAATCAGCAATCTGCTCTTCGTATATTCTTAACGCCTCACTGTAGAAAGGTCTTGCAATTCTATTAACAATAAATCCAGGAGTATCTTTTGCAACTACTGGTTTCTTATTCCAATTTAAAAGTAGTTGATGAATTTCTTTTACTAGATTATTATTAGTTTGTAAAGCTGGAATAATTTCAACCAGAGGCATAATAGGAGCAGGGTTAAAAAAGTGGATTCCTATGAATCTAGTTGGATTTTGCAAACAAGATGCTAAGCTAGTAATGGAAATAGAAGAAGTATTGGTCGCCAAGACACAATCGTTACTTACTATAGACTCCATATGAGAAAACAATTCTTTTTTGCCGCACTATTTTCTACAATTGCTTCAATAATTAAATCTGAATACTTCATGGATTCTAAGCTATCTACAATTTTAATATTTGATAAAATAGAATCTTTTTTAATAGCGTTGATTTTCCCTTTTTCTATAAGCCTTAACAAAACTTTTTCTAACTTTTTTATAGCCTGTTCAATTGCAGACTTATTCTGATCAAATAAGAAAACATTACAATCCGAAGTCGAAGCAATTTGAGCTATGCCAATACCCATAGATCCTGCACCTATTATTCCAATATTTTTAAAACTTTTCATAAAAACTCTATTTAATAATTAAACCATACTATTCAAAATCATCGTAAATCAGGTATTTTTTTCTAATTAATTTAAACTTCTCAAGCTCGATTTGGTAAGTTTCCCTTATTTGAAGTCCATTTGCACCACCTTTAATTAAATTCATAATTTTATCCGTACCGGCCAAGAGATTGAAAAAATTATTTTTATTAAAAAAATCTAAAAGACTCATTAGACATCTTAAAACTTTTTACTAACCAATTAAAATTCAATGCATTGATATTTTTTAAAGAATCTAAACTTAAAGTCCTTAAATCTTCTCCAAAGCATTCTATCTCTTTGTACTTTGGATATTTAGAACCATAAGAAGCATTTAGGAGTGAATTTAAATAATTTAGAATCAAAATATGGAGCCCCATATAATTGAAACGGAGAATCGGTTCCCCTTCCAATACTAACATTAGTTCCCTCAAAAAAACAAAGAGAAGGATATAAATAAACACTCCTCATATTGGGTAAATTTGGCGAAGGAGGAATAGGTAATTTATATTTCAACAAGTGGTTGTAATTCAAGCATGGAATTACTTCTAAAGAACACTTTATAGATTCTTTCAGCCAACTTTCTCCATTGATCATTTTTGCATATTCACCAATAGTCATTCCGTGAACTACTGGAACTTTATGCATTCCAACAAAAGATTTAAACTTTGGATTGAGAATTGGTCCATCTACATAAAAACCATTCGGATTAGGTCTGTCTAGTAAAATTAAGTGGAATACTATTTTCTGCACATGCTTCCATAACATAATGCATACTACTTATATAAGTATAAAACCTAACTCCTACATCTTGCAAATCAAAAAGAATTAGATCAATATCCTTTAAAACTTCTTTGGAAGGTTTTCTTCTACTTTTCCCATATAAGGAATATATGGGCAACCCTGTTTGTAAATCAATTTCATCCCTAACTTTGGTGCCTGCATCTGCATTTCCTCTAAATCCATGTTCTGGAGAAAAAACTTTGACAATATTCACACCCTCATTTAAAAGTATATCTACTAGATGGTCATTTTTAATCTTAGAAGTTTGATTAGCTACAAATCCAACACGCTTTCCCTTCAATTTTTGAAAATAAAGAGAGGTTCTTTCAGCACCTACAATTATTGAATCCGACTGACAGGTGGCATTAAAAATATTTAAGAAAAAAATTAATAATAAACACTTAGTTAATATAAAATATTCTTGAAAATGTTGATGTTTGTATGTAGTAAGCATTATTAATTACAAATTAACGAAAAATTGAACTTTGAATTATATGTAGCCAAAAGAATGCTGAAAAATAAAAAGCATTCTAAAAATTTTTCAAGACCAATTGTCCTTATATCAATTATAGGAGTTATGCTTGGTGTTTCTGTCATGGTTGTCACCATTAGTATAGCAACGGGGTTTCAAAATAGAATTAAAGATAAATTATTAAGTTTTGGAAATCATATTCAAATAGAATCTATGTTTCAAAGTAATAATAATGAAACAAGTCCAATAATTACATTAAACGAATCTTTTACCAATCTATACAATTCAAAAGACATTTTTAAAATACAAAAATACGCCTATAAATCTGCTATTATTCAATCTAAAAGGAAGACTAGTGGTTCAATTAACGAATTAGAAGGTGTTATTTTTAAGGGTATGGAACACTTCCAAGGAAACTCATTTTTTAATGACTATTTAGTAGAAGGAAAATATCCTAATTAGGTCCAAAAAAATTAATGATACAATAGTTATTTCCAAGGAGATTTGCAAAAAACTAAACTTAACAATCAATGACAAAGTATCTGCATTTTTTGTTTCCGACGGAAAACCAAAACAAAGAAATTTAACAATTGGAGGGATTTACGAAACGGGACTTAACAAAATCGATTCTAAATTTATTTTCATAGATCTTAAATATCTCCAAAAAATAAATAAATGGGGAATGCAACTTAAGGTTTCTTCTTCATTCAGAGAAGATTCTTCAATAATAGAATTTAATGCCGATAACTTTTCAAAAAATGGTAAAATGATATTTGACTGGGGCAAACAATAAAATTGTTTCAAATAATCAATTTGAAATTCCAACCAATATGGATACTCAAATAAATTTAATTGGCTATGAAGTAGATAATTTTGAGCAAAATAGTCTTTTATCAATTGCAGACACATTAATTATTTCTTTCACATCTAGAATAAAGAAATATCGTTTAGTAATAGTTTAGGGAGTGAACAATATTATACAGGTGGTTTAGAAATATACACCAAAGATGAAGAGAAAAGAAGTGTTATTAAGAATCAACTAAAACTCGACTTTGGTCCTGAATTCAAAATAACAACTATTGAAGAACAACACCAAGAAATTTTCTCGTGGTTAAACTTAATCTATCAGAACGTTTATATCATATTAGGACTAATGATTGCTGTTGCAGTAATTAATATGTCTTGTGCACTACTTGTATTAATTGTAGAAAAAACAAAAATGATTGGTATTCTTAAAGCTTTAGGAATGAAGAATATTTCCTTAATAAAAATATTTGTATCTCATGGTGGTATTTTACTATTTTATGGGTTTTTAGCAGGCAATAGTTTAGCTATTTTAATTATTCAATTGCAAAATAAATTTGAATTTCTAAAACTATCTCAAGAAAATTACTATCTCGACGCAGTACCAATGGACTATCCTTTATCGACTATCATCGTTTTAAATTTTGGTGCTTTTATTTTTTGTCTAATAAGGATGATTGTACCATCCATAATAAGTTCTAAAACAAGCCCAGTGAAAGCAATAAATTCAGAAATATAGGTGTCTAAGTCAAGTTATTTAATGCAGTTGCAATTCTATCCATTGCATCTTTAAGTTTTTCCATAGAAGAAGCATAAGAAATCCTAATACAATTGGGAGAACCAAAAGCATTTCCAGTAACAACAGCAACTTTAGCAGTTTCCAAAATATACATCGCAAGCTGATCGGAATTGGTTACGGTAAAATCTCCGTAGGACTTATTGAAAAAAGCACTAACATCTGGAAAAACATAAAATGCTCCCTGAGGCTGGTTAATATTTATGCCTTTAATTTTATTTAATTCCTCTAATATGAAATCTCTTCTACTTAAAAAAGCGTCTCTCATTTCATGTATTTCGGATGGATCAGCAGAAACTGCTGCAATTGCAGCACGCTGAGAAATACTTGATGTACCAGACGTAAATTGACCTTGGATTTTAGTACATGCTTGTGCAATATGAAGAGGTGCCCCAATATATCCCAGACGCCAACCGGTCATTGCAAAAGATTTAGAAACACCATTTATTGTAACCACTTGGTTATACATATCTGGAAAAGCTCCAATAGAAAAATAACTTCCAGTAAAATTTATGTGCTCGTAGATTTCATCGCTTAAAACCGTAATAGAAGGATAATTTACCAAGATATCTGCTAAAGATCTTAACTCTTCTTTTGAATAAACACTTCCCGATGGGTTACAGGGAGAACTATAAACCATCATTTTTGTTTTATCGGTGATAGCATCTTGAAGTCTGAGGTGAAATCTTAAAATCATTTTTAATGGAAGTATCAATAAAAACAGGAACACCCTCTGCCATTTTAATTATCTCAGCATAACTTACCCAATATGGTGCTGGAACAATAACCTCATCTCCAGGATTAATTAAACTAAGAACGACGTTGGCTATAGATTGTTTAGCTCCTGTAGAAACAACAATTTGCTCTGTACTGTAATCTATACCATTGTCTCTTTTAAATTTATTTGAAATAGCTTCCCTTAAGTCTTGATAACCATTAACAGGCATATATTTTGAAAAGTTTTTATCAATGCCTTCTTTACCAGCGTCTTTTATAAAGTCTGGAGTATTAAAATCTGGTTCACCTAAACTCAAACTAATAATATCAATGCCTTTAGATTTTAACTCTCTAGCTTTACGTGCCATTGCTATAGTAGCAGATTCGGATAGTCTATTTACTCTGTCGGATATAATTTCCATAAAATCAATTTTAAAATTAAATTACATGATTTGAATCTACATTAAGTTTATTTTAAAAAAAGAAATAAACAGGTTATTCACTATTGTAACAATTCAAGAATTTATCCGTAACAAGAAATATGAAAGACGTATTAATATTATCCATACCACTAGCGGGAATCTTAGTTGCCACCTATTTGATGTTGCAACATTTTCATAATAAAAGTATCCATGAAAATGAGAAAGAGATTGGCATTCAAAAAACAAAAACATTTTTCCCTTTGCAGATACAGGCTTACGAAAGAGTTATTTTATTTTTGGAGAGAATAGATCCAAACAATATGATTATTAGAACTCATAAAAATGGGATGAATGCGATAACTCTACATAGAGAATTATTAAAAATAGTTAGAGAGGAGTATACCCACAATATGTCTCAACAAGTTTATGTACATCCTAAATCTTGGAAAACTGTTTTAAACGCTAAGGATGATACCATTCAAATTTTAAATGTTGCCATAAACAACTTATCTTCAGAATCCTCGGGATTAGACTTGAGCGCTAAAATATTTGAATCTATTGCATCCAAAAAAATTAGCCCAACAGAGAATGCGAGAAATTCTAATAGTTAAAGAATTTCAAACAACAATTAAATAACAAGAAGTCTATTTGTCTGAATCAGGACTTGACTAATCTGGTTGAGGTCTGAACTTTTCTTCTTCATGTCTATCTGTTACTAATGTTCATCTCATCAATTAAATGTTTTGCTCCAGCATACTTATCAATAATAAATAAAGAATACCTTATATCGACAGAAATTGTTCTTTGAATATTAGGCTCAAAATAAATATCTCCACTCATTGCTTCCCAGTTGCCATCAAAAGCAGTACCAATTAACTCTCCATGAGAATTGATAACTGGGCTTCCAGAATTTCCGCCTGTAATATCGTTATTAGACAAGAAGCCTACTGGTAATTTTCCATCTTCTTTTCTTGCATATGGTCCAAAATCTTTAGCATAATATAAATCCTTAAGTTTTTGTGGAACGTAAAATTCGTGGTTTTTGTTCTCAGTTATTACTTCTTTTTGCATTACTCCTTCTAAAGTGGTATAAAAATCATAATGAACAGCATCTGCAGGGTCGTAAGGAAGAACATTACCATAAGTAAAACGCATAGTTGAATTTGCATCGGAAGCCTTATTCATTCCCATTTTTTGCAAACCATCTACAAACAATCTCATTCCTTTTTTGTAATCGCTATCAAAAGTTGAATTAGGAGTCATTACTTTAGCTCTGTAGACATCTAAAAATTCATTTTTTAGTTGATATACAAGATCTTTTTCTATCATTTTTACAGAAAGTTTATCACTATTAAGCCATGTCTTAAATAAGTCGTAGGATTTAAATGGGCTTTTCTTAAAATAACTAGAAGCAAATTTTTTAAAATCTCCTTTGTATTTATTATTTAAACTTATTAATAATTCTGGCTGAAATTCTTCTGACACATCATTAGCATAAAGTGAAAGTACTGCTGCTAAAGTATTTTCATCTATTGTTGGATTGTAATCCTTATAAAATGATTCGGCTGCCTTTAAAAAATTGTTCTTTCGCATCCTCAACACCCTCTCCGGAACTAAGTGCTTTAAATAATGGTGTTCTTGGACCAAGAGTTTCTTAACATAAACAGTATAAGTTCAGAACCAACAACAGCTTCTTGAAAATAAACTTTCGGAATAGTAAATTTGGATGAATTTTTAAGTGCGTTTTCTATTAGAGAAAGAGATTCAGAATAGGTTTTATCCAACTCATTATTTTTATACCAAGAGGTAAAAGAATTCTCAATTTTTTGCTTTTTATCAAAAACTTATTTTTAACTAGTTGTTCACTTTGACCAATAAAATATTTCCAATAATTACTAACTCTCGCATACTTGGAAGCGTATTGAATCCTGACTTTTTGACTTTTAGACATTTCTTGGTCCATAATTTCTAATTTTATTCCTCTTATTTTAACTCTAGCTGGTTGCTCTACATTAACAGCTTCTTTGACTCCCCAAGATGTTAAAAACCTATCTGTACTTCCTGGATAGCCCATAATCATTGCATAATCTCCATCCTGAACACCAGCAATTGAAACTGGAAGAGAATGTTTTGGCTTTAGGGGTATATTGTCTTGGTTGTAAGAAGAAGGGTTGTTTTGCTTATCAGCATATACTCGAAACATGGTGAAATCACCAGTATGTCTTGGCCACATCCAATTGTCGGTATCTCCACCAAACTTTCCTATTGAACTAGGTGGTGCGCCAACTAATCTAACATCATTAAAAATATTATAGGTAAGCATATAATACAAATTCCCGTAGTAAAAAGACTTGACCTGAACTGCAAAATCATCTTTATTTTTACCTTCAGAAGCTGTAGACTTTAAAGCACTCATGTTTTTTCTTATGATAGCATTTCTCTCATCTTCGTTCATCTCATCTTTAATACCTTCTAAAACTTTATCTGTGACATCGCTAATATTATTCAAAAACCAAACTCCAAAGTCTGCAGGAATTTCTTGTTCTTTAGTCATTGCCCAAAAACCATCTGTTAAATAGTCATTTTCTGTAGAGCTATTGGCTTGAATTGTTCCAAAACCACAATGGTGATTGGTCATCATTAGGCCTTGGTCGGATATTATTTCACCAGTACAAAACCCACCACCAAGAGCAACTATCGCATCTTTCAAACTAGAATTATTGGCATTGTAAATTTGCTCTGGGGTTAATTTAATTCCACATTCGACCATGTTTTTATAGGTTGCTTCTCCTAATAACATAGGAAGCCACATACCTTCATCTGCTTTTACAAATAATAAATTAATGGAAATAAAAAAGGTAAAAATTAGTTTGGTATAAAATTTCATATTTAAAATTTAATTTTGATTAAAATATTTTTTTAAAAATAATAAAAATAATATAGGAAGCTTATTATTTCTTTATCATTATCATCATGCCATCACGAACTGGCATTAATACATTGCTAACTCTACTATCAGAATGAACTTTTTCATTGAAAGTCTTTATTGCCTTAGTTTCAATGTCGTTCTTAGAAGTTGGCCTTGTTACTTTACCACTCCACAATACATTATCAGCAATTATCATACCTCCTTTATTTACTCTTTCTATCACAGAGTCAAAATAATTAGAATAATTTTCTTTATCTGCATCAATGAAAACAAGATCCCAATTAAAACTCAAATCAGGAATTATCTCCAAGGCGTCTCCAACCACCATTTTAATTAGATTTTTGTAAGATGATTTGTTAAAAAATTGCTGCGCAAATGGTGCTAGTTCTTTATTAATATCTATAGTATAAAGCACCCCACTATTTCGTAAACCTTCAGCCAAACAAAGTGCGCTATACCCAGTGTAAGTCCCAATTTCAAGAATAGTTTTTGGTTGAACTGATTGAGACAACATGCTCAATATTCTGCCCTGCAAATGACCAGAAAGCATTCTAGGCTGAAGAATATTTAAATGAGTCTGTCTATTTAGTTCGTGTAGAAGAGTAGATTCTTCTTCACTGTGTTCAAGAGCGTACTGCTCTATTTCTGAATCCAAAAATTCCATCTAAATCAATAACTCTTTAGTTATTTTTGAAATCAAGCTCCCATCTGCTTTTCCTTTTAATAGGCCAATCGCTTTGCCCATTACTCTGCCAATATCTGACATGGAAGATGCTCCTAGGGAATCTATAATATTTTTTAACTCTTTGGTCAATTCTTCCTCAGATAATTGTTTAGGCAAATAAATTTCTAAAACTTTTGCCTCTTCAATCTCCTCAGTCGCCAGATCATCTCTTTTCTGATCTACATATATTTGGTATGCATCCATTCTTTGCTTGTGTAACTTTGATATGATTTGCTGAGCTTGGTCATCCGAAATATTTCCAGAAAAACCTTCCTTTGTTTTTTCTAATAAAAATGCAGATTTAACAGCTCTTAAAGCAGCTAATCTAACTTTATCTTTAGCCAACATTGCAGTCTTTAAATCAACAGGAATTTGATCCTCTATTTTACCCATATTAATCCACGTTGTCGTGTAAGAAGCTGTTGTTATCACTTAACCCGGTTTCTTTTTCTCCGCTGTCGTTTATATTCTCCCACAATGTATACCTTGAACTCGATGAATCATCTGAATATTTTACATCCTTAAGGTCTACATTTCTTCTTTTATAGGCAGGCTCACTCTCCATTTCGTTTAGACCCAATGGAGATCTTAGTTTATCTGTAGCCTTTCTTATTCTTTCTAAACGTTCGTCAGAAATTGCCTTTGACTCCACTTCCTTAACCTGATCTACTATTTTCTCTTCGTCATTTACAGTCATTAAATCAGAATCTAAAACCTGTGTACTTTCTGAATGCTTTAAATCTGTATCTAAGTTGGGCATTTCATCATCTTCCAGTAAGAATCGTACTTTACCGTCACTTTGTGGTGTGTTTTCTTCATAAAGGCTAGAGTTATCAGATTCTTCAGTATCATTAGTCATTTCGTTTTCTTGACTAATTTCATCATCTTCAAGAACAAATCTTTTCATTGTGCTTTCTGAAGGGTCTAGTTCTGGGGTTTCTTCTAAACTTTCCTCATCAATATTTGTTACTGGCTCTGTTAAATATTCAGCTTCATTAGTAATAATTTCTGGTGAATCGTCTTCTAAATTCATTATATTTTTCTTTGGAGCTTTCATGGAAAGACCAGTATGGGGAGTCGTATTAAAGCCAGTTGCAATAATTGTAACACATAATTTATCGCCAAGAGATTCATCGTATCCATGACCCCAAATAACATCAGCTGTACTTCCCGCCTCTTCTTGGATATAATCTGTTATGTCAGAAATTTCATCCATTAGAACCGCTTGTGTTCCATAAGTAATATTGAGTAAAACGTATTTAGCTCCATCAATATTATTGTCGTTTAGAAGTGGAGAATTCAAAGCATTTTCAACACACTTTATTGCTCTATTTTCACCTTCTCCTTCTGCTGAACCCATGATAGCAACTCCACTATCTTTCATAACGGTATTGACATCGTTAAAATCGACATTTATTTGTCCAGTTACAGATATTACTTCTGCAATTCCTTTGGCAGCTATAGCCAAAACATCATCGGCATTTTCGAATGCATTGACCAGTGTCAAATTCCCAAACATTTCTCTTAGTTTGTCATTGTTAATCACCAATAAGGTATCTACAGACTCTCTCATTTTTTCAATGCCCTCTTCTGCCTGCGTCCTTCTTTTTCTTCCTTCAAAAGTAAATGGAACAGTTATAATACCAACAGTTAATATTCCCATGTCTTTTGCTGCTTGAGCAATGACGGGTGCTGCACCAGTTCCGGTTCCTCCACCCATACCAGCAGTAACAAAAATCATCTTTGTGTTTTTTGCAAGAATTTCATTGACATCCTCCAGGTTTTCAATTGCTGCATTTTTACCTACATCAGGAATGGAACCAGCTCCTCTTCCTTCTGTCAAGCTTTGACCTAAGGGGATTTTAGTAGGTACAGGACTTGTGTCTAATGCTTGATGGTCCGTATTACACACTACAAAGTCTACCCCTTTTATTCCTAGGCGGTACATATGGTTTACAGCATTACTTCCGCCACCACCAACACCAATTACTTTGATAATGGAGGATTGTTCTTTAGGTAAATCAAATTTCATCATGATTTTATTTTTAATTGTTAATCTACTTTTTCGTCAAAAAATGTTTTAATCTTTTCAAAAAAGCTTCCCTTATTTTTTTGAGAATGCATTCTTGTATTTATTTTTTCATTTCTTGACTTTAATAATTCAAATTTTTCAAACCCTTTAGCTACTAAACCAACACCTGTTGCAAATAAAGGGGAAGTAACATTAATATTAGTATTGGAGCTTAAATGCTCATTTGGATAACCAACTCTAGAATCCATCCCGGTTGTAAATTCTATCAATTGGTTCATGTGCTTAAGTTGAGATCCTCCACCTGTTACAACGATACCACCAATTAGTTTTTTCTCAAAACCAGAATTTTTAATTTCATAATAAATATGTTCTAATATTTCTGACATTCTAGCATTGATAATATTCGCTAAATTCATAACAGATATTTCTTTGGGATCTCTTCCTCTCAGTCCTGGAATACAAACTACTTCGTTGTCTTGATTGGTTTGAGTGACCGCAGCACCAAACTTGGTTTTTAATAATTCTGCTTGTCTGTGCATAATTGTGCAACCTTCTTTAATATCTTCAGTGATTACATTTCCCCCAAAAGGAATTACTGCAGTATGTCTGATAATTCCATCGTGGAAGATGGCAATATCTGTAGTTCCGCCACCAATATCAACCAAAGCTACACCAGCTTCTTTTTCTTCATTGCTAATCACTGCCGAAGAAGATGCAAGTGGTTCAAGAACTAATTCTGCTACTTCAAGACCAGCTTTACTAACACACTTAAATATATTTTTGGCCGCAGCCATTTGGCCAGTGATAATATGGAAATTTGCCTCTAACTGAACACCCGACATACCAATAGGGTCTTTTATTCCAGGCTGTCTATCGACAATATATTCCTGAGGCAAAACATGAATAATTTCTTCTCCAGGTAACATCACTAATTTATACATGTCTTCAATTAGCTCATCGACATCTTTTTGAGAAATTTCTTCTTCAATAGAATCTCTAGTAATCATTCCCCTATGCTGAAGACTCTTAATATGTTGACCAGCAATTCCAACATTCACCACTTTTATTTCAATTCCAGATTTAGATTCAGCTTCTTCAACTGCAGATCTTATTGACTGAACAGTCTTTTCGATATTAGAAACTACTCCTCTTGTAACTCCCAAACTGGGTGCCTTACCAATACCCAATATCTCAATTTTCCCGTGATCAGTTTTTCTCCCAACCAAACAAGCAATTTTAGTGGTTCCAATATCTAGTCCTACAATTATTTCTGGTGCATCCATTTTAGTTTCTTTTTGAGCAGATTATTTGATTTTCATATAATACATTAAGTGTATCGTACTTATTTAAGTCTTTTGGCTGTGGGCCATTTTTATAAAAAAGTTTAATTTTTTTAAATTTCTTTTCCATATTCTCTATTGATCCAAACAAAATTCTTTGGTTACCTATTCTTGGAATAAATTCAAAGTAGCCATTATTGTTGATGTAGATTTGAACAATTTGAGATTTTAAGAACGAGTCATTGTTAATTAATTTACTCATTTTATAAATTTTTTGGAAATCTGGGGACTTATGAAGGCTATCTAAGATATTTAAGTTTAATCTTTCTGGAATATTTATTTTACCAGAAAAAATAGGAACTCTGGATACATAAGTGCTACAAAGTGGCATAAGAAATCCATTATCATCTATATAAAAATTCTTTTCATAGACAGGGCTTATAAACCTGGCTATTGGGGTTCTTTTTTTAATATTGACTTCTAGATTTCCATTGTTATTAAAATAAACTTCAGCATCATTAATTGCAGAATGATTTAAAAGTTTCAATTCAATATGAGAAAAATCAATTTCGTGTTTTAAGGTAACTTTCTCAACAACACCCATTAAAGATAACATAGAATTCACCTCTGATTTTGTAATAAATTCATGAAGATTGTCCTCAATAAAATTAATTTGCACTTTCTTAAGTTTTATATCTTGGTAAAAATTCGAAACAAAACCAGATAAAACAATCCATCCTGAGAGAATAGAAATCCAAAAAAATATTTTACCAATTTTCTTAAGCATTCAAAGCAATTTTTTTTATTTGTTTTGGCCATTGATCGATATCACCAGCACCTATTGTAAGTAAAACCGTATCTAAGTCTCGATTTATGAAATTGAAAAGTTCATTTACTGAATTAATTATCCGCTTATTACTATTTTTAATTTTTTGCATTAAAACCGAAGAATCTGTACCCTCAATTGGAGATTCTCTTGCAGGATAAATAGGCAACAAAAAAATTTGATCAAATCCGGATAAACTTTCTGCAAAATAATCCATGAAATCTCTAGTTCTGGAAAACAAATGTGGTTGAAACACCCCAACTACAAATTTTTGTGGATAAAAAGACTTTACAGCACTTAAAAGAGAATCAATCTCTTTAGGATGGTGTGCATAATCATCAATGTAGATAAGTTTTGGAAGGCTTAACTGAACATCAAATCTTCTTTTAACTCCTGAGTAGCTTTCGAGTCCATTTTTTATACTTTCAACAGTTATTCCATTAATTAAACATGCTAAAATAGAACCTGCAGCATTTAATAAATTATAACTTCCAGGCATTTTAAATACGAAATTCTCGTAGGTTTGATTGTTAAAGATAATGTCAAACAAATACAAGCATTCTTTAATTTGAATATTTATAATTTGTAAATCATTGTCTTTTTTAAAACCATAGGACAAATTTTCCTTGAAAAAATGACTGATATTTTCTTCTACAATCAACTTTTTATTATCGCTTAATAAATTGGTGAAATCCTTAAATGCATTAATCAAAGAATCTTTATTTTCATAAATATCCAAATGATCAGCATCCATAGATGTCAATACAATTGTATCTGGAAATAGGTTCATAAATGAACGGTCGTATTCGTCCGCTTCCACTACTGAAAAATCCCCATCTCCTATTAAAAAATTAGACTTGTAATTAGATGTTATTCCACCTATGAAACAGAGCCCATCTTTTTTATCTGATGTTAAAATATGAGCAATAATAGAACTAGTTGTTGTTTTGCCATGAGTTCCTGCAACTGCAATAGTATCTAGTGATTTTGTTATTTCGCCAAGTATTTGAGATCTTTTTAATAAAGGAACTTGGGATTTTTTAAAATATTCGAAATAGATGTTTTTTGGATTTATTGCAGGTGTAAAAATTGCCAATTGGATGTTTTTAAGGTCTTTTAAAGAATCTATATTTTCATCATGAAATATTTCAACGCCGATTTTTTCTAACTCTTTAGTTAACTCACTTTTAGTTCTATCATAACCACTTACCTTGACCCCTTGATTTACAAAATAATGGGCCAGTGCACTCATACCTATCCCACCAATTCCAATAAAATATATGGATTTAAAATTATCTAAATTCATTTATTAATAAGTTTAAATATTTCATTGACAATATCTTCACTAGCATTTGGCTTTCCCATTTTTTTTGCATTTTTAGAAATGGTACTCAATTGATTTTTGTCCTTAAGTAAATCCATGGCAGTTCTCAAAAGAAAATTGGTTTGGCTATCCTCAACAAGAATTGCAGCAGATTTATTCACCAAAGACATCGCATTTTTAGTCTGATGATCTTCTGAAACGTTGGGGGATGGAACCAAAATACTTGGCTTACCTGCTAAAGTAAGTTCACTAATAGACAATGCACCCGCTCTAGAGATAACTAGATCCGCAAGAGAATAAGCTAAGTCCATTCTTTTAATAAATGCTAAAGCTTTTACATTGGGAATATTAATTTGGTTTAATTGATTTTCTACAGACTCAAAATATCTTTTGCCAACTTGCCACAGTAATTTAATTGGTTGGTCTTTGATTGTATCAATAGAATTTAAAATCCCCTCGTTAATAGATTTTGCACCTAAACTTCCTCCTAAAACTAAAATTACTTTTTCATTCTTAGAAACTTTAAAATAGGTTTTAGCATCCAACAACTTAGCATCTAAATTTTCAATGTCTTTTCTTACTGGATTGCCAGTTAAAACCAATTTATTTGTGTCAAAAAATTGATTCATATTTTCATATGCAACACAAATTTTTTTAGTTTTTTTACTCAGCCACTTATTGGTTAGACCGGCATAAGAATTCTGCTCTTGAATTAATGTAGGAATTTTTAAACTGTGTGCCATTCTTAGAGTTGGTCCACTTGCATAGCCACCAACACCAACCACAATATTTGGTTGAAAATCCTTAATTATTTTCCTTGCATGATTGAAACTTTTTAAAAGTAGAAAAGGAAACTTTAGGTTTTTAAGAATTGCATTTATAGACATAGATCTTTGGATGCCCACAACATTTAGCCCAACAATTTCAAACCCCTCTTCTGGAACTTTTTCCATTTCCATTCTCCCTTTTGCTCCAACAAATAGTATTTCCGAATCTTTACTTATTTCTAATATTTTCTTTGCAATTGTAATAGCTGGGTAAATATGCCCTCCAGTTCCACCACCACTAATGATTACTTTATAGCTAGACATTTTCAGAATCTTTATATACTGTTGTACTAACATTTAAAATTATTCCCAAAGAAATACAGGTAAATAATATAGAAGTTCCACCCATACTAATTAAAGGCAAAGGTTGACCGGTAACAGGAAATAAATTTACCCCAACCCCCATATTTATAAAAGATTGGAAGATTAGCATAAAACTTAATCCAAATACAATAAAAGAAGCAAATTTACTATCCACTTTATTCATAATTCTAATCGCTCTGAAAAATAAAATCATATATAAAATAACCAATCCTATTCCTCCAATTATAGAGCCAAATTCTTCAATAGAAGAAGCATAAATAAAATCTGATTGAGCAGAATACAAATCATTTTTAACATGTCCTTTCCCCGGACCTTTTCCAAATAAAAATCCATTTGCGACCGCTCGTTTTGCCATTTCAGCTTGGTAATTTTCTTGTTTCTCACCACTTCCAAAGCTCATCATTCTTTTTTCCCAGGTATCCACCCTAGGTAAAAAACCAGGAACTGCGATATTGACAAGAATTAAAAAAGCAAAACCTAGAAAAGCAGTTCCTATAATAGATCCTAAATGCTTTATTTTAGCACCTCCTATAAACATCATTGTAAAACAAACGGTAAATAACATCGCTGCAGTAGAAAAATCAGCTGGGAGAATTAAGCCACAAATTAGAGCTACAGGCCATAAAATAGGTATTAAACCTTTTTTAAAATCCTTAATCTCATCCTTCTTATTGGTAAGCATACGTGAGACATAGATTATAAGAACTAGCTTCGCAAAGTCTGAAGGTTGAAAACCCATTATCCATCTTGAAGCATTTCCTTTACTGACTCCAAATAAAAGTGTAACAAACAATAAAACAATAGAAACAAAAATTCCTATTTGGGATAATCGTGAAAAATACTTGTATGGAAAAAACTGTAAATAAATAATCAGAATAATTCCAATTATTATAATTAAAGTGTGCTTAATAACATAAGGAGCAACATTTCCACCTGAAATTCTAAATGCTAAATTAGAACTTGAGCTGTAAGCCATAACTATTGAGTACAATGAAAGCAATATTATGATTGTCCAAATTACTTTATCACCCTTTAGGTATTTCTCAATTAGCTGTTGCATTAATCTAAACTATCAATTAAATTTTTAAAATAATCTCCTCTTAACTGGTAGTTTTCATGAGTAATATAACTTGAGCAAGCGGGAGAGAAAAGAATACTTGTATTTTTAGTAGGATTATTTAAAGCCATATTCACCGACTCCTTAATGGTTGACAATTGAGAATACTTAATTTTAGAGCCAAATAGATATTTTATATTGGTTTCATGTTTTCCATAATAGATTATCTCCGTTACTTTTGACAAAACTAAATCCTCGAGAATGTCCAAATCTCTTGGAGATTGGTTTTGACCAACTATCCAAATAATTGGTCCATCTATATTTGACAAAGAATATGCTGTAGCTCCACTATCTGTTGATTTGGAATCATTAATCCATATTTTATCTAGCTTTTCTGAAAAAAATTCAAGTGTGTGCTCTGATAGAAGAGAAAGAATTCAAAGATTCTTTTCTTTTATTAAGGAGCTGTTTTCTTATAGATTTCTGCTTTAGTATATTCATCTACAAAAATTATAATGTTCTTACTGCATTTTTAAATTGATGACCTCTATCTTCATAACTCTTAAATAAATCGAAACTAGAACAAGCAGGAGAAAGCAAAACATTAAATCCTTTTTTAGCAATTCTATAACTAATTTGTACTGCTTGATCCGCTGATTCAGCTTCATAAAAAGAATCCACTATGGAACCAAAAGCCTCTTTAATCTTAGAATTATCTTTTCCTAAGCAAACAATTCCTAAAACCTTTTGTTTTACAAGTCCCTCTAATATGGAGTAATCATTTCCTTTATCTATTCCTCCAACAATCCAAATAGTTGGTTGCTGCATGCTTTCTAAAGCATACCATGTTGAATTGACATTTGTCGCCTTTGAATCATTTATAAAATTAATTCCATGGATTTTGGCAACATCCTCCAATCTATGTTCTACATTTTGAAAATCCGCTAGACTGTCTCGGATAATTTCTTTTCTAATATCTAATACTCTTGCTGCAACTCCCGCAGCCATAGAATTAAATAAATTGTGCTTGCCTTGTTGGGCCAATTGATGAATGGACATAATTGTTTGTTTTTTATTGTTTATACTGATTTTTATTTGTTCTTTTTCTAACCAAGATCCTTTGAGTAATTTCTCATTTATGGAAACTGGAGCTAATTCGTAAGAGACTTCGTCTTGAGACATAATCCATTCTGATATTACTTTATCGTCGTGGTTATAAATTAGACAATCACTTTTGGACATGTTTTGACAAATCCTAAATTTACTTTTCGAATATTTTGTGAAATCTTGTTGATATCTATCCAAATGATCTGGGGAAATATTTAGAATTATTGAAATGTCAGATTTGAAATCGTACATTCTATCTAATTGAAAACTACTGAGTTCAATAACATAGTAGTCCACATTTTCTAAAGCTACTGACATGGCATAACTTTGACCAATATTCCCAACCGCTTTTACATTGTATCCTGCATTCTCTAAAAGGTAAGTAACCATTAAAGTGGTAGTGGTCTTTCCATTAGTTCCAGTAATACATATTTTTTTTGCATTGCAGAAATAGCTTGCAAATTCAATTTCACTTATAATGGGTTTGGAACTTTTTATAAAATATTTTACTAATTGATGGTCATTATCGATTCCAGGGCTAACAACCAAAACATCTTGAACAGAGGAAATAAATGGCATATAATCCACTTGGTAATATTCAACTCCAAATTCTCTTAAAGTATTGGTAGATTCCTTGGATATATTTGCATCGTCACAGAGCAGAACATTTAAATTATTTTTCTTAGCTAGTACCGCTGCGCCAATACCACTTTTTCCAGCACCTAAAACCACAATATTTTGAAAGTTTTTTATCATCTAAGTTTTAGAGTTACAATGGAAAGAACTGCCAGTAGAATACCAAGAATCCAAAACCTTGAGACTATTTTTGCCTCGTGAATTCCTTTCTTTTGGTAATGATGGTGAATTGGAGACATTAAAAAGATTCTTCTACCCTCTCCAAATTTTCTTTTGGTGTATTTGAAATAAGAAACTTGGAGAACAACACTTAAATTTTCTATAAGAAAAACTCCGCAGAAAACTGGAATTAATAATTCCTTCCTAATGGCTATAGCGAAAACGGCAATTATACCACCCAAAGCCAAACTTCCTGTATCGCCCATGAAAACTTTTGCAGGAAATGAATTGTACCACAAAAACCCGATGCAGGCTCCTACAAATGAGCTAATAAAAATCACAAGCTCAGATGAATTTGGGATATAGAGAATATTTAAATAATCAGAAAAAACTAAATTACCTGAGAGGTAAGCAAAGATGGCTAATGTTATACCAATAATTGCACTAGTTCCAGTTGCAAGACCATCAAGTCCATCAGTTAAATTAGCGCCATTGGATACTGAAATAACAATAATTACGATAATAGGGATAAATACTAGCCACGAATATTTGGACAACTCAGGGCTTATCCAGCTAATTAGCCACGAATAATCAAACTCATTATTTTTAACAAATGGAATTGTAGTTTTAAGTGATTTTGTCTCTTCCCAGAAATAACTTTTAGTTTCTTGCGAACTCTCTTGCTGCTCGGCTAGAATTTCTGTGTTGTAATAAGTTTTGGATTTAATTGTCACAGAATCGCTCCAATACATAGAAGCTCCTACAATTATTCCAACTCCAATTTGTCCAATTACTTTAAACTTTCCAGCTAATCCTTTTTTATTTTTTTTAAATACTTTAATGTAATCGTCTAGAAAACCAATCAATCCTAACCAGACAGTTGCAACAAGCATTAATTGAATATAAATGTTATCTAACTTGGCGAAAAGTATGGTTGGTACTATGATACCAGCTAAAATGATAACTCCACCCATTGTAGGTGTTCCTGCCTTCACCATTTGACCTTCTAAACCCAAATCTCTAATAGACTCCCCAACTTGTTTTCTCTGTAAGAATTTAATTAGCCTTCCTCCAAAAACAAGTGTGATAACAAGTGAAGTAATTACAGCCATCCCGGCTCTAAAAGAGATAAATTGGAACAATCCTGAACCAGGAAAGTCAAAATTTTGATTTATATAATTAAAAAAATGATAAAGCATTATTGTTGTATTTGTTTGAAAATTTCTATAGTAGTTTCTAAATCATCAAAATGTAATTTCTCATCTCCAATGATTTGATACTTTTCATGGCCTTTACCGGCAATTAAAATCACATCTCCACTTTCTGCTAATTCACAAGCAACTTTAATTGCTTGTTTTCTTTCTTGTACTGTTAATACTTTTGAGGATTTAGACTTTGGAATTCCAGAAATAATTTCCTTAATAATTTCACTTGGCTTTTCGCTTCTAGGATTATCAGAAGTTACTATCACCCTATCGCTATAAACTGATGAAATTTCACCCATTAATGGACGCTTGCCCTTATCTCTGTCTCCCCCACAACCAAATACAGTGAATATCTTTTCTTTATCGCTTTTTAGACTAACCAATGTCTTCAAAACATTTTCAAGAGCATCTGGAGTATGAGCATAGTCAATTACTGCTGTAATATTTGTGGAAGAAACTATGTACTCAAATCTTCCATCTGGTGCTTTTAGATTACTTATAATTGTCAGAACAGTAAGAGCTTCTTCACCAAGAGATTTAGCTACTGCAAAAACAACCAAAAGATTGTAAGCATTGAATTCTCCTATCAATCTAGAGGTCATTTCAAATCCGTCAATTTCTACAGAAAGTCCGCTTATATTATTTTCAACAATTTTCCCTTTAAAATCAAAATCTCCTTTGAGATCCATAAGAAAGTGGCTTGGCGATTATATCTCCAACCATTTCTTCTCCATAAGGGTCGTCAAGGTTTACAATTGCTACAGCATCATTTTTAAGAGATTTAAATAACTTTTTCTTTGCACCTATATAGTCATTTATAGTAGGATGATAATCCATGTGGTCTCTTGAAATATTGGTATAAACACCGATATCAAAAGACAACCCAGAGACTCTATTTTGGTCTAAGGCATGGGAACTTACCTCCATAAAGACATGGGAACAACCTTCTTTAACCATTTGACTCAGTAATTCGTTGATTCTAATTGCGTTTGGAGTTGTATGAGTAGAAGGAATTGTTTTGTGAAGAATTTTAATATTTACAGTTGAAATAAGACCAGTTTTATACCCCATCAACCTATACAAGTCATATAGTAATGTTGCACAAGTAGTCTTACCGTTGGTGCCTGTTATTCCAACTAGTTTTAATTTTTCAGAGGGATTGTCGAAAAAATTTGAAGCTATAATTCCTAAAGACTTTGAACTATCCAAAACTTTGATATAAGTAATATCGTCATTTAAAATTTCAGGAAGACTCTCACAAATTATAGCGCATGCACCACTATTTTGAGCTTGAGAAATAAAATTATGACCATCTTGAGAGACTCCTTTTACAGCTATAAACAAAGAAAGATTGTTAATTTCTCTTGAGTCAAATGCTATATTTTCTACAGCAATATTAGTATTGCCTTTTATCTCAATTATTCTAATTCCATATATAATATCCTTTAGTAATTTCATCCTAATTGTAAAATGATTTTTTGACCTTTATTGATTCTTAAACCAGCTTTAATAGATTGTTCTCTTACTATTCCAGATCCAACAGGCTGCACAAACAATCCAAACTTTTCCAACATATAGGTAGCATCTATCAATCCCATACCAACTACATTCGGAACCAATCCTTTTTGCGTCTTTTTATGAATTATTTTAATGGCATCTTTTCCAGTCCTTGTAGATATCCAATGTTAGATTTATTAGTTAAATCTTCAACAGGTATTCTCATATTTTCAGAAGCAACTAAAAAAGACTTCTTGTCGCCACTTCTTGAATAAGGATATCGGTTAAGAGTATCTTTTAAAACAATGTTTTCTTTTTGAAATTCTTGTGCATACACCTTATCTGCAATCTCCTTAAAGACAGTTCCAGAAACTACAGAGCCAAAAATATTTTTAGTTGGGCCTTGAACAACCACAATACAACTATAAACCGGATCTTTAGATGGAAAATACCCACAAAAAGAAGCTTGGTATTTATTTCCATATCCTTTAGAGCCTTGGGCAATTTTTGAGGTGCCTGTTTTTCCTGCAATTGAAAATCCCCTAGCTTTTATGTTTTTTGCAGTACCTCTTTCAACAACTCCTTCAAGCATCAACTTTAAATCCCTAAGTGTAGATTTAGAACAAATAGATGCGTTTAAAATTCTCGGCTTATATTCTTTCTGTATCTCACTCCCTTTCTTAATACATTTAACAAACTGTGGTTGAAGTAAGGTTCCTTCATTTGCTACTGCATTATACAAAGCCAATGTCTGAAGAGGAGTCATTTTAAGTTCATAACCAATAGACATCCAAGGAAGAGTAATTCCAGTAAAAGTTGGATCTGAAGATTCTTTTATTAGCGGCACTCCTTCCCCTAGTATTGACAAACCAAGTTTTTGATGAATTCCAATTTCTTTTAATCCATCAATAAATTCCTGAGGTTCTTTTTTATAATTATCATAAATTATTTGACTTATAACATTAGATGATTTTTCAAATGCATCTTGGATCGTATTTCTTCCATAAATTTTCCCTCCGTCAGTAAGGTAATTATCGTAGAATTCATACCTGCCTGTCATGTCTACAGAATCGGTTATTTCGACCTTGCCCTGTTCTAAAGCAACTAAAAGTGAAGCAAGTTTAAATGTTGAACCTGGCTCAGAAGCTAAGCCTACTGCATGGTTTTGAGCTTCAAAATAAGTTTCAGTCTTAGGGTCAAATGAAAGGTTAGCGATAGCCTTAACAAACCCTGTTTTAACCTCCATCAAAACCGCACATCCTTTCTGAGCCTTTTGTTCTCTTAGTTGTTTTAATAATGCAGATTCTGCAACATCCTGAATATTTACATCAATGGAAGTATAAACATCACTTCCTGGGATAGGTTCAATAGATAGTTCGTCATCCACTGGCTTCCATTCATTTCCCCTAATTTTCTCCATCAGCATCTGACCGTTCTGACCTTTCAAGTACTCATTGAATGCACCTTCAATACCAACTAAAATTGATTTTTTTCCATCATTTTCTACAGCATAACCCACCGTTCTATTAGCAAGCATACCGTAGGGCTTTACTCTTTGGTTAGATTTTAAAATAATACACCCCCCACTATATTTACCTAGATTAAAGATGGGGAACTTTCTTAGCCGCTCTATTTGATCATTTCTTAAACCTCTTGCAATAAAAAAGTATCGGTTACTATCAAGCCTTTGGTTTTCTAAATCGGTCTTCCATTCATTAGATGTTTTTCTAGCTAAAAGAACACTTAAGGAATCTGACAGGTCGGAAATGTTTTCAATAAAATCTTGCTCACGGATAGTCACCAAGTCAACGAACACCTTATATCTTGGAACAGACAGGGCAAGGGATGTCTTTTGCTCATTAGAAGCGTAAATATTTCCTCTTGGAGCTAAAACCTTCTTAGAAATAAAAATTTGCTTATTAGCATCAGATTTTAACTGTTCACCTTTAAATATTTGCAGATAAAATATTTGAACAACTATTCCCAAGCCCCATGAAAAGGACAAGAAAATAAACTGAATAAAGTCTAATTAAGGATTCTTTATTTTTCATTTGTCAGAATTCTTACTATGTGAATAATTAGCGGTGGATCTACTGACTCATATAAGCCCCATTTCTCAGTCTCCCTTACTACCTTACTTTGTAGACTTCCCTTATCATATAGCTCCAAGGCAGATTGCAACTCTGAGTATAACTTTTCACCAGTCTTACTTTTTTTAGAAATCTCTAAGACAACACTATCTACATGGTATCCATAAGCAACATAGAGAACCATTAAAAAAGTTACATAAACCAAAAAAGGAGTATTGTTAATCACCATTCCTTTTTTGAAAAGATCTCCAGAAAATATTTCTTTAAAAACTGTCATTTTCTTTTTTTTGCACTTCTTAATTTTGCACTTCTAGCTCTTGGATTTAATTTTATTTCAGCGTCATTGGGAACAATTGGTTTTTTGTTTACCAAATCAAACGGCTTAGAAATATTTCCAAAAAAATCTTTTTCTAAATCCCCTTTACAATTGCCTGTTTTGAAGAAGTTTTTAACGAGTCTATCTTCCAAGGAATGGTAAGTAATGATTGAAACGACTCCTTCATTTTTTAAAATTTTTGGCAACTGGTTCAAAAACTCAACCAAAGCGTTTAACTCCTGATTAACTTCAATCCTTATGGACTGAAAAACTCTTGCCAAAAATTGATTTTTCACTTTTTGAGGCACTAAAAACTCAATACATGAAACCAAATCTTGAGTGGTAGTTAATTTGTTTTTAGTTCTTGTCTCTATGATATTTGAAGAAAGCCTTTTAGACTCGACTGATGTTAGAGTCACCGAACTGAGAGAAAATATTTTCAAGCTGGCCTTTATCATAAGTATTTAGCAGATCGCAAGCATCAAGTGCAGCATCTTTATTCATTCTCATATCTAATCTTTCGTCAAACCGAAAAGAGAAACCTCTTTGTGGATTATCGAACTGATATGAAGAGACTCCTAAATCTGCTAAGATGCCAACCGGAACACCATGGCCAAAAGCCTCCAATACGTTTTGAATATTTCTAAAGTTTTGTCTAACCAATGAAAGATCTATCATCTGTTATATGATTTACAGAGGCGTCAGCATCTTGGTCAAAAGCCAAGAGCTTACCATTATCAATTTGATCAAGAATTGCTCTAGAATGACCTCCTCCACCAAATGTAACATCTACATAAAAACCAGAAGGGTCAGAAATTAAAGCCTGAGTGGCTTCGTTTAAAAGAACTGGTATATGATATTGATCAACTTTCATCCGCAGACTCCCCCATAACTTCGTGAGCCAATTGATCAAAACCATCCCAGTCATCTTTCATCATGGATTCATAGGTTTTTTTATCCCATAATTCCCACAAATCAACATTTGCAACAATAACTAGTTCTTTTTTAATCCCAGCCCAACCAAGTAAACCCTTAGGAAGCAGCAGTCTACCGTTACTATCTACAGTAATTTTGGTAGCACCTTTTTGAAACATACGGGCAAATTTCCTATCCTTAGATTTAAACCTATTGAGCTTTCTCAATTTGCTCATAACCACCATCCACTCCGAAGAGGTGTACATAGAAAGGCAGTCATCAACTCCTCTTGAAACAACAAACTGTTCTTGATCCACAGGAGATAATTGTTTTCTAACGTCAGAAGGAATCAACATTCTCCCTTTAACATCTAGCTTACAATAATATTCCCCTATAAATCCTGACAATTGACTCAAATTTTAAATGTAAATCTAATAATAATTTACCCACTTTTTCCCACTAATACAACTTTGTGGATAACTTTTTACGATTAATTACAAAATATGTTTCAATATAATTGAATTTTAACCTGTTGAAAGCGTTATAAATATAAGTGGTAAAATGTGGGTGTTATTTTTTATAAAATTATTCCATCAACAATTTGCTACCTTTAAAATGAAATAATATTTGATCGAATGGACGTTCAAAAAAATGTGGACATAGGAAAAGTAATTGAGAAAAAAAGCCCTAGATTTTTTAAGCTTATACCGAGGTTTTTGATAAGGAAATTCAAATCCCTACTCCACGAGAGTGATCTGAACAATATTCTGAAACAATTTATCTGGAAAAGAAAAACTTGATTTTATAAGTGGTGGCTTAAGAGAACTCCAAGTAAGGTCGAGCAATTATGGGCTAGAGGAAATTCCAAGGGAAAAAGGAGTTATTATAGTGGCCAACCACCCACTTGGAGGTCTAGATGGACTAGCGCTTATTAATGAAATAGGAAAATACAGGAAAGACATTAAGTTTTTAGTAAATGATATTCTATCGGAAATTGAACCTTTTAAGCCCTACTTTATACCCATAAATAAGCATGGTTTGAACTCAAGAGAAAACATAATAAGACTTGATGAGTTATTTGAGTCTGATAATTGCATTGTGATTTTCCCATCAGGACTAGTTTCAAGAAAAAAAAATGGAATTGTAAAAGACTTAGAATGGAGAAAAACATTTGTAACAAAAGCCAAAAAACACAACAAACCAATTTATCCAGTTTATATTAGTGGTCAAAACTCAAATAGGTTTTATAAAATTGCTAAATGGAGAAGCTTAATTGGCATAAAAATAAATCTTGAAATGTTTTTTCTTGTGGATGAAATGTTCAGACAAAAAGGAAATACAATTGAAATAACCATGGGCAAACTCATAGAGCCGAAGATTCTCGGATAACAAAAAAAATGATTCAGAATGGGCCCAAGCAATTAAAAATCATGTATATAAAATACAAAATAATATTAATTTTGAATTTATAGAATCAATAAAAAATGAAAAAAATTATTAATCCTATATCAACTTCTATTCTTGAAAAAGAAATAAACAAAGACACTTTTGTAAGAAAAACCAATTATTGTAACCATGATATATACATAGTAGATTTCCACAGCCACCCCAACACGACTATGGAAATCGGCAGACTTAGAGAACTTAGTTTTAGAAATGCTGGTGGGGGAACAGGAAAATCGTATGATTTAGATGAATTTGACACTAGAGAAGAAGCGTTTTACAAACAACTTATAGTTTGGGATCCCGAAGAAAAAAAAGTCATAGGAGGATACAGGTTTATGCTAGGAAATGATGTTATTAATTCTTCAAAGTACAACAATACAGCTACCAATAATTTATTTGATTTTAGCAGTGATTTCTACTCCAAAACATTAGGATTAACAATTGAATTAGGCAGATCATTTGTTCAGCCTGAATACCAGCCTAGCTCGGGGAATAGAAAAGCTATATTTTCTCTTGACAACTTATGGGATGGACTGGGCGCTTTAGTGGTAGATCAACCCGGAAATAAAATATTTTTTTGGCAAAGTAACCATGTATTTAGACTTTAATAAAAAAGGAAGAGATTTAATACTAGGTTTTATGAGCCACTTTTTCAAAGATAAAGATCAATGGATTTCTGCAAAAACACCTTTAGAGTTACACCATGACATAAGGTATTTTATTGACCAAATAAAAGAACTAGATTACAAAGAGTCCTATAAGATATTGACAAAAAACCTTAAAGAATTTAACTGCTCTATGCCCCCTTTAATTGCTGCATATATGAATCTTTCATCTTCTATGAAAACATTTGGAACAGCAATGAATTCAAAATTTGGAGAAGTGGAAGAAACAGGAATTCTAATATCTATTGATGACATTTACCCAGAAAAAAAAGACAGACACGTAAACACCTACAAAAAAGTAAAATAACAATTATGGAAATTAACAAATCAGATTTCCTGTGTAGTAATTCTGACTGGAAAAAATGTCCAAAGCCAAATCTCCCAGAATACGCTTTTATTGGAAGATCCAATGTTGGAAAATCATCTTTAATAAATGCACTTACCAATAGTAAAAAACTAGCAAAAATATCGGGGAAGCCAGGTAAAACTCAATTAATCAACCATTTCTTAATAAATAACAATTTCTATCTAGCAGATTTACCAGGTTATGGATATGCTAAAATTTCAAAAAAAATAAGAGAAGAGTTTCAAAGCTTTACCCTTAAATATTTAGAAAACAGAGAAAACTTAATCTGTCTATTTATGTTAATTGATCTTAGAGTGCCACCTCAAAAAATTGATCTTGAATTCATGGAGTATTGTTCAGTAAAAAAAATACCATTTGTCATATGCTTTACGAAAGCTGACAAACTTAAGAAAATTGAAATTAAAGAAAACACTAATGAATATAAAAATTTCTTGTTAAAAGAATGGGAATCCTTTCCAGTAAACTTCACTACTTCATCAACCAAAAAAATAGGATTAAAGGATATTAAGGAATTTATTAACGATCACAATATTCAATTTAAATCCTGAAGACGAAAAAAAAAATATTGATTGCCCCACTAGACTGGGGCTTAGGTCATATATCTAGAACTATTCCGCTTATAGAGTTACTCCATGAAAGAGGTCACGAAGTAATTACTTGTGGAAATAAAATATCAAATAATATTTATAAAAAAGAATTTCCAGAAATTAAACATATTGAAATTCAAGGCTATAAGCCTTATTACAGTAAAAATAGAAGCCAAAAATGGGCGTTAATAAAACAAATTCCAAAATTTATAAAAACGATATATAGTGAGAGAAAGATAGCGGAGGAAATCAGTTTTGAGGAAAAAGCAGACATAATTATTTCAGATAACAGATTTGGTTTTAGAAGCAGTAAAACATTGAACATATATATAACCCACCAACTTAAAATAAAAGGTCCTTTACTTTTAATTAAGATAGTTAACCAAATAAATAGACTATTTATCCAAAATTTTGACCATTGTTGGGTTCCAGATTTTGAAAACTCAATGCTATCCGGCGAACTATCTCAATCTGGTTTGGAAAAAACCTTTATTGGTCCACTAACTAGGTTTAAAAAAACTGTAAGTAAAGCAAAGAAGTATAAATTCAAATATTTAGCGATTATTTCTGGACTAGAACCACAAAGAAGCCTATTGGAAGATGAAATTCAAAATTGCTTTCGTGAAACTAACCAGCATTGTGCAATAATAAATGGCCTAACAAGCACGAAAGAAACATCATCTGAGAAGATTTCTTTCTACCCACATTTAGAAACAACTGCTTTTAAAGAATTACTAACCAAATCCGAGCTTGTGATATGCAGATCTGGATACAGCAGCATAATGGATCTTTATATTTTACAAAAAAAAGTACTTTTCATACCTACACCAGGTCAAACAGAGCAAGAATATTTAGCAAAACACCACCAAAAAACCCATTCAATTTACTACCAAAAACAAGGAAGAATCGACCTTAAAAAAGCAAATTTTAATTTTATTCAATCAAAATCTGAAACAAAAAAAAAGCTACTTAAAGTAGCTTTTGATAAAGTAAATTTATAACAACTTGTTATCTAACAAGATTTACAAATCTATAGTCTGCACCATCTTGTTGCCAAACAACAGCTACAACATATAAATTACTGTAATTCCATAAAGTAGAAGGTGCTAAAAGCACATCATTGTAGGATTTAATATTATCACCAGTTGAACTAAATACAATTGGAACACCAAATGCAGAACCACTGCCACTAGCTTCAGTTCTTAGTATATTATTGTGCACATAATTGGGATCATAATTCCCTAAAATATTCTGCTCAAAAACCTGGCCATCTTCAACAACATAAGCTGCTAAATAACAATCATCACCTGAAAACCCGTCTGCTAATTTAGAGTGGATATTTATATTCATTTTACTTGAGTCTGAATTGATGGTATAATTAACTGCTAGATTTACTTCCGGAGTAAGAGCAACATCTGAATCAATTGCAGCGCTTAATAAACTATAACTATTATCAACACCAGCAGTACCTACATAAAAATGAGGAACACCAACACTACCATTAGCTCCATCTAAGTGAGACTGCATTAAATAACCTACATCTACTGAGAAGTTATCGTTGCTATGAAGTTCTATAATTTGAGCATTTGATGAATAATCACTAGTTACGTCATCTGAAAAATCTTTTCCCCAATCCCCACAGTATGCACACCATGTCCCAGTAGACTTAAAAACCAATGTCTTCTTTGCAACTTCTGGATAAGTACAACTTCCATCATCTTTAGATGCTTCAACATCGTAAGCTAAGCTCATAGGATCAGTACAACCTTTTTTACTACAACTTGAAAAAACTGATATTAAAATAATAACCAGTGAAAAAGTTTTATAAATATTTCTCATAATATTAAAATTTAAATTTTCGTTAAGGTAAAGAAAAAATTTGAACCTTTACCTTCTGTACTCCTTACTTGAACAGTATGACCATGTGCTTCAATTATATGTTTAACGATTGAAAGTCCCAACCCTGTACCTCCTTCATTTCTTGCTCTACTTTTGTCGACTCTATAAAAGCGTTCAAAAAGACGACTAATATGTTTTTCGGCAATTCCTGGACCATTGTCCTCAATTTCAATCAATATATTTCTTTCAATATCTGTAAACCGAACTACTAGTTCTGTATCAGGGTCTGAGTACTTAATGGCATTTATTACTAAATTTTGCATAACTTGACCGATTTTGTCCTTATCACAACTTACTAAAATTTCGTTCGAATAGTTCTCTGCAAACCTTAAAGTTATCTTGTTTTCTTTGGCCTTCAACTCCAAACTTTCAAAAATATCTTGACATATTTCTACAATATTATTGTTCTCGATTTCCATATTGATTCTATCAGATTCAAATCTTGATATCATATCTAAATCAATTATTATTTTATTCATTCTTTCTGCGCCCTTTAGAGCTCTTTGTAAAAATCTTTTGTTGATAGATGGATCTTCTAACCCCCCTTCTAAAAGTGTTAAAATATATCCCTGAATACTAAATATTGGAGTCTTTAACTCGTGAGCAAGGTTACCAATAAATTCCCTTCTAAACTTTTCTTCAGACTTAAGTTTTACCAATTCTGAGCTATTTCTTTTAGCAAGTTTTAAAATCTCAACCTCACTTTTAGATAATATATCTTCATTCATATTAAATTTAAAATCAGTACTTGAAATCTTGTAGTTTTGAACTAGTTGAAATAGCAATCTGATTTTTCTATTTATAAAAATTTCTAATAAAAGAAAAGTTACAGTAGCTATAATAATGAAAAAAAATAAAAACATAATAAACAATCAGAAACACTCAAACTCACGTCATGAAAGTAGAAGTTGTAGATAGATACTGCAAGAACTGAAAATACAGAAACTAGTAATGAACAAAAAATGGTAAATTTAAATGGTGTATTAATTTTCATTTCATTTATAAAAATCTAAATTAAAGATAGTAACTTAAAGTTTTAAATATTAGAATGGAAAATTTAAATATTCTTGTCATATGCACAGGAAACAGTTGTAGAAGCCAAATGGCAGAAGGCTATTTAAAATATTTTAGCAAACAATTAAAGATAAATACCAAAGTTTATAGTGCTGGTATAAGGGCAGAAGGAATAAATAAAAAAGCCATAGAAATAATGGCTATAGATGGAATTGACATTAGCAACCATACTTCAAACACCATAGGTGAATACTATCGTACATATATTTCTCATGTAATAACAGTTTGTGACCATGCAAATGAAAGTTGCCCAGCCTATTTAAAGAAAGCTAAACTCACACATCAAAATTTCTCGGACCCATCCAAAGTCATAGGGAGTGAATTAGAAATAAAAAAAGCATTTGAAAAATGCAGAGAAGAAATTAAATTATTCTCTTTTGAATTTTTAAAGAAAATTTAAATACTAATTAAATTAATTTTCTATGTCGAATGATTTTTGGTAACTAATCACACAAGTAATAACATAAAAAACCATAGAATCACCTTCTTAAAGGATACAAAAAAATTAAGGTGAACTTTATTATCATTTAATTCTTAAAAAACGCTTAACTATTGACAGAATAAAAGGCTTAGGAGATACTGATGTAATAATTTTTAGGTCTTCTCTTAAGTTGGATTCCTCGCCCAAAAACTTTAAGATTGTTTTGACGTTTACTTTTTTAAAAATAGAAGCAAACAATGAAGATCCTTTTTCGTTGTTGTTGGCAAGTACATCTAAAAGAAGCAAATCGTAAAACCAATATTTTGTTCTTTTATTAAACACTGATAAATCATCTTCTTTCTTTAAAGAAAGAAACCAAGTCTTTTGTCTTTTTTGAAGTATTATAAAAAGTATAACCTGTGCTTGCTTTAGTCCATCCCCCAGCAGTTCCGATATTAAGTATGCTATTTGAGTTTAATTCTTCAAATTTAAAAGAGGTCATGGGTATAGCTCCATTTTCTTTTTCTAAAATCTCATAGTCCGTAATCTTTTTTTCTTTTAAATAATCCTTAATTGCTTCTTCGTATTCAGAATGTTCTAATAAGTCTTTTGAAAATAAAGTGTATTCAAATAGCGCTATATTTTTATCGATTGGCAACACATACATAAAGCGGGTATTTCCATTCTGAGGGATATTAAAATCCATAAAAGTAGCAATTGAATCATCAAAACAGTCTGTTTTTGTTTTTACAAACCAGCCCACAAAATGCTGTTGTAAGACAGGATATTTTTGTTGCGTTTCGTACACTGTTTTATCTGGAATACTATTTAGAAGTTTCAATCCAAAATAAGTTGATTTATTTGTAACAACTTTTACTCTATTATCTATTTCTTCGTATGTTTTAACGCTGTCTTCAACAAAGGTAATATTGGATTTTAGCTCTATACTTCTCCAAAGTTTATGATAAAACTTTTCGCTTCTAATCATTTTATAACTGTATGGCGAAATATCAAGTGTTTCAGTGAAATCTTCACTTCCAAATAAAACCTTAGGCCACTTTTTAGTTAAAAATTCATCCCACTCTCCGTCTCCTTCTTCCCAATAACACCAAGTTTTGTCGTTTCCTTTATCTTTTACTTGATCTATAATTAAAATGGATTTGTTATCAAAATAACTATCTAGCGACATACGGTAAGCAAGCAATAAACCTGATGCTCCAGCTCCTAGGATAATATATGATGATTGAGTCATATGTAGATAAAGGAAAATTGGAAGAAAATAATCAAAGGGCCTAAAACCGAACAAAAAATTATTGTTAGGTACAAATATTTTTGCATAAAGCTATTTAAATTGCCTGAAGTATTTTAAAGGAACCAAAAGCATACCAAAACATATACCATCTTTTTTAGATAGTTTTTTATGATGCGCTTTGTGCCCCCTTCTTATACCCAACAAATATCTATTTTTAGTTTTCTTAAGAACTTTTACTCTTTGGTGAATAAATAAATCGTGAACAAAAAAATAAGCCATTCCATAAAACGTAATTCCCATACCAATCCAAAAAGGAATAAATTCTAATCCTAGTTCAATACCATACATAATTAAAATAGAGCCTGGTAATGCGAAAATCAAAAAGAAGAAATCATTTTTTTCAAAAAAACCTTTATTGTCTCTAGCATGGTGGTCTCTATGAAAGTACCATAATAGAGCCATGCATAATATAACGATGAGTAAACCAAGCAACAAATTCCATGGCAAAAAAAGTAAGTATAAAAACAGAAAAATTTATTATATCCAATTGAACTGATTTTGGAACATAGATTCAAAGGTGATAAAAAGTTTTTTGGTGTTGGGAACTCTTATTCTTTCTTCCATTAATCTGTCCGATGAAACCTTTTTTATTTTTTTAAATAAAGAAAAATAATATCTGTAAGCTACATAAACTCCTAGTCTTGAAGAGGACGGCAACTTAATAATTCCTTCGAGAGCACATTCAAAATCATCTTGAATATCTTCTTCTATTTTGAGTTTTTCATCAGGTGTAAATTTCTCCAAATCAACTCCTGGAAAATATGTTCTACCAAGTTCCTGATAATCTGCTTTAACATCTCTTAGGAAGTTGATTTTCTGAAATGCCGCTCCCAACCTACGCGCAGGTTCTTCAAGTTTAAAGTATAAATCGTTATCGCCATTTACAAAAACTTTTAAACACATTAGACCTACAACTTCTGCAGAACCAACAATGTATTCTTTATAACCAGCACTAGAATATTGAATGTCATTCAAATCTTGCTCCATACTTAGAAGAAACTTATCAATTAAATCTCTATCAATGGAGTATTTATTAACTACCATTTGAAAAGCATGAAGAATTGGATTAACACTTATTTTTCTATCCAAAGCTTTGTAAGTTTCATCTTTAAATTCTTGGAGCATTTCAGATTTAGGATAATCGTGGAAAGGTGTCAACAATTTCATCTGCTAAACGAACAAAACCATAAATGGAGAAAATAGCATCGTGAATAGTTTTGTCTAATAATTTAATTCCCATTGAAAAACTAGTGCTGTAAAGCTGGGTTATATTTTTGCTAGCGTCTACGGATATTTTATGATACAACTCTATCATTATAATTTATTTAAATATTTATCAATTTCTATAGCTGCAATTTGGCCTGAGATGATACTTGGTGGAACACCGGGTCCTGGGACAGTGAGTTGACCAGTATAATAAAGATTTTTAATTTTTTTATTTCTCATTCTTGGCTTAAGAACAGCAGTTTGTCTTAAAGTATTTGCTAATCCGTATGCATTTCCTTTAAAGGAATTATAATCTTTTTCAAAATCATTAACACAATAGGATTTTTTAAATATTATATTTTTTTCAATGTCATTCCCCGTTAAATCTTTCAGTCTTTTTAATACAATATTAAAATACTTTTCTCTCATTTCATTAGTGTCTTCCAAACCTGGGGCTAAAGGAATTAAAAACATTAAATTCTCATTTCCTTTAGGAGCTAAGGATGGATCAGTAATTGATGGACAAGATAAATAAAAAAGTGGATTTTTCGGCCATTTTGGATTGTCATATATTTCTTTAGCATGCTGATCAAAGTCTGCATCAAAAAACAAATTGTGGTGCTGTAGATTGTTTAGCCTTTTGTCTAGCCCGACATAAAATAATAAACTTGAAGGGGACATTTCTCTATTCTCCCAATATTCTGGAGAATAGTTTCTAAATTGTTTATCTAATAATTTTTGCTCAACATGGTTATAATCTGCAGCTGCGATAACACCGTCAAACAATAATTTTTCTCCATTGACAATAATTTCATTTGCTTTCCGATTAACAACATTGATTTTATCTACGTTGGAGTTACAGTTTATTACAACACCCTTTTCCTTGGCTAATTTAGAAAGACCCAATATGATTTCATGAAAACCACCCATTGGATAAAATGTACCTTGAAAAAATGCAGAGTAATTCATTAATGAATACAATGCTGGAGTATTTTGGGGAGTTGCTCCAAGGAAAAGAACTGGAAATTCCATTAACCTTGTTAACCTACTATCCGAAAAATATTTTTTAACGTAAGATCTGAAATTGGAAAACACATTTAGATGAAGTACACCAATTAAAACTTTTAAATTAATAAATTCAAAAATCGAATGTGAAGGTTTGTAAACTAAACTTTCCATTCCAATCTTATATTTTACTTCAGCTTTTTTTAAAAACTTTTTAAGTTTAATACCGCTGCCCTTTTCTATATCTTCGAATAGAGCTACAAGTTCTTCAAAAGATGCAGGAACATTAATAGTATTGTCTTTTCCATATATAACTGAAAAACCTGGATCTAATTTTAATAATTTGTAGTAATCCTCAACTTTCATACCATGTCTTGCAAAAAACTTATCAAAAACATCAGGCATCCAATACCAACTTGGCCCCATATCAAAAGTAAACCCATTAGATTGAAACTTCCTTGCTCTTCCACCAACCAAACTGTTTTTCTCAAATACAGTTACGTGGTGTCCGAGAGAAGCTAATTCGATTGCTGAAGTTAGTCCAGCAAATCCGGAACCTATTACAGCTATTTTTTTCAATTAAGAGACGAGTTGCTAAAGAATCTATCAAATTCATCTAACTTGTAAAAAACCTTTCCATGGGTATTAACAAGTCTCAGTAAATCAGGATTTCCAGCAAAGAATAATTTAGTGTTAGAATGATTATGAAGATCGTCACAAAACTTTTGTAAAAGAGTAACTTTTTGACCAACAATAAACGTAGTAAAAAGTATATCTGGCTTTATTTTCTCAATACATTGTAATATACTGTCAAATGAGATAGTTTTTCCAACATTTACAATATCAAAACCATTTTCTTTTAAAATCATATTAGAATATAATAATGCAAAATCGTGGTCTTCCCATGGAGGCAAAAACAAATAAGCTTTTTTATTTTTTTTAACAGGTGAGTCTACAGCCTCAATTGCATGATAGAATTTTTGTTTGATAAGATTTGATAAAAAATGTTCTTGTGCAGGAAATAATTCTCCTGATGACCATAAAGCACCAATTCTTCTAAGAGTTGGTATAAATACATTCTCATAAACATAAGACAAACTGTAATCTTTTCTAAGAGAATTATAAGTTCTATTAAAAAGTGGCTCATCAAATTGAAGTGAACAAATTACAAAATCATTAATTTGAGCTTCAAAAGAAGCTGAGTTTGAAGTTAAGGAAATAACTTTACTAGAAAGCTCATCCAAAGATAAAGATGCAATTTTACTAATCTTAAGACCATTATTAATTAAGAAAGAAATATTCAATATTTTCTTAAGTTGGTCATCGTTATAAGCTCTGATATTTGTATCTGATCTTTCTGGGCTTACAATATTGTAACGTTTTTCCCAAATACGTATGGTATGTGATTTAATTCCTGATAATTTTTCAAGGTCTGCAATAGAGTAAGTCTGCATTTGTTTAATTTTTAGCTAAATTACTTAAACATTATTAATAAAACAAGGGTTTAGAGGATTTTTGTTTAATATTGTCCTCAAAATTATAAACAAAATAATAATTTTATATATAATAATAATTTTTGAAAAAATTACACAAATGCGAATTCTTATAATATCCATATTATTATTTACAATATTCAATAATTCATATTCTCAAAGTGGCGTTTTGAAAGGATATGTAAAAGATGCAACTAGTAATGAAGAAATTCCTTTTGCAAACGTCTTTGTGGAGCAACTAAGCTCTGGTGTTGCTACCGATTTTGATGGTTTTTTTGAATTTAAGGACTTAAAGCCAGGCCTCTACACAATTAATTGTTCGTTTGTAGGTTATGAGTCCAAAACATTTGCAGAAATAAGAGTTAATCCTAACAAACCTACCATACTTGATATAAAATTAATAGAATCTTCAACCTCTTTGGATGTGGTTGAAATAACAGCTTCTCCATTTCAAAAAAGTGAGGAAAGCCCAGTTAGCAAGAGGAGTATTAGTGCAACTGAAATTTATAGAAACCCTGGTGGAAATAGAGATATTTCTAAAGTGATAACATCATTACCAGGTGTTGCATCAACTGCATCTTTTAGAAATGACATTATAATTAGAGGAGGTGCACCTAACGAAAACAGATTTTATTTAGATGGCATTGAAATTCCTAATATAAATCATTTTGCAACTCAAGGATCTTCAGGCGGTCCAGTAGGAATGATAAATGTAAATTTCATTAGAGAAGTTGATTTATACTCTGGCGCATTCCCAGCGAACAGAGGAAATACATTAAGTTCCGTATTAGAGTTCAAGCAAATTGATGGAAACCCTGATAGAATCGCATCTACTTTAACAGTAGGGTCTAGTGACTTCGGTATTACTTTAGATGGACCAATTGATGAAAAGACAACTTTTGTTTTTTCTGGAAGAAGATCATATTTACAATTACTTTTTAGTGCAATAGGTCTTCCATTTTTACCAACTTACAACGATTTTCAATTTAAAACGAAAACAAAAATTAATGATAAAAATCAACTAACATTTGTAGGCCTTGGTGCAATTGATGAATTTGAACTTAACAAAGGAATTAATGATAACGAAGAAGATCCAGAAGTAATTGAAAGAAACAATTATATTTTAGGATATATTCCAGTTACAACTCAATGGAATTATGCAATTGGAGCCAACTGGACGCATTTTAAAGACAACAGTTTTCAAAACTTTATCTTTTCAAGAAATCATCTGAATAATAAATCTGTTAAATACAAAGATAATAATGAGACTATTGAAAATCTAATACAAGATTATGTTTCTGAAGAAATTGAGAATAAATTTAGGTTTGAAAATACAATCCGAAAAAATGGGTGGAAATTAAATATTGGGGCTGGAATTGAATCTGTGACATTCAAGAACAAAACATTTCAAAAAATAGTATACCAAAATATATCTGACACCTTAAACTTTGAATCTAAATTAAATTTCATAAAAACAAGTCTATTTGGTCAAATTAGTAAAAAAGCATTCGACAATAAATTAATAGCTTCATTTGGTATAAGAACAGATCAGAATTCCTACTCTAAAGAAATGAGAAATCCTTTCAAGCAACTATCTCCTAGACTTAGTTTTGCATATGCATTAAATGAGAAAAGCAGTTTGAATTTTAATGTAGGCCAATACTTTCAATTACCTGCATACACAGTTATGGGTTATCAAAATAACAACAATGAATTAGTAAATAAAAGCAACGAAATAACTTATATAAACAACAAACATTTAGTTTTTGGATTAGAAACTAATCCAGGCAACTTCAGTAAAATCACTATCGAAGGTTTTTATAAGAAATATGATAATTATCCTTTTTTATTAAGAGACAGTATTTCTCTGGCTAATCTCGGTGGAGACTTTGGAGTTATTGGTAGTGAACCTGTTACAAGCACATCTGAAGGAAGATCATACGGAATAGAATTTTTAGCTCAAAAAAAATTAAATAAAAATTTCTATGGAATCTTAGCATATACTTGGGTAAGAAGTGAATTTAAAGACAAAAATGAAATTTACATTCCATCTGCATGGGACAATAAACACATAATTAGTTTAACTGGTGGTTTTAAATTTAAAAAAGATTGGGAATTAGGGTTGAAATTTCGTTTTTCAGGGGGATCTCCATATACGCCATATGATACACTTAATTCTTCATATTCTTATATATGGGATGTGAATTCATTTGGTGTTTTTGATTATAACCAATTAAATGGATTAAGATTAAAATCCAATCATGGTTTAGATATTAGAATTGATAAAAAATGGTATTGGAAAAAAGTTACTCTTAATGTATACTTAGACATTCAAAACTTGTATAATTTCCAAACAGAAACTCCACCTAGTTTAATTGCTATTAGAAATACGGATGGAAGCTTACAAACCATCACAGGATCCAACCCTGAAAGATATAATTTAAGATATATTGATAATACAGCCGGTACGGTTCTACCATCTATTGGATTGCAATTTGAATTTTAATTTATTCTTGTAAAGCTTCCACTGAAATAATTTCTGGAATTAACAACTTGAGATTTTCTTCTAATCCAGCTTTCATAGTAACAGAACTAACTGAACAAGTCTGACAAGCTCCTAAAAGCTTCACAATTACTCTGTTATCAGAAGTTATTTCAACTAATTCCATATCTCCGCCGTCATTGTGTAAGTACGGTCGAAGATCGTCAATTGCTTTAAGTACTATTTTTTCTATTTTATTCAATTTACGTAGAGCATTTAGGGGCGCCATATTCAACACCAACTACTTTTGTTGGCTCTAATTTAGCATTTCTTTCTTCAATATTTAAAATTAATTTATCACAAATATTATTATAATATTTTTCAACTATAGTTTCTTGTTGTAAAACAGCCGGTCTTCCAACATCTCCACTTTGTCTTATACTTTCCACAAGTGGGACTTTTCCCAGAAGTTCAAGATCGAGCGATTTAGCTAGGTTTTCACCACCATTCTCACCGAAGATAAAATACTTTTCTTCCGGATGATTTTTAGGGGTAAACCAGGACATGTTTTCAACCAATCCCAAGACTGGAACTTTTATATTGTCCATTTTAAGCATTGCGACTGCTTTTTTTGCATCTGCTAAAGCAACTGGCTGAGGAGTGGTTACTACAACAGCCCCTGTTAATGGAAGAGACTGAACAATTGACAAATGAACATCTCCAGTTCCAGGTGGAGTATCAATAATCAAATAATCTAATTCTCCCCAATCTGCATCAAAGATTAATTGCTTTAAAGCTTTAACTGCCATTGGACCTCGCCATACTACTGCTTCATCTAGTTCGGCAAAAAATCCAATGGAAAGAATTTTTACTCCATAATTTTCTGCAGGAACAATAACTTGTTTTTTATCAATTTCTCTTGAAATAGGTCTGTAATGAAGAACATCAAACATAATTGGCATAGAAGGACCATATATATCTGCATCGACAACACCAACATTAAAACCTTTTTTTGCTAAACCAACCGCTATATTTGCTGAAATTGTAGATTTCCCAACACCACCCTTACCTGAAACAACTGCAATAGTATTTTTAATATTAGGTAATACGCTTTGGCTAGCTTCTGCTTTTTTCATAGCCTGAACGTTAACTTCTATCGTATAATCCTTTCCAACGGATCTTTCAATTGCAAATGCACAAGCCTCTTGCATTCTTTTTCTAGCATGCATTGCAGGATTTTTCATTTGAACTGAGAGACTCACTTTATCCTCTAATACTTTAATATCAGCTACCAGTCCAAGAGAAACAATATCCTTTCCAAGGTCCGGCTCAATTACTTTTTTTAAAGATTCAAGTATGGTTTCGGAGTTGATTTTCATTTTGTAAAAATATATAGATAATTTATTTAAAACTAAATTGTTAATTCTTTTATTGGGTCCCAAAGCTGGTTATTAAAATCTACTACACTATCAGCCTTTATATTCAACCCTTCTTTTTGTAGCTCGTCTTTCATGTAATTCTGAGTTGGAAAATTATTTTTACCTGTCAAAAATCCATTTCTATTAACTACTCTATGCGCTGGAATTTTACTGTTTTGAGATACTTTATTTAGAGCCCAACCAACCACCCTTGAACTCTTTTTAGCACCTAAATAATTAGCAATCATTCCGTAACTAGTAACTTTTCCTTTGGGAATTAATTTAACAACTTCAATAACATCTTTAAAAAAATCACTCATTTATTAACAAAGAATTTAGTACTGGTAGTGAAAAGCTCAATATTGGAAATATACTCTATTAGATAAATTCCATTACTATAATTGGACAAGTCAATTTTCAAGTAATCATTAAACCCTTGAAGCTCATCAACTTTTGATCCTAAAACATTGTAAATGTTTATTTTGTAATCTGCTAAGTCCAAATGTTCTCTGTAGAAGTAAATGTAATTGGCTGCAGGGTTTGGGAAAGTATAAAAAGGGGATTCTGCAATTATAGGCGGTGGTTCAAAATCAAATAAATAAAGACCAGATGTTCTATCGGATGCCAAAACTAGATTACTATTATTAAAGGGATAAATCCCCCATAAACCCCTGTAAATTAAATTATCACTTCCTGGGTAAGTATCGTAATAGCCTATTTTCTTGGGATTAAATGGATTCGAAATGTCAAAAACCTGTAAACCATCGTTGTAATAACTAACGTATGCAATATTATTTACAAATATAGCGTTGTGTGGAAGTGCCTGATTGTAAGACTCTGCAGAAAAAGTAGAACTGACTGAAATATTATTTAAATCAGAAACATCGAGCACTTTTATCTTCATTGAGGGTGTTTCATCACACATAATGTAGGTGTTTTTGTCACCTGAAATCCATCCGGAGTGGTTGTACCCTTTATCTGGATAAACAGTAAGTGAGGACAGCTCATATGCAAATCCTTGAGAGTGAGATTTAATGACTCTAAGACCATCATTTCCACAATTTAAAAAAGCAGTATCGTTGAAAACATAGGCATCATGTACATGACCAACCTCATCGTAATTATAAATTAATTCAGGGGAAATAGGATTACTTAAATCATAAACACTTAAAGCATGAAAACCTGTAGGTGTTGCTACAGCACATCCGTAAAGCTTTGCATTTGCTGTATCAATAAATATATTATGTGCACGGACTATTAACGAGTCACTGTCATATACCAGGTGGACACTATCTGGCAAATAACTTAAATCCATAATTTGAAGGGAGCTAGCATTTTCATCACAAACTACGTACAAGTAACCGTTATAGTCATGAAAATCTCTATGAATTGCTTGATTACCTGCATACTTTCCAGCAACAAAGTCTATTTCTTCAAGGTTATTTTCATTAATCTTTAAAATATGGGTGCCATTTGTAGAACCGATAATAGCGTATTTATCATTTTCAATTTCTAATCCCCATACATCGTTAAATACTGATTCACCATCATTGGTAATGGGTAATCCTTCTATATACCATTGGTCAAGCAACTCAATATTATTAGATTGAGAAATCAAACAAAAAGGAATAATTAATAAAAAAATAAATATTTTTCTCACAAGTATTCCAAAGTTAATAATAGTTAAGGTATTTTTATTAAAGAATTTTATTCGTTTATTTGTTTATTAACTAAACTGTAAAAATTTATTGAAATTCGTTCTAATTTTTTAGAAAATGAAGAGCTTAGTAATCATACCTACTTATAATGAGATAGAAAATATCTCAAACATAATTTATGCTGTCTTAGCTAAAAAAGATGATTTTCATATTCTAATTGTCGATGATCAATCTCCTGATGGCACAGCAAAGGTTGTTAAAGACATTATGAAAAAAAATAAGTGCGTATTCATTGAAGAAAGAAAGGAAAAGTCTGGTTTAGGAACTGCCTATATACATGGTTTTAAATGGGCCATTAAAAACAAGTACGATTATATATTTGAAATGGATGCAGATTTCTCCCATAGTCCTGACGACCTACCAAGATTACTTTACAATTGTGCTAACGAATCTGCAGACTTATGTGTTGGATCTAGATATGTACCTGGAGGGAAGATTATCAATTGGCCAAAATCAAGGTATTGGCTTTCCTTTTACGCATCGCTTTATGTGAGGTTGGTTCTAGGAATAAATATTAAAGATACAACTGCAGGCTTTAAATGTTATTCTAGAAAAGTCTTGGAAAAAATTGATTTAGATAATATTTGGTTTGTAGGATATGCATTTCAAATAGAAATGAAATATAGCGCTATCAAACTAGGTTTTAAGGTTAAAGAAATTCCTATTCACTTTAAAGATAGAGAACTTGGTCAGTCTAAGATGAATATTGGGATTTTTAAAGAAGCTTTTATTGGGGTGTTAAAATTAAGATCGAAAAAATTTGAAAATTAAAACTGTTATAAGGAATGCAGAAATCATTAATGAAAATCAACAAACTGGGATATAGCTATTGAAGATTCTAAAATTTCAGAGATAAAAAAAGGCTCTATAAATGGAACATTTGACCATGAATATGATGCAACTGGATTAATAGCAATTCCCGGAATGATTGATGACCAAGTTCATTTTAGAGAACCTGGATTAACACACAAGGCAAATATATATTCAGAATCAAGAGCTGCAGTAGCGGGAGGAATCACAAGTTTCATGGAAATGCCTAATACAGTTCCCAATACTGTAACCCAAGAGCTATTAGAACAAAAATATGCTACAGCAAATAAAAACTCAATAGCAAATTATTCCTTTTTCATGGGGGCGAACAATGAAAACCTTAAAGAGGTATTAAAAACCAACCCTAACAATGTTTGTGGTATTAAAGTTTTTATGGGTTCTTCTACGGGAAATATGCTGGTTGATAATAAACAGACATTATCTCAAATATTTAAAAATAGCTCTCTGCTAATAGCTACCCACTGTGAGGATGAACAAACTATAAGAAAAAATACTGCCATATTTAAGGAAAAATATGGAGAAAATATCCCTTTTGAAATGCATCCTATAATTAGGTCCGAAGAGGCTTGCTATTTGTCTTCTTCATTGGCTGTTGAGTTAGCGGAAAAATTTGAAACAAGGCTTCATGTATTACATATTTCAACTGCAAAAGAATTGGGACTTTTTAATAATAAACAGCACTTAAGAAATAAAAAAATAACTGCTGAATGCTGTATTCATCATTTATGGTTTAATGATTCAAAATATGCTGAAAAGAAAAGTTTAATTAAATGGAATCCAGCAGTCAAATCAGAGGATGACAGAAAAGCACTTATCAAAGCTGTAAACGAAAATATAATTGATGTAATTGCAACAGATCACGCTCCTCATACTTTTGAAGAAAAAAATAATACCTATTTATCTGCTCCTTCTGGTGGTCCATTAGTGCAACATGCCATACTTGCTTTACTTGAACTAGAAAAAACCAAACAAATGAATCTGAAACAAATTGTAAAAAAGACAAGTCACGATGTTGCAGAATGCTTTAAAATTGAAAAAAGAGGTTATTTAAGGACCGGATATTTTGCAGATATTGCTCTTTTGGATAGAAATACAAATATAACAGTAGCAAAAGAAAATATTTTATATAAATGTGGATGGTCTCCTTTTCAAGGAACTAAATTTACAAGCTCAATTGATAGCACATTTATTAATGGTAAAAGAGTTTTTCACAAAGGAGAATTTAACAACAAGATTACTGGAATGAGATTAAAATTTAATACGTGAATAAATATTTTAAAATATTTATTCTTTATATTGTTGTAACAAGTTGTTTAGAAGAAAAGCCAAAAGAGAATATTAAATATCCACCCATTAAAGAAAAGGAATTTCAGACCTTAATTAAAAAAATATGGTTGGTAAACGCACACCTTTATAACAATAAAAAATTCACACAAATCCCAAGAGATAGTGTTGGTAGCATTACCAACAAACTTTTAGAGGATTATGGTTATAAAAAAGAAGATTTTAAAAAATCTATAAAATATTACTCCGAAAATCCAAGATTACTTGATAGTATAATTAAAGATCTTAGAGATAGTTTAGAGAAAGTTTTTATAGGCATTTCTCACGATGTTAACGATGATGATAAGAAATTGATTCACCAAGACTCAATAAAAAACATATTAAAAGAAAGTTCTAAATTTATAGATAATATGAGATTTAAAAAAGATTTAGGATCATCAGTTATTCCTGGAAATCAAATATTGGATAGTTTAAAAATTAAAAAATGAAAATAGCAAAAATCACCATAGGAATTTTAACCACTTTTATTTTAACTGCATCCTGTAGTGGTTGGTCAGAAAAAGATAAGGAGAGATATTTAAATGAATGTGAAAAAGCAAAATTAGATTCTATATTTTGCAACTGTAGCTTAGAAAAAATCACTAACAACTACAATAGTTTTGAACATGCTATGAGAAATGAAAATGATTTCCCAGAAATTTTTAACGCATGTAAATAATACTAAATTATTTTTTTATAGAAGAAAAGTAAAAGACCAAAACAAAGGAGAATACTCAAGGCAACATTGACAATAGCCCAGTAATAATTTCCAGATTTCAATAATTCTATAGTTTCTAAGCTGAAAGTAGAAAAAGTGCTTAAACCTCCGCAAAACCCTACAATTATAAAAAGCTTAGTATTTTGATTTAAATATTTTGATTCTGACAAAAAGGCTAAAAAAAGACCTACAACCAAGCAAGACATTAAATTAGAAAATAATGTACTTATAGGTAAATCTCCTTTGTAGTATTGAGAAAATAATTTTGAAATAAAATACCTTACTAGTGCTCCAAAACCTCCTCCAAAAAAAACAGAAATAGTAGAAATCATGATTTTAAAATGAATTTATTTATATACTTAGAACCTATAAAAGATAATATAAATCCTAAAGTCCAACCTCCAATAATATCTGAAAGATAGTGAACTCCTAAATATATTCTACTGTAGGAGATTAAAACGACGAAAATCGATAAATATATCCATGATTTAGAATACGAATTTTTAATCACATTAAAAATCATTATACCAACAATAGACATATTTGTAGCGTGATTGGATACAAAGCCAAACATTCCACCCTTATATTCATTTACAAAATTTAGGTGTTTTGAAACCTCTAAGTGATGGCTTGGCCGAAATCGTTGTATGGTTTCTTTAATTAAATCATGGGCGATTAGGTCCCCTAACCCAACTGTAATACCAATAACAGCAATTACTCTAATTGCTTCTTTATAACTATAAATTTTAAAAATTAAATATATAAATAAAAGGTAGAAAGGGATTCCAAAATTTGGATTAGTAACGAGCCACATTAATTGATCAAAGAAGGGATTATTTGAACCGTTTAAAAGTAGAACAATTTGTTGATCTAAAAGCTCTACTTTATCCATCCATTCCATCGTGAATCATTTTCCAAATCATATCTTTGAGTTCAACAATACCTATTTGTGATATTGAAGAAATAAAAACTGTTTTAATATCAACAGGTAGTTCTTTTTTAATCTCCTTTGTTAACTCTTCATCCAGCAAATCGCATTTAGTGATGGCTAGCATTTTTTCTTTATCCAAGAGTTCAGGATTGTATAGTTTTAACTCCTTTAATAAAACTTCGTATTCTTCAATTATATTATTAGAATCTGAAGTTATCATGAACAATAAAACAGAGTTTCGTTCTATATGCCTTAAAAATCTATGTCCCAATCCCTTTCCTTTGTGAGCACCCTCAATAATTCCTGGAATATCTGCCATAACAAAGGACTGGTGATCTCGATAAGCTACAATCCCTAAATTAGGAACTATGGTGGTAAAAGGATAATTTGCTATTTCTGGTTTTGCAGCAGAAACTACCGAAAGCAAAGTAGATTTTCCAGCATTAGGAAATCCAACCAAACCTACATCTGCCAAAACTTTAAGTTCTAGAATTTTCCATTCTTCTTTTCCTGGTTCTCCCGGTTGTGCATACCTCGGAGTCTGATTGGTAGAGGATTTGAAATGATTATTTCCTAAACCTCCTCTTCCACCGCTTAAAAGAACTATTTCTTCTCCATGTTCAGTTATTTCAAAAAGGAATTCTCCAGTTTCTACGTCTTTTGCTACTGTGCCTAAAGGAACTTCAAGAATTTCATCTTTTCCAAATTTCCCAGTACATAATGCTGAGCTACCTGAACCTCCACCAGGAGCAATAATATGCTTCCTATATTTCAAACTAAGTAATGTCCAAATTTGTTTATTTCCCCTGAGAATTATATGCCCCCCTCTACCTCCATCTCCACCATCAGGACCTCCTTTAGCCGTAGTTCTATCTCTGTGGAAGTGTCTAGATCCAGCGCCGCCTTTGCCAGATCTACAGCAAACCTTTACATAATCAACAAAATTACTAGAGGACATATTATTAAATATCTATTGAACGATACAATCGTCTTGTTATTTCATCTACAGATCCAACTCCATTGACGGTAGCTAACTTATTTTGAGCTTTATAATATTCAGCTAGCACTGCTGTTTGATTTTCATAAACCTTAATTCTATTAGCAATAATAGATTTATCTTGATCGTCTGCCCTTCCACTCTGCTTTCCTCTTAAAAACAATCTGGAGATTAATTCATCATTAGGAACTTCTAGTGCTATCATCTTGGTAATGGATAGATTCTTGGAAGATAGAAAATCGTCTAGAGCCTTAGCTTGTTGGGTAGTTCTTGGAAATCCATCAAAAATAAAACCCGATGATTCAGGATGTTTATTAACCTCTGACTCCAACATTTTAATAGTCACCTGATCAGGAACCAACTCTCCTTTATCCATAAATTCCTTAGCCATTACCCCTAAGTCTGTAGATTCCTTGATATTATATCTAAAAATATCCCCTGTAGATAGATGAATAAGAGAATACTGATTTTTAATTCTTTCTGCTTGTGTTCCTTTACCTGCACCTGGAGGTCCGAATAATACAATATTTAACATGCTATTTATTTTCTTCAATTATATAAATGTCTTGTAAATTTCTTCCAATTCCGTTATAATCTAATCCAAATCCTACAAGAAATTCGTTTCCAACATTAATTGCTGGATATTTAATAGGTATATTTTTTTGGTAAGCATCCGGCTTAAAAAGTAGGGTGGCTACTTCCAATGACTTTGGCTCAAGAGTTTTAATATTATTATAAACAGAGTCAATAGTATTTCCAGTATCTACAATATCTTCTACAATAATCAAATCTCGACCTTTGATATTTTCATTTAAACCAATAAGGTTTTTCACAACTCCTGAAGAGTTTATTCCGTCGTAAGAAGACAATTTAACAAATGAAACTTCACATTCGTGGTCAAATCTTTTTATCAATTCTGAAGCAAAAAGAAAGGCGCCATTTAAAACACAAATAAAAATTGGTTTTTTATTTGCATAATACGCATTGATTTGCGAAGAAAGCTGATCAATTTCATCAAGAATCTTCTTCGATTCAATGAATAATTTAAAGTGCTTGTCCTCTAGAGTTACTTTTTTCATTTTGTTTATCAATCAAATGTAATCATTTCATTTTACAGAAAAATGATTGTTTCTTTAAATTGGTAACTTACATTTGTAAAAAAATTAATTCTATCCATGATTGAAAATCAATTTTTTAGTTCAGATTTTAAATTAGGAATACTTGGTGGTGGCCAACTTGGGAAAATGCTTCTTTACGATAGTATTAGGTACGATATATATACAAAGGTCATGGATCCTAATAAAAATGCTCCTTGCCATAAAATTTGTAATGAATTTATTATTGGTGATTTAACAGATTATGATCATGTGGTAAACTTTTGTGAGGATGTTGACGTAGTTACTGTTGAGATTGAAAATGTAAATACAGATGCCTTAGAGTTTTTAGAGAAAAATGGGAAAAAAGTTTACCCATCCTCTAAAACATTAAAAACCATTCAAAACAAATCAAAGCAAAAAGACTTTTACATAAAAAATAATTTACCTACTTCATCTTATAAAAACTACCAAAATAAAAGTGAATTAATTTCAGACTCTAAATAATGGACATTTCCAGCTTCCTCCGTATGGAAAAGTGCAAAATTTGGATACGATGGTAAAGGGGTTAAAATAGTTAAGACCTTAGAAGATATAAAGAACCTCCCAGATTTAGAATGTTTAATGGAACAAAAGGTGAAAATTAAAAAAGAAGTTTCAGTAATTGTAGCAAGAAATCCAAATAAAGATGAAACTTGTTTCCCTATAGTTGAAATGGAGTTTAACGATGATTCCAACTTGGTTGAATATGTTATTTGTCCTGCTAATATATCTAAAGAATTAGAAGAAAAAGCTTATAGTATTGCGCTTCAAACTGCAAGATGTTTCAATAGCATTGGACTACTTGCCGTTGAGCTATTTATTACAGAAAATGACGAGATATTAATTAATGAAGTTGCTCCAAGACCACACAATTCTGGTCACCATACGATTGAATGTTGTTTCACTTCACAATTTGACCAACACATAAGATCTATTTTAAATTTGCCACTTGGAAATACCGATTTAAAAATTCCTGGAATAATGCTAAATTTAGTTGGAGAAAATAAAATTGAAGGTTATGTAAAATATGAAAATATTGATAAAATACTTGATATCCCAGGTGTTTCCGCTCACTTTTACGGAAAAAAGAAATCTAGACTCAATAGGAAAATGGGACACATCACAGTAGTTAATAACTTCACAAAGAAGCTCTTAAAATTGGGAAAAAAATAAAAAAAATAGTTAAAGTAACAGCATAAAAATGAAGCAAGTTGGAATAATAATGGGTAGTAAAAGTGATCTGCCAGTAATGCAAAAAGCAATTGACATTTTAAAAGAATTTGGGATTGCTTCAGATATTAAAATTGTATCTGCTCATAGAACACCTGAAATAATGTTTGAGTATGCTAAAAATGCGAGAACTAATGGCATAAAAGTTATTATAGCTGGCGCCGGAGGAGCTGCTCACTTACCAGGAATGGTTGCGTCAATTTCAACTCTTCCAATAATTGGTGTTCCTATTAAATCTAGAAATTCAATAGATGGTTGGGATTCGATATTGTCTATATTGCAAATGCCTGAAGGTGTACCTGTGGCCACAGTTGCTTTAAATGGAGCTTCAAATGCAGGAATTATTGCAGCTCAAATATTGGGTATTGAAAACTCTGCAATATTCAAAAAACTATCTCAATACAAAGAAAGACTTAAAGAAAAAGTTATTAAAACCAATAAAGATTTAATGTAATCAAATTTTCTATCAAAAGAAGTTTTAAAAAATGATCAAAACAGATATTATAATTATTGGTGCTGGACCAGTTGGTCTTTTTACAGTTTTTGAGGCTGGATTACTAAAATTAAAATGCCATTTAATAGATGCTCTTCCTCAACCAGGGGGTCAATGTGCAGAGATTTATCCAAAAAAGCCTATTTATGACATTCCTGGTTATCCAAGTATATTAGCTTCAGAACTGGTGGATAAATTAATGAAGCAAATCGAACCTTTTAGTCCAGGTTTTACATTAGGGGAAACTGCACAAACTATTGAAAAAAATTCTGATGGTGACTTTATTATTAAAACTACTCAAGGAACTTCAATTAAAGCGCCAATAGTGGCAATAGCAGGTGGACTTGGAGTGTTCACTCCTAGAAAACCTAACATACCTAACCTAGAAAGTTTTGAAAATGACAAAGTATATTATATTGTTAAAGAACCTTCTGTATTTAAGGACAAAGAAATTGTAATATCTGGTGGCGGAGATAGCGCATTGGACTGGGCTCTTTTCTTTGCAGAGAATTATGCTTCAGATGTGAAACTTATTCACAGATCTGACAACTTTCGTGCTCATAATGATTCTGTGCAAAAAGCTTTAGATTTTGCTAAACAGGGAAAAATTAAAATGATTTTAAATTCTCAAGTATCGGGTATTTCGAAAAATGAAAATAAAATAACCTTGGATGTTCAATCGAAAAACAATGATTTGTCAAAAATAAATTGTGACAATTGGTTGCCATTATTTGGACTCACTCCAAAAATTGGGCCTATTGGCGACTGGGGTCTAGAAATAAAAAAAAATGCAATTAAAGTGGACAATTCAACAGACTATTCAACAAATATTGACGGGATTTATGCTATTGGAGATGTAAATACTTATCCTGGAAAGTTAAAATTAATTCTTTGTGGGTTTCACGAAGCAGCTATTATGGTACAATCTGCATTTAAGAAAGTATATCCTAATAAAAACAATGTGTTGAAATATACAACTGTTACTGGTATTAAAGGTTTTTAGAAATGGATGTTAAAATTCATGTCACGAATAGACAAGGAAAAGAACAAATAATTTCAGGACCGACAGATATGAGTCTTAACTTAATGGAACTTCTCAAAGTTCATGAATATCCAGTCGAAGGGACATGTGGAGGTATGGCTTTGTGTGCTTCGTGCCATATTTTCATTCACTCAACAAATTTATTGCCAGAGATATCATCTTCAGAGCAAGCAATGTTAGATGACAATTGGGACAGTAAAGACAATAGCAGATTAGCATGTCAAATACCTGTTAGCGAAAATATTGATTTATTGAAAATAGAATTAGCCCCAGAAGATTTATAAATCTTTTTTTAAGATCTTAAACTTTTAGGGATCTCACAGACTGGAATAGGGTTCATTTTATGGAGGTTTGTTTGATGGTGTCCTCTGTATATCTCTAGTACTTTTTTTTGTCTTTCAGATAAATTGCCTTGAGAACTGAATTCTAAATAATTCATTGCCCACTCTAGTTCATCATAGCTAGCCCCTAGTTGGTCCTCATCGCTTCTATCGTCGTCCCATAGACCATCTGTTGGTTTTGCTTTTTGGATACTAGAGACAATTCCAAGATGGTGTGCGATCTTAAAAACTTCAGATTTTAGAAGATCAGCTATGGGAGAAATATCTACTCCACCATCTCCATATTTAGTATAAAAGCCAACACCAAAATCTTCGACTTTATTGCCAGTACCAGCAACTAAATACTTTTTATTACTTGCAAAAACATAAAGATTAGACATCCTAATTCTAGACCTTAAATTTGCCATAGACAACTCATCTTGGTTAGCTTTTGGTAGAGCATTTGAAAAGGAATCATAAACATCAGTAAGATTAATTTCGTAACTTGATACATTTTCAAAATTATTTTTAAGCCAATTAATATGCTCATTACTTCTATCAAATTGATTGGATTTTTGATGGATGGGCATATTTAGAACTATAGTATTTAAGCCGGTTTTAGCACACAAAGTAGATGTTACTGCAGAATCAATTCCACCAGATACGCCAACAACAAAACCATTTAACCCAGATTTTTTGGAATAACCAGATAACCAATTTACTATATGAGATTCTATATTTTTTGGATTCACAACATAAATGTAAAAAGGATTTATAAATAAAATAGCTGTGTTGAAGGAGGATTAAAAAAGTATACCAAAAGATAAAACAATATTTCCAGGAAATGATTTAGCCCCAACTGATTCAAAAATACCGTTTGAAACTTCTTGTCTTAAAAACTCTTCTTTATCTTCTGACACCAATTGATTATTAATAAAATAATTCCAGTTTAGTTGAAAGAAAAGAGCAGTACTACCTGAAAGACTATATTCAGCTCCTGCTCCAAGAGTTAGGCCTAATCTAACGGTTTGAGTCCCTTTGTCAATATTTATATTTTCTAGCGTAGTAGTAAATGGCTGGCTTTCAATAAAAGTAGAATCATTGGAATTCCAAGTAAATAATTTTGAGTCATCATCTACAGTGGATTTAGTTTTCAAACCAAGTGTTGCTCCAAACTCACCATAATAAGTGAAATAACCAATTTCGTTGGTTTTTAATTTTAAAACCAAAGGAATATTAACATAGTTAATAGAATAATTTCTATTGTAGAGTTGATAAATATATCCACTAGTATCTGGCAGTGAACCATCATTCCATTCAACAAAATTTTCACTTGCATCTAAGACATAAAAAGTTCTGTGATTCAAGTTTAAATCGGTGTCATAATAATTAATTCCAGCATTAAAAGTTGAGAAATTTAATCCTGTCCTTAGGGATGTAGTAGGGTTGAAATTTATTTCGGTGTCTAATCCCCAACCAAACCCTAAACCAAAGTTGCCTCTTGAGTAGATTTTTTGTTGTTCTGGTGAGAGCCAACAAAGAGCACCTTCACCATACAAACCAAATCTAACTTTCCTTAGTTCTGTGTTTTCTACAATTGGATCATTGCTTTGGGAACTAATTTGTGATACTAATGGCAAATAAAAGAACAGAAATAGTAATAATTTATTCATTGGATTATATTTATACAAACTTAAAAAAAAAATCACCAACAAATTTTACTTTTGCACAAGCTTTGAAAAATTTAATACACATTTATATTATACTCTATTATTGGCTTGTACATCATGCACCTCAAACAAAAGAGAAATCAAACTAAATAATAACCAGTGGCAAAATTTTAAAACAATACGCTTAGATCAAGTTTTGTTAAACACCAAAAATATAGATGAGATTCATCAGCAGTTTATAAAATACCCGCAGCTTTATCAAAATTTTTATGCAAATATGATAAGAGCTGGGAAAAAAGAAGATGTTTTAGTTAACAGATTGCCAGAAGCAGTAAAATCGAATTTAGAGAGTTTTGTAAACGACAGTACTATTAAAAGTTTTCTTGAAGAAATACAAAAAGAGTTCCCAGACTTTGAAAATTATAAAATAGAAATTGCCAAAGGGATTAAACAGATGTGAAAATATATTTAAATATCGTTATCCAAAGAAGGAAATCGGAACTTTTTTCTCATTATTTAATGCAGATGTTCACGAGTTTGATTCAATAATATGGATTGGATTAGATATGTACTTGGGTCCAGAAAACAGAGTTACTAAACTTTTACCTAACGAATCATTACCACAATATATTAAAGATAAAATGGACAAAAAATATATTGTATCAGATGTTTTATTTGGACATCTTATGACCCATCATTACCAATATTTAGGAGATGATTTGCTAAGTAAAGCTATCTCTTATGGTAAAATTGCTTATTTGATGGACTTAATTTTACCCGATGAACAAAAAGAGAATAAATTTAGATATACTAAGAAAGAATTAGATTGGTGTCAAAAGAATGAAAAATATATCTGGCAATATATTGTAGATCACGAACTTCTTTACGAAAAAAATGCAAAAAAAATAAGTTATTTCTTTAATCCTGGACCATTTACCAAGAACTTTGGAGAAGATTCGCCATCAAACATAGGGATTTGGTTAGGAAGCAGAATAATTGAAGATTTTGCAAAAAACTCTGAATTAAACATTCAAGAAATATTAAAAGAAAAAAATATTCAAAAACTATTAAATAGCTATGACCCAAATTAAAACATCTAAAAAAGAAAAATTCTCAGTTGAAGTAATAATGGATGAGAATTTAATTCCAGAGGAATTAGAGTGGCACTCTTCCCAGGGAAAAGGACAAAGTGATAAGGCTTCTGCTGCACTTATCTACTTGTGGAATGCCAAAAAAAATGAAACTTTTAGTCTTGATTTATGGACAAAAAAAATGTCTGTTGAAGAAATGAATAAGATGATGTTTCAAACCATAATGACTCTTGCAAACTCCTATGAAAAAGCAACTAGTGAAGACCAATTGGCAAATGCAATGAGAGATTTTGCAGAATTTTTCGGGGAAAAAACAGAAATTATCCCTAAAAGTGGGAAATTTGACGGAGATGGGAAAGGATAAGCTTAAAAGATTTTCTCAAATATTGACCTTTGGAAACGTTATTCAACCAAAGATAAATTTCCATTCTAATGACGATGATTTAAAAGGAAACTGGTCCACAGTATTTAATAATGAAAACCCTTTAGTTCTTGAACTAGGCTGTGGTGCTGGAGAATATACGGTTGCTCTTGCAAAAGATTATCCCAACAAAAACTTTATTGGCATAGATATTAAAGGAGCTAGGATTTGGAAAGGTGCAAAAGCTGCATTAGACGAAGGTCTAAACAATGTTAGATTTCTAAGAACAAAAGTAGATTTTATAACAAAGTTTTTTGGAGAAAACGAAGTGAATGAAATATGGTTAACATTTTCAGATCCTCAACCAAAAAAGCCAAAGAAAAGATTATCCTCAAAATTATTTACCGACAGATATCAAGAATTTTTAAAAATTAATGGGGTTATTCATTTAAAAACTGACAGTGATTTACTTTATGATTTCACTCTTGAAGAGATAAAATCAAATAATTTTAAATTGTTGGAAAATATAACCAATGTTTATAAAGAATCTTATGAGAGGTCTCAAGAACTAAAGAAAACTCTTTTTATTAAAACTTTTTACGAGAAAAAATGGCTTGATTTAGAAAAGACAATAAAATATCTTGCTTTCAGCATTCATTAAAGATGAATAGTGATAATATTTTGTAAATTAAATTGATGAATTACCACTGGATTATTTCTTTATTTATCATCTGTCACTTTAATGCAAAAGGACAAATATTTCAAAACAGCGGAGCCTTAAGTACTTCTATGTCTGGGCTAAATGTTAATAATGAAGATATTTGGAGTGTAAATAACAACATAAGTCAGCTTTCTAAAATCAAAAAGCCTGAACTAAGTATTAGTAGCTTTCAACCATTCCTAATAAAAGATTTTACAACCTCTAGTATTGTTTTTGGACTACCAACTAAGAAGGGAGCATTCGGTATGAATTTTTCAACCAATGGAAATAAGCACCTTCAAATGCACAATGTAGGATTTGGCTATTCTCAAAAATTAGGAGAAAATATTCAAAGTGGAATTAAGCTAAATTATTTTATGATTAATGCAGGAGATTATTACAATAAAAAATCTATTATTTCTGCCGATATAGGTTTCTCTTCAAAACTATCCAATGAGCTACAACTTGGCGTATGCATTAAAAACCCCACTTTCACCAAACTTTCTAATTTTGACGACGAAAGATTAGCTACTAATATCCAGCTTGCTGCAGGATATAAATTTTCAAATGAATTAACCCTACACACAGGAGTTGAAAAAAGTATATTTTATCCAGCTTCTTTTTTAGCTGCAATCGAATACCAACCAAGTGAGAAAATATTTTTAAGTGGAGGAATTAAGTCCAATCCTAGTATAGCTTCCTTTGGAATAAGCATGTCACAAAATCAATTTACAATTTGTGCAGCTACTCAAATTCATCAGTTTTTAGGATGGAGTCCAGACTTATCCATTATCTATCAATTTAAATAATTTTTGAAGTTTCAAAAAAAATATTATTTATTGCTAGTTGTTCTACTTGGAAACATCTTCTATTCTCAAGGTATTGACACAGTGCCTAACAAAAACAATGTTGTTTCAAATTTGTCTTACAAAGACATGAAAAAACAATATATAATAGAGCAAACTATTGAAAATATAGCGGAAAATAGCGAAGATGAAAACATCGATTATACAACTCTATTTGATCAACTAAACTTTTACTATGAACATCCAATAAATTTAAATAGAAAAGAAATAAAATTTGATTTAGAACAACTTATGTTACTAGACCAATTTCAGATTAAGTCCTTAATTAATCATAAAGAAAAATATGGGAAATTTTTAAATATTTATGAGTTACAAACTTTAAGTTCTTTTTCATCCAGTGACATTAGAAAAATTCTTCCATTTATTGTAGTAAATGAAAACTTTGACGCTACCCATCTATCATTTTTAGAAATGCTAAATAAAGGAAAAAACGATGTTTTTTTTAGGTATTCTAGAGTTCTTAACCCAACCATTGGACAGGCCCAACTAAGCGATAGTTCTTGGCTTAGTTCGCCAAATAGTAAAACGCTTGGATCGGCAGATAATTTATATATTCGATACAGATTTAAATACCAAAATCACTTGAGTTTTGGCATTACTACAGAAAAAGATGCTGGTGAAACTTTTTTGGGAAATCCTCAAGCAGAAAACTTATTTGATTTACAAAGACCAAAGGGGTTTGATTTCTATTCTGCTCATTTTTTTTTAAAGGAAGTTGGTAAAATTGATGTTTTAGCAATTGGGGACTACCATATACAACTTGGACAAGGGTTAACATTTTGGTCTGGTCTGGCAATGGGTAAATCCTCCAACGTAATGAGTTTAAAGAGAAGTGCTGTTGGAATTAAACCATATGCTTCACTTGACGAAAACTCTTTTTTAAGAGGCGCTGCATTTTCTATAAAATTAAAAAAATTTAAGTTTCTTGCTTTCGCTTCCAAAAAAAATATTGATGCTAATATTATTGAGGATACCACTGCTCAAGACGGCTCATTAATTGTAAGTAGTTTTCAGGCTTCAGGGATTCATAGTACCCATTGATCAAATTGAAGATAAAGATGCTATTGAAGAAAATATTATTGGTGGGGAAATGTCCTATAAAAATAAATTTATGAATTTTGGACTTTTAGGGGCTTTTACAAAATACAATGGCTCATTAGAAAGGTCTTTAACTACCTATAATCAATTTGAATTCAATCAGAATCAAAACTTTTGTTCAGGGATTTCATTATAGTATTGTAAAGAGAAATTTCAATCTTTATGGTGAAAGTAGTAGAAGTAATAATGGAGGATTAGCAAATCTTCATGGTCTTATGGCTTCTTTACACCCAAACCTTGCACTGTCAATTTTTTATAGAAATTATGGTAGAAATTACCAAACTACTTACGCCAATGCTATTGGTGAAGGAAGTAGGCCCATTAATGAAAAAGGTCTTTTTACCGGATTACAATTTAAACTAAATAATTTTTGGGAAATCTCTTCCTACTTTGACCAGTTTCGGTTTCCTTGGATGAAATACCAAGTGAGTAAACCAAACACAAATGGAATAGATGGATTTGTTCAGGTTTTATATCATCCAACTAAAAAATTAAATATTTATGCTAGAATTAGACATAGAGATAAACCGTATAATGAAAGTGAAAGCATAGAAAGAAGTATAACAAATGTTTATAATATTAGCAGATGGAATTTTAGACTAAACATCAATGTTGTAGTCTCTGAATCTATAAGACTTCGAAACAGAATTGAGTACTGTTCCTATCTAAGACACGGCTTAGAGAGAGAAAATGGGATTTTACTTTTGCAGGATATCACTTATAAACCCAAGGAAAGTAAATTTTCTTTTACAGCAAGATTTGCTTTATTTGATACAGATTCTTACAATTCAAGAATATACAGTTACGAAAATGATGTTTTGTATTATTTTAGAATACCTGCCTACTATTTCCAAGGTGCAAGAACTTACATTACCACAAGATATCAATTTAAAAAAGGAATGGATCTGTGGATAAGATGGGGGACATGGATGTACACCAACCGTAATAATATTGGTTCAGGACTAAACGAAATAAATGGCTCTTCAAAATCAGAATTTAGAGCTCAGCTAAGAATCCAATTTTAAAATTCATTAATGATTTTATTTAAAGTAATACTTGGGCACATTGCAGTCTCTGCTAATGCTTTATCTAACAAGTAATAACCGTCTAATTCTTGTTTAGACCCTTGAGATTTAATTAATTCTTCAATAATTAAATCTTCATTCAAAGTTAATTTATTATATAATTCTTCAAAAATATTAGATAATTCCTTGTCTTGATTTTGTTTGAATAGAGCTTCTGCCCAATAGTAAGCAATATAAAAATGACTTCCTCTGTTGTCAATACCACCTAATTTCCTTGTAGGAGATTTATTTTCTAACAAAAGTTTTTCAGTAGCTTTATCTAGAGATTGACCCAATATTTTACATCTGTTACTACCATATTTTTCAGCCATGTGCTCTAGTGAAACTGCTAATGCTAGAAATTCTCCTAAAGAATCCCACCTCAAGTATCCTTGATTTACAAATTGCTGAACATGTTTTGGAGCTGATCCACCAGCACCTGTTTCAAAAAGACCTCCACCATTCATTAAAGGAACTATAGATAACATTTTAGCACTTGTCCCTAATTCTAGTATCGGAAATAAATCGGTAAGATAATCTCTTAAAACATTCCCAGTAACAGAAATAGTATTCAAGCCTTTACTAACCCTTAATAAAGTGAATTTTGTAGCTTCCTTTGGGGACAGAATATGAATTTCTAAATCATTAGTGTCCAATTCTTTTAGATATAAGTTTACCTTTTGAATAATTTGTCTATCGTGAGAACGATTACTATCTAACCAGAAAACTGCGGGCGTATTAGTAGCGTTAGCTCTTAGAAACAGCAAGTTTAACCCAGTCCTGAATAGGAGCATCTTTCACTTGACACATTCTAAAAACATCTCCTTTACTAACGGATTGTTCTAAAAGCATCTCACCAGCAGAATCTACAACTTGTATAGTTCCATTATTAACTGCCTGAAATGTTTTGTCATGAGATCCGTATTCTTCAGCTTTTTGGGCCATTAAACCAACATTGGAAACACTCCCCATGGTAACTGGGTCAAAAGCACCATTTTCTTTACAGAAGTCAATGGTTTCCTGATATATTTCTGCATAAGAACGATCCGGTATAACAGCTTTTGAATCTTGAAGCTCACCATTTTTATTCCACATTTTTCCAGAACTTCTAATCATGGCAGGCATCGAAGCATCTATAATAATATCGCTTGGCACGTGTAGATTTGTGATTCCCTTTTCTGAATCTACCATTGCTAAATCAGGATTTGATTTATTTATTAGGCTTATATCAGATAAGATGTTTTCTTTCAGTTCTGAATCTAGTAGATCAAGTTTATTAAATAAATCTCCATATCCATTTTTCAATTCAACACCAATACCTTCTAAGTCTTTACCATATTTGACAAATAAGTCTTTGTAAAAAACTTCAACACATTTCCCGAAAATTATTGGATCAGATACTTTCATCATAGTTGCTTTCATATGAAGAGAAAACAACAATCCTTTATCTTTAGCGTCCTGAATTTGAGTTTCAAAAAAAGATTCAAGATTTTTCATTTTCATTACTGAAGTATCTATAATTTCACCCTTTAGTATTGGAAAATCATCTTTTAATATGGTTTGTAGTCTATTTTCATCCTGAAAAATTATTTTAACAGACTTTTCATTGTCAATAGTTAGAGATTTTTCAGTACCATAAAAGTCTCCTTCTTGCATACTAGAGACGTGTGTTTTAGAATCATTAGACCACTCACCCATTTGGTGGGGATGGTTTTTTGCAAAGTTCTTAACCGCTTTTGGAGCTCTTCTATCCGAATTACCCTCTCTTAAGACAGGGTTTACAGCACTTCCCTTTATGCTATTGTAAATAGCTTTAATATTATTTTCTTCTTCATTTATTGGTTCTTCCGGATAGTCTGGTATCGAGTAGCCTTTAGACTGAAGTTCCTTAATTGCAGATTTCAACTGAGGGATTGAAGCACTAATATTAGGTAGTTTGATGATATTTGCATCTGGACTTTTTGCTAAATCGCCTAAAAATGCTAAATCATCTTCTATAATTTGATCTTTGTTTAAGTATCCAGGGAATTGAGAAAGTATCCTAGCAGACAAGGAAATATCTTTAATATCAATGGAAATATCTGCAAACTTTGAAAACATCTTTATGATAGGTAAAAATGAGATGGTTGCTAAAGCAGGAGCTTCATCTGTTTGGGTATAATAAATTATTTTCTTCTGAGTCATATAGATGCAATTTAAATGTTCAAAAATTGAGAACAAAGAAACAACAAAATGATTTATTTAAGAGCATAATTTCTCAATTCTAACAAAGTTCCTTTAAATAAATCTAAATCTACTGGTCCTTTAATCCCAGATGCTGTTCCATTATCTGAAAATTGCCACATTATCCAAGGAACAGAACTTAAAGGATTTTTAACTCTGTTGTAATTTGCAACCCAAACTAAGTAGCTATCTAGGTTATTATTCAAATGGTCATTATAAAAATAGGCGCCTGTGTATACTATGGGTTTAATACCGTAATGGTCTTCGATAATCTTTAGCCAGTTTTTTACTCCTTTTACTAAATTTTCATTACTCTGTATTTTACTTGTCTTTTCAATATCTAAAATTGGTGGTAAATCTCCAGGTACTAGTTGAACATTCTTAATAAAGTTAGTGGCTTGTTTTGTGGAGTTTTCATTTGGCCTAAAATAATGATAAGCTCCTCTTAAAATACCATTTTCTCTTGAGCCTCTCCAGTTAGAAGTGAAAAATCTATCTCTTTTATTATCTCCTGCAGTAGCTCTTATTATTACAAACTCTACTTTTTGTTTGTCATTTATCTCGCGTACTTGACTCCAAGAAACAATCCCTTGGTATTCGGATATATCAATTCCAAAAGTAAAATCGCCATGAGGAACTTTTGGCGGATAGAATATTTTATTAAAGATTCTTTTATAATGGTTTACAATGGATGGAGTTTCTATAAAGTGATAACTTATGTAGAAAATATTTCCAATTAATAAAAAGAAAAACCATCTTTTATAACGATTTCTTTTTTGTTTTTTAGCCATTTAAAAACTTAAAATCTTTCCCTGGGAAATATGCAGAATCTCCTAGTTGCTCTTCAATTCTTAGTAGTTGATTGTATTTTGCCATCCTATCTGATCTAGAGGCGGAACCAGTCTTAATTTGTCCTGTATTTAGTGCAACTGCTAAATCTGCAATTGTGTTATCTTCAGTTTCTCCACTTCTATGACTCATTACAGAAGAATAGCCATTATTAGTAGCTAAAGATACTGCATCAATTGTTTCTGTTAAAGAACCTATTTGATTGACCTTAATGAGTATAGAATTTGCTATATTTTCGTCAATTCCCTTTTGTAGTCTTTTAGTATTGGTTACAAATAGATCGTCTCCAACAAGTTGACATTTATCACCAACTGCTTCTGTTAAAGATTTCCATCCTTTCCAGTCGTCTTCTGCTAATCCATCTTCAATAGAAATTATTGGATATTTATTCACCCATCCTTTCCAAAAATCTACCAACTCATCAGAGCTCATTACATCTCCAGTAGACTCAAAGGAATATTTATTAGTTTTAGTTGAATGAAATTCAGAAGAGGCTGCGTCTAGAGCTATCCACATGTCTTCACCTGGTTTATATCCAGCAGATTCAATTGCTTGCAAAACAACCTCTATAGCTTCATCATTAGAACCTAATCCTGGAGCAAAACCACCTTCGTCCCCAACATTGGTTGACATTCCTCTAGATTTTAGTACATTTTTTAAATGGTGAAAAACTTCTGTTCCCATTCTTAACGCATCACTAAAGGATTCTGCTCCAAAAGGCATTACCATAAACTCTTGAATATCAATTTTATTATCTGCGTGAGATCCTCCATTTAAAATATTCATCATAGGAACAGGAAGAGTAGTTGATTTAACACCACCTAAATAACTATACAATGGGATTCCAGTTTCAGATGCTGCTGCTTTAGCGCATGCCAATGAAACTCCTAAAATTGCATTTGCACCCAACTTTGATTTATTTTCAGTGCCATCCATTTGAATCATCATTCTATCAATATCCCCTTGATTAAGAACAGGCAATCCTCTTAATTCTTTTGCAAGAATATTGTTGATATTTCCGACGGCTTTTAAAACTCCTTTGCCCATATAGATTCCTTTATCTCCATCACGCAGCTCTACAGCTTCATGAATTCCCGTAGATGCTCCTGATGGAACAGCAGCTCTTCCAAATCCTCCCTTAGAAGTAAAAACGTCTACTTCAAGAGTAGGGTTTCCTCTTGAATCTAAAATTTGTCTCGAATGTATATGATCTATTACTCCCACTATTTTTAATTTTTAATTAGTTATTATTTTTTAATGTTTTCAATGAATTGGTCAAATAAATATCTTGAATCATTTGGTCCTGGTGATGATTCAGGATGGTATTGAACCGAAAATGCATTCTTGCCAATTATAGAAATACCAGCTACAGTATGGTCATTCAAGTGTTCATGAGTTAAGTCAATTCCCGAGTGATTGTCTACATCTTGTCTTTTGACTACAAATCCATGATTTTGGGAGGTTATTTCGCACTTATTAGTAATTAGATTCTTCACTGGATGATTTATTCCTCTGTGTCCGTTATGCATCTTTTCTGTTTTCAAGCCTTGAGAAAGAGCTAAAATTTGATGTCCAAGACATATTCCAAAAATAGGATAATTTAAATTTACCAATTCTTTAACTACTCCGATTGAATGCTTCAAAGGCTCAGGATCTCCTGGGCCATTAGACAACATTATTCCATCTGGCTTGTAGTTTGTAATTTGTTCTAAAGAGACATCGTAAGGGAATACTTTTACTTTACAATCTCTTTCATTTAAACATCTAATTATGTTTTTTTTAACTCCAAAATCAATTAGTGCAACTTTTATTGGCCCTTGACCAATTTCATACGATTCTTGGACAGATACTTTTGATGCCAGCTCTAAACCTTTCATACTTGGAGCTTTTTCAAGAAGTTCATTCAGTTCTTTATCCGATTTGTTTTCCGAGGAAATAACTGCATTTTGAGCTCCATTTTCTCTTATATAGCTAATTAAAGCTCGAGTATCAATCTCTTTAATCCCTACTACATTGTCAGAAATAAGAAAGTCATTTAAAAGTTGGTTTTCATTCCCATATCTTGAAAAATGATCTGCAAAATTTTTGACAACCAAACCCTTAATTTGAGAGTTATTTGATTCAACTTCAAACTTATTAGTACCATAATTTCCAATATGGGCGTTGGCCATGGTTATGATTTGACCATGATAAGATGGATCAGTAAATATCTCTTGATAGCCTGTCATTCCAGTATTGAAAGCAATTTCGCCAGTAGCAGTACCTATTTTACCACATGACTTACCGTGGAAGGTAGTACCATCAGATAAAACTAAAACAGCATTTATAATATTTGACATAGTACTACAAAAATATATTTTACATTAAGAAATTGAAACTTTTTATTGCAAAAAAAAAGGTAGTTATTAACTACCTTTTATAAATAAGGTTTTAAAATTTATTTATCCTGGTCTTCTTCAGGTTTAACAGCTTCATTATTAGAATTGTCCTCAGATGATTGTTTTTCTTCAGAATCAAAAACTTGATTAACTTCTGATTTCTCGGATTTGACTTCCTTAACTTCGGCTGGAGTTTCCTCAACAATAACTGCCTCCTCAATATTTTCGGAAACTTTAGTAGTTGCATTGGAAGGTTTCTTACCACCTCTTCTTCTTGATTTTTTCTTAGTTGTTTGATCTTTAATTAATAATTCATTAAAATCAACTAATTCTATCATTGCCATTTCAGCATTATCACCCAAACGATTATTCAATTTTATAATTCTGGTATATCCACCAGGACGATTGTTAATCTTTGGAGCAACATCTCTAAAAAGAACTGAAGAAGCATCTTTGTCTCTAAGATATCTAAAAACTACCCTTCTATTATGAGTTGTATCTTCTTTAGACTTAGTAATTAAAGGCTCTACATACTTTCTCAAAGCTTTTGCTTTGGCTAGAGTAGTATTGATTCTTTTGTGCTCTATCAATGAACAGGCCATATTAGACAACATTGCACTTCTGTGCGCAGTTTTTCTACTCAAATGATTTATTTTTTTTCCATGTCTCATGTCTTCTTATTTAAAACCTAGAAATACTATTAATCTCTATCTAATTTATACCTTGAAACATCCATACCAAAAGACAAGCCTTTAGATTCTATTAAATCGTCTAGTTCTGTTAGA
>CAJJCR010000014.1 GCA_905182745.1 Bacteroidetes bacterium MED-G20 | reverse complement strand
AAGGCGAGAGTCTAAAAAAACTTACCATTAGAATGAAGCAAACAACACTTTCAGAACTTACCGACTCAACTTTTGAAGTAGATAATTTTTCTACGGTTTACAACAATTCTATTAACCACCATCCATCAGGAACAACAACCTATAATTTTCTACAACCTTTTGCCTGGAATGGTACAAGTAATATTGTTGTAGACTTTGTTTTCTCATCCAATTCTACCAACACCAATTATACAACTGCATCGGATAGTACAGGGTTAAATATAGGTCTTGTACAAGATCACAATGGCCATCTAGATTTTAAAGACGATGACATTGTAGACATCCCGTCTTCTGTATTTGCAAATGTAGATAGCGCAGTTACCATTTCTTTTTGGTGTTATGGGGATGAAAATTTAATGCCTTTTAATTCCTATATTTTTGAAGGAAGAGATGTTAATGGATACCGAGTAATAAATTGTCATTTGCCTTGGAGTAACAGTAGAGTTTATTGGGATGCTGGAAATAATGGTACGGGATCTTACGATAGAATACACGAATTGGCAAATATTAATGATTTTTCCGGCAAATGGAACCATTGGGCCTTTACCAAGGATATAAATAATGGAGAAATGAAAGCTTTTTTAAACGGAGAGCTTTTTATGAGCGGAACTTCCAAAACTAAATCTATGGCAGGAATAGTAAAGTTCAGAATAGGAGGAAATGCAGCAGCAAATTTTAATGGGGTTTACGATGGTAAAATAGATGAATTTAGAGTTTGGAACAAGGCATTGGACAATATTACTATTAAGTCATGGATGAATAAAACTATAGATATTAGCCATCCTTTTTATTCCAATCTTCAGGCTGCTTATAATTTTGACGAAGAATCTGGATTTGTGGCTAATGACTACAGTGGAAATGCTAGAAATGGCACATTATTGGGGCTTCCAAAATGGGAATATGCAGATTTATCTTTGAGAGGATTTAACCTTTCTACTACTTCCAATCGACCAAAATTCACTTTCTATAAAGGAACTTACAATATTCATTTAGATTCTTTACTTTTTTTGGACACCAATTATTATTCACCAGTTAGTATTATTGAAACACTTCCCTATGTGGATATGAATGTCACAGGAATTTCTAAAACTTTAGTGGATACAATTTATAGCTATGAAAGTGGGTGGGGTTATACTTATAATTCAAGTGGAAATAAAATAGACTCTTTAGATTTTGGAATAGACCACCAGCTAAACAACCAATACAAGCAAGATATTCATCAAATCCAAAACTATGTAACTCCTTATGGAATAGGATTAAGTTTAGGACAATTTGGATTTAGATGGGTTTACGATGTTACAGATTATTTGCCATTATTTAAAGACACTTTAGAAATTTCTGCAGGCAACCAGCAAGAACTAATCGATCTTAAATTTTTATTTATCCATGGGACACCACCAAGAGATGTATTAGATTTTAAAACCATTTGGAGAGGAGATTATGGACATGCTAATATTGCCAACGATGTTTCTATGCCCGCAGTAGATGTTCCTTTGCTTTCGACAGCAAGTAATTTTAAAGCAAAGACAAGAACCACTGGGCATTGGTTTGGAGGATTTCAAAATTGTGCAGAATTTTGCCCTAAATACCACCATTTAAAAGTAAACGGCACCAAACAGTTCGAGTGGCTAAACTGGAAAGAATGTTCTGACAATCCAGTGATGGCTCAAGGAGGAACATGGCTTTACGATAGGGCAGGGTGGTGTCCAGGAACTTTTGGAACCACTTACGATCATGAAATCACGCCATTTATTTCTTCGGGAGACACTTCGGTGAATATTGATTATGGGATGGAAGTTACTAGCGGAGGAATGGAAGGAAATTATAGAACAACCGTACAGCTGGTTTCTTATGGAGACTTTAATTTTCAAAACGATGCTGGCATAACAGATGTGTTAGCTCCTAACGACTGGGAATTCCACACTAGAATTAATCCTATATGTGACCAACCTCGAATTTTATTAAAAAATACTGGGGAGCAAGACTTACTCTCAGCCCAAATTGATTATTGGATTTGTGGTGGGCCACACGAAACTTTGTCTTGGAGTGGTCAACTAGAATTTGACCAAGAAATAGAAATCGAATTACCAATTTCTAGTCAATCATTTTGGGACTACGCACAGTTTTGTAAGGATTTTCATGTTGAAATTATGCAAGTAAATGGTACTGCAGACGAATGTCTAGAAAACAACCATTACCATACTACTTTTGACGTTCCTCCGGTCTATCCAGAAGGAATAGTGCTTTGGACTAGAACCAATTTAGCAGCCAACGAAACCAAACTCTATATTCGAGATGTAGATGGAAATATTGTTTTTTCAAAGACTAATTTTCAAAGCAATACATTACATAAAGATACTGTCAACTTAACCACCGGCTGTTACCAGTTAGAACTGGAGGATACGGGAGAAGATGGTCTAGATTTTTTTGCTAATAATGATGGTTCAGGCTTTTTTCAAATAAGAAAAACAACAGGAGCTCCACTAGCTGGCTTTGAGTCTGATTTTGGAAAGAATATTATCCATTATTTTACAGTAGGCTATGGTCTTTCCATTGAAGAAAATACCAGTATGTTTGATTTTAAATGTTATCCAAATCCTGCCCACAATGAGCTAAATGTTCTGACCAATGGCTTTGTAGACGATGTCCACTTTGAAATATTAGACGGTTTTGGCAAACTAGTTTTTCAAGAAAAACTAAATCTGTCAAAACTGAATAACAAAAACTCAATCGATATTTCTAAGCTCAGTAATGGGGTTTATTTTATTAAAGTCTTTGATTCCTACCATACGAAAACACAGCGATTTATCCACCAATAAAAAATCCTTTTATTAGAATTTAAACATCTGTTTTTCAATTAAATATCAAGCAATTGGGGTCATTTATATTTTTTTATTACTAAACATTTTAACACCTTATTAATAATTTTGATACATTGGTATTAATTGCAAAGTTTAATTAGATCTTTGAATTATTCAGGTTTTAAATATTACATTAATATTTTCCAAATATGCTATTTAAAGGATAGTATCATTGCTGAAAATGTTACATTAAACAGTGAAAATGTAGTAGTTGTGATGAAATAGTTAAAAAGAAATTTAATATTGGTAGTTGTCAACTAGGAGATGTGTTTTTCCACCCATGCATAGTACCTCAGGCCGCTTTAGGATATTTTGATAATTTTTTAAATGATAATTGTGATGAACTAATGAATCTTTTCTTTGCTCAAGTTAATTGGCTGAAGAATAATTATACAGAATTTAAAGATTCGTACGTATATCCATTCCCTTTTGCTGTGGATGGTTTTGGCGATAATTCTGGGTGGACGTCTGGAATGTATCAAGGACTAATACTATCGTCTTTTGTAAGAGCTTTTGTTATTACTGAAGATGAACATTATCTTCATTTATGTGAAAAAGTATATAATAGTTTATCACTTAGTTTGGGTGACAAATATGGCAATAGAATTGTTGATGATTATGGACCATGGATTGAAGAGGCTATGATTTGTCCTCCAACTCATATTTTAAATGGGTTTATTTTTGCAATCTTTGGATTGAATGACTACAATAAAATATTAAAGAGAGAATCCATAAGAGAGGAAATTAACGATTATCTTCATACAATTAAAAGGTCATTGCCAGATTACGATATGGGCTTCTGGTCGTACTACGATCTTGCAGGAACAATTTCATCGTATCATTATCACATTGAAACTCATATTCCTCAATTAAAGGAGCTGTATAAAATATCTGGAATCCAAGACTTTATATACTATGCAGAAAAATGGGAAGGATATAGTAATAGTAGAATATGTTTGTTGAGAAAAAAAATTCACTCTTTATTTCAGCTCCTATACAATAAACTAAAGAGATAATGATCGACGACATTAAAAAAACATCAAAATATTCTCTGGCATATGCATTGGATAAAACCGGGACTAAGCTAGTTGGTTTAGCTCTAATTCCTATATACACTAACATAGTTTTTTTATAAAAGCCGATAATGAATACTTATTTGTTTTGAGGGGGTTGTTCAATTAATTGTTGGTTGCAATAGCAACCTAAATATTTAGCATTAACAAGGTGGTATTGGGATAAAGAGTATACTCATGTTTAGAAGAACAGTTTGAGTGGCTTAACTGGAAAGAATGTTCTGACAACCCTGTAATGGCTCAAGGAGGAACATGGCTTTACGATAGGGCAGGGTGGTGTCCAGGAACTTTTGGAACCACTTACGATCATGAAATCACGCCATTTATTTCTTCGGGAGACACTTCGGTGAATATTGATTATGGGATGGAAGTTACTAGCGGAGGAATGGAAGGAAATTATCGAACAACCCTACAGCTGGTTTCTTATGGAGACTATAATTTTCAAAACGATGCAGGAATAACAGATGTCTTAGCTCCTAACGACTGGGAATTCCATACTAGAATTAATCCTATATGTGACCAACCTCGAATTTTATTAAAAAATACTGGAGAGTAAGACTTACTCTCAGCTCAAATTGATTGTTGGATTTGTGGTGGCTCTCACGAAACTTTATCTTGGAGTGGGCAACTAGAATTTGACCAAAACAAAAACTCAATCGATATTTCTAAGCTCAGTAATGGGGTTTATTTTATTAAAGTCTTTGATTCCTACCATACGAAAACACAGCGATTTATCCACCAATAAAAAATCCTTTTATTAGAATTTAAACATCTGTTTTTCAATTAAATATCAAGCAATTGGGGTCATTTATATTTTTTTATTACTAAACATTTTAACACTCTACTAGGGTTTTTTTTTTAATTTCAATTATGAAATTAACCCACCTAGTATATATTATTTCACTTTTTGTTTTAGCCTCCTGTTCCAACTCCGCTCTAGTTTCTCACCATTGGGCAAAATATGTAAATTCTAATACAGAAATTACCAATCTCAGGACATCCTTGAATAACAAACCAGCTGAACAACTAACTAGATTAATTGAACTAGAAGAAAACGCTCCAAATAAAGACAGTATTGTAATTGTAACCAAAACAGGAAAAACTTATAAAGGAATAGTTTCGAAATCTGATTATGATGGGTATTTTATAAAAGTGAAGAACAATAGAGAAATATATATTAGCAATTTCGAGATTAAATCTATTCAATTTATTAAAAAACCTACGGTCACAAATGCCCAATCTTTAGCAATTTACCAAAAGCCTGATTCATCGGTTATCAAAAATAAAATTCCCAGAGAAAAAGTAGCTGAGCCAGTCAATAATAATTCTTTAGAAAATGATGTCTGGGACAACACCAATTCAGAGTTTGAAATTTCTAATTCACATACTTCTCAGTCAGAGTTACAATCTGAAGAACTATCTATAGAAAAAGTCCAAGAACCATTTAGTATAGCAAGTTTAATTGCTTTAATTCTTTCCCCGTTAACTTTAGGGCTGGGGGTGTTACTTTCTTTTATTTTTAGTGTAGTAAGTTTATCAAGAATAAAAGATAATCCCGAAAAATACAAGGGCAAAACGTTGGCTAGAATTGTTTTTGGTATCTAGTCTAGCTATTTCATTAATCCTTGTCTTTCTTATAGCGCTTCTTATAGCTCTTTGGTAGAAAGATAACCTATATTTTTTCACAAATCCACTCACCAACTTCATTGGTTTTATAAAACTTTTCTCCATTACTGGCTAAATCTTTAGTGACAATTTTTGACTTTAAAGAATCATTAACAGCATCTCGAATTGCGCGACCTTCTTCAAATAATCCAAAAGCATCTTCAAACATCATGGCAGCCGATAAGTATGGTAGCAATTGGGTTAGCTATGTATTTGCCAGCAACTTCTGGGTAGGACCCATGAATAGGCTCAAACAAAGAGGTTTTTTCACCTACTGAAGCGGAAGGCATTAAGTCCCATCGATCCGGAGATTACAGACGCTTCGTCGGTTAAAATATCACCAAATAAATTTTCTGTGATTAAAACGTCGTAACTATTTGGCCATTGAACCAAGCGCATAGCAACTGCATCTACAAATTCGTAGGAAACCTTCCACTTCCGGAAAATCTTTTTCCATTTCCTGAACCGTTTCTCTCCATAGCCTAGATGTTTCTAAGACATTGGCCTTGTCCACACAGCAAAGTTTTTTAGATCTTTTCATAGCCATTTCAAACCCTTTTTTGGCCAATCTTTTTATTTCTTGCTTGCTATAAGAACAAATGTCATATGCAGTTTCCCCATCATCTTTTCTTCCTTTCTCTCCAAAATAAATACCACCAGTCAGTTCTCTTAAAAAAACCAAATCTGTTCCTTCTATTCTTTCTTTTTTTAATGGAGAATTATTAATAAGGGATGGAAAGGTAAAAGTAGGCCGAATATTGGCAAATAATCCCAAATCTTTTCGCATTTTCAACAAACCCTGTTCTGGTCTTACTTTTGCTAATGGATCATTGTCGTATTTTGGATCTCCAATTGCTCCAAAAAGAATAGCATCGGATTCCAAACAAATTTTATGGGTTTTTTCAGGATAAGGATTACCACAACCTTCTATAGCTGCTGCTCCAACCAATCCTTCTTTCCATATAATATTGTGGTTAAATCTTTTGGCAATTTTTTCACAGACAAGAACAGCTTGTTCTATGATCTTCTGGCCCAATTCCGTCACCGGCCAATAAAGCAATTTTTAAATCCATTTTCTAAGTATTAAAAAAGAGTTTTTTTGCAAAATCATTGATTTCATTTTTGATATTTAATAAATAATCAATATCATCAAAACCGTTTAATAAATTATTTTTTTTGTAAGAACTAATTTCAAAACTACTAACTAAATTATTTTCTTCTACAGAGACCATTTGTGAAGGAAGGTCTACCATAATTTTTGTAGTTGGATTCTCATAGATAATTTCATACAAGTCCTTTAAAAAAGCTGGTTTAACTTTAACAGGAAGAACACCAATATTTAAACAATTATTTTTAAAAATATCTGCAAAAAAACTGCTAATCACACATCTAAAACCATAATCATAAATAGACCAGGCTGCATGTTCTCTTGATGAACCAGAGCCAAAATTTTTACCAGCGACTAAAATTTTTCCTTTATAGGTAGGGTTGTTCAAAACAAAATCTCTAATTATGGTATTATCTTGGTTATACCTCCAATCTCTAAATAAATTATCCCCAAATCCTTTTCTCTCAGTTGCTTTTAAAAATCTAGCAGGTATTATTTGGTCGGTATCCACATTTTCTATTGGAAGTGGAACACCTGAACTCTTTAATATTGTAAATGGTTCGTATGCCATAATTTAATCTATATATTTTCTGGGATCAGTAATTTTACCTGTAATTGCAGCAGCAGCCACCATTATCGGACTTGCCAAAAGGTTCTTGACCCAGGGCCTTGTCTCCCTTCAAAATTTCTATTGGAGGTGCTTATTGCATACTTTCCTGAAGGAACTTTGTCATCGTTCATTGCCAAGCAAGCGGAACAACCAGGTTCTCTTATTTCAAATCCTGCTTCTTCAATAGTTTTTGCCACCCCATTTTTTCTAATTTCTTTAGCTACAAAATGAGATCCAGGAACAAGCCAAGCAGTAACATTTTTCGATTTTTGGTGTCCTTTTACAACCTTTGCAAAAGCTCTAAAATCTTCTGCTCTTCCATTGGTACAGCTCCCTAGAAATACAAAGTCTATTTTTTTTCCAACCATGCTCTCTCCGTCGTTAAATCCCATATAATTTAAAGATTTTGCATGCGAACTTTCTCCTCCGCAGTGCACTTTTTGGAATCTTCTTAGAAAGACCTATTCCCATTCCTGGGTTGGTTCCATAAGTAATCATGGGCTCAATATTTTCTGCCTTAAAAACATATTCCTTATCAAAAATTGCAGATTCATCAGAACATAAAGTCCTCCAATATTCCATCGCTTTTTCCCATTTATCTCCTTTTGGGGTAAACTCTTTTTCTTTTAAAAACTCGTAAGTTTTTTGATCTGGAGCTATCATTCCTCCTCTGGCTCCCATCTCTATACTTAGATTGCACACAGTCATTCTTCCCTCCATAGACATATTGGAGAAAACATCACCAGAGTATTCCACAAAATAACCTGTTGCTCCAGACGTAGAAAGATTAGAGATAATAAATAGTGCAACATCTTTTGGGGTAACTCCTTTTTTCAAGCTTCCATCAATCTTGATTCGCATTTTTTTAGGCTTCATTTGCATAACACATTGTGTAGACAAAACCATTTCTACTTCAGAGGTTCCAATTCCAAAGGCTATCGCACCAAAAGCACCATGAGTAGAGGTATGAGAATCTCCACAAACTATGGTTGCTCCAGGAAGAGTTATTCCATTTTCTGGTCCTATTACGTGAACAATTCCATTTTTTTCATGTCCCAATCCCCAATAAGAAACATCGTGTTCTTTGGTGTTTTTCTCTAAAGTTTTAAGCTGATTTGCAGACATTGGGTCTTTCACTGGTAAATGTTGATTTACAGTAGGCGTGTTGTGATCTGCGGTTGCAAAAGTTCTATCTAGGGAAAAGAACTTTGATATTTCTTTCTTTCATCCCCTGAAAAGCAACAGGGCTAGTAACCTCGTGCACCAAGTGCCGGTCTATAAATAATATGTCAGGGCCACCACTTACTCTTTTTACAACGTGAGACTCCCAAACTTTATCAAATAAAGTAAGATTATTTTCCATTTTTCTTTTCCATTATTTCATATAGATCTTCATCGTGCAGAAGTTTTCTTTTATCTGCTAAGGTTAAAAAATCTGCATAAATAGTTTCCATTTCAAATTTTGTCAGTTTGAACCCCAATATAGACAATCTATGCTTTAATGCTGCTCTTCCGCTTCTGGCAGTTAAGTCTATGGAAGACTTGTCAATTCCTAGTTCTGAAGGATCAATTATTTCATAGTTTTCTCTATGTTTAAGAAACCCGTCTTGGTGAATCCCCGAAGAGTGAGAAAAAGCATTTTCACCAACAATTGCTTTGTTTCTTTGAACGGGCATATTCATCATTCTACTCACTTTTTTACTCAACTCTACTATTTTTAAAGTATCAATTTCAGAATATAGTTTTAAATATGGATGAGCTTTAAGAATCATGGTTATTTCTTCTAAGGAAGTATTTCCTGCTCTTTCTCCAATTCCATTCATAGTGACCTCCACCTGTCTTGCCCCATTTTGAATTCCAGATAAAGTATTGGCTGTTGCCAAACCTAAGTCATTGTGACAGTGAACAGACAGTATAGCCTTGTCTATATTTGGAACATTGTTCATTAAAAAGTTAATTTTTGAACCATATGCTTCAGGTAAAGTATAGCCAGTTGTATCCGGAATATTTATAACAGTGGCACCTGCCTTAATTACTTCTTCCACCATTTTTGCCAAAAAATCTTGATCTGCTCGACCAGCATCTTCAGCATAAAATTCAATATCGTCAAAATATTTTCTTGAGTATTTTACAGCAGAAACAGCTTGTGCCAATATTTTTTCTCTGGTAGAATTAAATTTATATTTAATATGCATATCTGATGCACCAATTCCTGTATGAAGTCGTTTTCTTTTCGCTTCTTTTAATGCCATAGCTGCAGTATCAATATCCATTACCACTGCTCTACTTAGTCCGCATATTATGGATTCTTTTACATTTTTTGATATTTCAGAAACTGAGTTGAAGTCACCAGGACTTGAAACGGGAAAACCAGCCTCAATAACATCTACTCCAAGACTTTCCAAGTCTTTGGCAATTTCCACTTTTTCTTCTGTGTTTAATTGACACCCTGGAACTTGTTCACCATCTCTTAAAGTTGTGTCGAAAACATGTATTTTAGTATTATCCATATAGTTCAAATATAGGATAAACTAGGTGTACTAAATACAATAACCTATTGTAGTTATTACCTCTTAGATGTTGATATCAGCTATTTTTTGAAAAACCTCTCATCACTAATTCCTTTATCGTCAATAAAGATATCGGCACCAAATTTAACTCCAGTTCTTAGCGTATGGAATTTTACGCCCCAAGATTTTAATTGTTCCATGGTAAAGAAAAAATAGTTCTTTCCACTTACACATCCTCTTGCTGTGTCAATAAGAATGGTATTTCCTTTATCATAGAGAGTATTTACAATTTCTATTCTCTCCTTTTTTGGGGTGGAATCTTTATAATTATTGCCATCTGTATTACATAAAGTTCCATCCAAGTCAAAACAATAAACCATGATTTATATTAATTTTATTGCAAATATAAAACTATGAACTACAAGTGGTACATTTTTTCAATTTTAGGTCTTTTACTTATTGGAACAGGTCTTTGTATGTTTGGTGAAGCGCTTATTAGAAAAATTAAACAAGAGAATTTTTTTTGGTACGGAACAATAGCATTAATTATTTTTAATTCGGGAATTTGTTTTGTTGGAGAGGCAATTTTTATTAGAAGAAAAAAGACTTGACAATAGATATTATTACTTTAGCAATATGGATATATTAGATTTTGAAAACAGCACCTACAGCGTAAACTTAAGAAAGCTAACCAGAAAGTCAAGGCTCGGTTTTGGTTACAGAGATATAAAGGATATTACTATTCAAGATATCCTTATAATGAATAAGCATAAAGAGCTTATTAAAATATATTTTGGATTAGGGAAGATTAATTTTATTGACGAAATTTTAGATGAACTTGGCATAAGCGAAGACATGAGAATTCCTAAACCCGGCAAAATAGTAGACTATGATGAAAGAGATAAAGTAGTTGCTAAAGCCTTAAAAGTCGTAAAAGAAAGAAAGAAGGAAGAAGTAGCTGCATTTAGAAAGATGGCTCAAGAAATGAGAGAACAACAAAAATTAGACGATTCTAAATAGAAAAAGCCTATTTCAAACTTAATTTTCTTAAATAAGAATCATGTTTCGTGGTAATCTTTAGAATATAAATACCAGAAGCTAAGTCTGCAGTTCTTACAATATTATTTCTAGTAAATTTAATAATTTGCCCTTTCATATTAACTAACTCCAAGGATAGAAAAACATTTAAATCTAAGTTTTCAATGATTATCTCATTGTTTAAGGAATTGATTTGTACTTTAAAATTTTCAGATTCATGGTCTTTAGTAGAGTTAGCAGAAGCCCATTTGTCTTCTGCAGCTGGGCCATTCCAAATTAGGGTTGCTAGATAGGGGTTGTCAATAAAAGGATTTCTATTCCCTTGCGCATTGGCGATTGAATTATTTCTTGTCTCTTCAAATTCAGAAACAGGATCTGAGAAGTTCCAATTAAGAAAAAGATCTGGCATGTCCCCATTTGGACTAAATAGCTGTGTCCCTATCCCAACATTAGTTGGCTCACATTGATTGGGGTATCTTAAATACATATACATAATTATTCTTGCAACATCCCCTTTCCATTCGTCTCCTGGATACCAGTTTCCTTGATTATTGGAAGATGAATTTCCATTTCCTGCATCAAACTTCTTATTGCTTCTGCTAGCATTAGTAGAATAGTCACAAGCTCTTAAATTATGAACATCTGTTCCCGCCCCAGGGAAATTAGTTACAAGATTAGGAGAGGCCAAGGATTTAGGAAAGACATGCTCTCTGTTCCAAAGACCAAAGCACGAACTAGTGTGACAAGAGAGAGATTTAGCTCTTGTTCTGTCGTTTTCTACCGAGGCATCGTTATCGTTATATCCATAAACTAAAAGAACTTTGGAGGTGTCTGAAGAAAACCCATCCGATACTTTAACAATATCCCATGTATCAACAGAGACAGAAGAAGTGTATTCTACTTGAGTTTGGTGGGTAGTTGATATTAAAGTAGACAACTCATTTTTAAGTTGGTTTCCAGTTAAATTTAGATTAATATTCTGGTAATAAGAAGGTATTTGCCCTGTTGATAAAGAAAAGCAAAAGAAAATAAATATAAATTTTAGTAAATATTTCAAAAGATAATTTTATTCAATATTACTAAATACTTTCCTTACAAGGTTTATTTGTTCTTTAAAGATTTATAATATCCTTATAATTGGCAGTATTAAAGCCACTTTCTTTCACTTTTTTAAAGGCAGCACTATTAGTATCTAGCAATGGGTTAGTATGGTTCAAATGAATAAAATTAATTTTAGATTTCTCAGAATTATTCTCCTCTTTGAAAAGGGCCATTGTCTCAATAATAAACGGATGTGGTATTTCAGAAATATTGCGATTGTTTACCTCCTTGCTATCGTAAAAAGTTCCATCTAAAAGGGCCAAATCTGCTTTCTTAATTTCTTGGATTAAATTTTTGTTCCACTTCCCCCATTTATCAATATCTGGAATAAAAAGAACTGATTTTTTTGGGCCATTGATCTTAAATCCTACCGTTTCAGAAAACTCATCTCTGTGCGGAACTAAAAACGGAGTAATCGATAAATTATTGGAGAGTTTAATTTCTTCTTGATGGTTTATATTATTTAATTTAATATTATTTAATTTAAATAACTGACTCCATGGACCATTTTTAATTAAAAAACCTTTCATTCTAGTCATTGCAAATACAGGAACATCTTTGCTATTATAAGATTCTTTTCCTAAATACATTAACCCTGTGTAGTGTCCAATATGGGCATGGGTTAAAAAAATACCGTCAGGACTTTTTCCATGTTCAAACCCTAGTGTTTTCTTTAATTCTCTACATTGAGTTATAAAATCTGGGGAAGCTTCGATAAGCCAATATTTTTTTTCTAAAGGATCTACCAATCCAAGGCTAACTACTTTTCGATTTGGGTCAGGATTTTCAAATAAACTAATACAACAAGATTTTTCACAACCCATGTGGGGAGATCCTGCATCTTGAATGGTTCCAAGAACTATAATATATGGGAGGTTGGCTTTTTGAGAATAAGAAAAAGAGAAAATAAATAAACAGATAAATAACAACCTTGGGCCCATAGAATCAAAAGTAGATTCTACAATTTAATAATTTTAAGGGTAGTAGTTTTTTCTAAATGGTCAATTTTAATAAAATAAGTTCCGCTTTTTAAACTTTCCCAAGAGTAATTATTTATATCCTCTTTACAAGAAAACAATTTTATCTACTTTCCAAGAAAGGTGTGCAAATACGCACCAGAAATAGGTAAATTATCTTTAAATACAAAAGAAATACCTTCTTTGTAAGGCATAGGATAAATAGATAAAGAAGAATTCTCTTCAACAGTACTAGCAATGGCAGGACTAGCTTGATAAACCCTTAGATAGTCAACTTCCATTTTGCTGGTGTTAAAAAATGGATCTATAGAAATCCAACTACCTCCCTTAGCAATATTTAGATGAAGATATTGGTCTTGAAAATATGGCCAGTTTGTAATATTCTTTGGTCGTGGATTATATTAATAAAAAACTACATTATCCAAACTGAATTTTATTTCATTTTCCGTTCATTCCATTGCATAAAGATGAAAATTGTTTGCAACATCTGAAGCCATAATACAGCCATGATTGATAGTATTTCAAGCTGAAAAGGTGTTATGCAATGCACTTTGAATATAATTTGGATCGTGCCCCCAATGTTTCATAATATCTATTTCTCCACAAGCAGGTCAAGCTGTTGTTCCACAAGCAGAAGCCCAAAAACCACCATTCTCAGTTGTATTTTTTCCTAAAGTCCATATTGCAGGCCAAGTCCCTTCTCCATATGGCAATTTTGCCATTACTTCAACCCTTTCATAAGTAAATGCAAATTTTGAATTTTATCTTGCAGACTTATAGTTTTTGATAATTCCTGGCTCTGAGTAAACTTCTTTTATAGGGACAATATTTAATAATCCATTATTAACATACGAACTAGTGATTTCATCTGTGTAGTGTTGCTGCTTCCCATTCCACCAGCTAGTCCCATATGGCAAAGGTGTTTGGTGGAACTATTTATTATCGTCGATTGCACCAGATCCATTGAATTCAACGGCCCAAACTAAATTATTAAAGAGTGGATTAAATTGAGCAAATAAGGAACCCACTGAAAAAAAACAAAATTGTTAAAAGTCTAAAAACATTATTTTAAATAAAGCAAAAAAAAAGGGAAGATTAATTCTTCCCTTAAAAATTTATATGCTTAAATGACTAGGATTTACCTAAAATTCTAAACATTCCAGTTCCGCATGATGGACATTTACCTTTCATAGCTTTTCGTCCATTTTTCATTGTAACTTCGTTAGCGTCACTAATTTCTTTTTTACTCTTACATTTTACACAATAACCTTCCATAATTATTTATTTAAATTTTATTTAGTTTAAATATAGGATTTATTTAGAGGTAGACAAAAAATATCAGAGGAAACTTAAATATTTACCTCATAAAAACACCTTAATTGTTTAAACTTCAACTTGCTTAATACTTATTTATAAGCTCGAGTCGTTTTTATAAATAAAAATAATTTGTAGTACAAAATCAATATTTAAACACCCTTTAACTTCTTATTTGACTAAGCTTTTGAGCTATAAAAAGCTAATCCAATTAATACAAATTGAATAGGCAACCTAAGCCAAGACGCAAAAAAACTAGAAACACCAATTGCTTGTTGAGCACCTTCACTAAATGCCAAATATATGTTGGCAGGATATACAGCTATTAACAACAATATAATTCCCCAAGAAGCATAAAATCGTGTTTTTTTAAAGATAATTCCACTTCCAAATAGTATTTCTAGAACCCCACTGATATAAACGGATTCTTTATGTAAAGGAAAGCTTGGAGGCATAATTTTTAAAAAAAATGAAGTATCTATAAAATGCTGGAAACCAACCCAAACGTACCCTATCCCCATTATATAAACAAAAAGAGTTTTTAATTTCATTTTCTTCTTCTCGTTCTTCTTTTAGTTTTTAGCTGTTCAATAGCTAAACTCCTAAGTTCCGGGCCTTGACTTTGCAGAATAGTTACAGGTTTAAATTTAACAAGCCCATATGGAACTCCTTCTTCAATAGATAAATTATTAGTATTAAGATGGGCTCTTGTATTATCTAAAAAAGTTTTCATTTTCTTAAAGTCTTCTTCATTAGAAAAATATTTTTCGTTGTAAATAGGCCTTGCGCATGGCAAGATCTGGAAATGATACTTTTCCTTTTCAATAAATTTATGAACCCAGACAGGGATGTACTCTTTTCGAGAAATCAGAATATTATTGTCAGTTTTTTTAAAAGAAAGTCTAAGCATTGCTCCTCCATCTTTGCGCTCAGCACGTTGGTTAGAAACAAAATTTCCAAGAGAGAAAACCGTTAAAAATTCCTGGTTGTTTTTTTTGCTATATGCCATTGGCTGAATTACATGAGGATGCGAACCTATAACTATATCTACTGCCAAATCTTGAAAAAAACGATTGTATTTTTTTTGATATGCGTTGGGGAAATCTCTATATTCATATCCCCAGTGAACAAAGACTACCAACTTGTCTAAGTCTTTATTTTTAGCATTTGTTACATCTTTTTTAATTAAAATAGAGTCTACTAAGTTCACATAAACAGGGTCTGAAAAAGGCAATCCATTAGTGCCATAGGTATAGTTTAATAATCCAACTTTAATTCCGTCTTTCGAGAGCACCAATAAATTATCCTTCTCTCTATTTTTAACATCTTTAAAGCTTCCTGTATGCAAAATATTTAAACTATCCAGCACATTTAAAGTTCTGATAACTCCCTTATTTTTTCTATCGCAGGAATGATTGTTTGCCGTTACCAAGACATCCATTCCACTATTTTTACAAGCTACAGCCAATTCATCTGGTGAGCTGAACTGAGGATAACCCTTGTATGGCCTTCCCGCAAGAGTTACTTCTAAATTTCCAATTGCAAAATCTACAGAAGAAATTATATCTTCTAAGGGTTTAAAAACTTCTGAATATTCGTACTTTTTTTTATTTTCTTGCCATGCTGCTTTTATTTGAGGACCGTGGCCCATAATGTCTCCCATAAACAAAAAGCTAATTTCTTGAGAGTTTATAGAACTAGACCATAAAAAACAAAGCAGGTATAGACAGATAATTTTAAATACTGAGTTATACATCTTTATAGTGACAGCATCTGTGGGTTTCTTCTTCAATTTGTTGAACAATTTCATAGAGTTCATCTTTTATATTTTCAAGATTTGCCCCATTATTTTCGGCAATAAATTCTTTGACTTTTTCTAATCTTAAGTTGATGACATCTATAGTCTTGGCAGTTAGTTTCATTGTTTTCCAGCAACGAATTTTAAAGAAATAGAGTTTACACAGTGTCTAGTGTTTTTTTCGGTTAACTGCTCTCCTATAAAAACATGTCCTAAATGTCCACCACATTCATTACATAAAATTTCTGTTCTTCTGCCATCGGCATCTGTTATTCTTTTAACAGCCCCTTTAATTTCATCATCAAAACTAGGCCAACCACAGTTAGATTTAAATTTGTTTTTGGAGGTGTAAAGAGGAGTTTCACACCTTCGACACAAATAAACTCCATTTTCATAATGATTGTTGTACTCTCCAGTAAAAGGATATTCGGTTCCTTTGTATACAATAATCCTTTCTTCTTCTTTTGTAAGAGAATTGTACTTTTTATCACTCATAATGGTACCGGGTTTAATTTTTTCTGTCTGGCAGGCTATAATATTACTAATGATTAAAAAACCAATGGTAATAAGGGCGTTATTTTTCATTTTCAATAAAATTATCAAATAATTCATCAATTTTTGATGCGAGAATTAAATCTTTTTCTGTAATTTTTTTTTCATCATGGGTAGTCAAGCTAATTTCAATAGTACAATAAGAACTTAGAATGTCAGGATGGTGGTTTTGAGCATTTGCCGCATCTGCAACTAGATTAAAAAAATCAACCGCCAAATCAAAGGTTTTAAAAACAAATTTTTTGTGAATTTCCTCCTCTTTTTTTTGCCAATTAAACTTTTCAGTAAGCTCCTTTAATTTTAGGTAAGTCATCTTTTATTTTTTTAAAGTATTTAGGTAGTTTTCAAACTTTTTCATCACTATTAAGTGTGCTTTTGCCTGGGTAAACTTATAGACCAGCCACGGAAGTCTTGGAACAAATTCATGAATGGCTGTAATAATATAATTTCCATCTAAAATAGATCTAAATTCTAACCATCCTCTATTCGTTCTTTTTGTTAGATAGCCACCTATAATATAAAAAAGTTGTCTGTTTTTATCGCTTCTATTTTTAATATATTTTAATTGGAGGAGGCAAATTCCAAAAAGTTTAAATTCCAATAAATCCTTATTTTCTTCGGCAGCAATAGTTCTATTAAATATTTTACTAAGCCAAATTGGGTAGGAATGGGCAACCCAAAGAGCAGTTTTTTTGCTAGGATTAGAAATTCTTTGTACACTCCTAACCGTATTTTTATCCTTGGTTTGACCTAACCCAAATGGGGCAGTTGGAATTTTAATATTTTTATCAAGAGCTCTTTTAATAGTTTCTTTGACAGTATAGTCAGGTAAATCTTTTAAAATGAGTTTTGAACTTAAGGTCATATCGTGGCGAAGACTCTCAATTAAAGGAGAAACAAAATTACTATTAGAACCGCTGAAAAGCCCGACCCATAATTTTGACATTCCAAGAGAGAAAAATGGTATCGAAAAAATCCATCTTTTCTTTTTCATTTCACTAGCTGTTATTTTTAATATGTCCATGTAGGTTACAACTTCAGACCCTCCAATTTCAATAGGATTGTTATAATAATTTTTATTCCCAATTATTTGATGAATACTTTTAAGTGCTACTCTTAAGTCAATGGGTTGATTTTTTGATTTTGTCCATTCTGGACAAGCCATAATCGGAAGGTTTTCAACAAGCTTGGTAACAATTCTAAATGAAGACCCTCCAGGACCTATAATAATCCCTGCTCTAACAGCTGTAACTGGGGTTTTTCTTGATCCAAGGACCTGTTCTACTTCGAATCTAGAGAGTAAATGTTTTGAAATATTTAAATTGTCTTTTGGAAGTATTCCCCCTACATAAACAATATGTTTTAAGTTGCAACTTTGTGCAGCTCTTGAAAAATTATCAGCCAAAAGCAAATCTGTATCTTCGAAATTACTTTGATTTAATCTTGTAGATGGCTGCATAGAGTGCACCAAGTATAGTGCATAATCTACTCCCTCCAGCGCCTTATTACTACTGGATATAGAGAATAAGTCTACCATTCTCCACTCTACATCTGAATTAGAAGGATTTACTTTTTTTCTTGAAAGTGCTATTATATCATATTTGTCTTTGTAGGTTTCTATAAACCACCTTCCAATGAACCCTGTTGCGCCTGCAATTGCTAGTTTTTTTTTCTTTGACAATTTTCTTACTTAATTTTATTACCAACAATATCTGACTTTAATTTGGCAAATCATTTCCTATTCGAATATTATTTTTAAAAAATCAGCAGTATTGTTTAGTACACTTTCTTAAGTTTCTTTAACTATTTATATTTATTTTGGGACATGAAAAATCAAGTTAAACTTTTTTTAAAAGGAGTAAAATCTTATAGACAAGCTTTTATATTTTTAGTTAAAAACAAGTTATTGTATTTTTTTCTTTTTCCAATTGCGTTTAATTTTCTAATATATTTTTCTGGACTTTCTGTATTGAATGATTTTAGGCTGTTAACCACCCAATATTTAGAAAGTTATTTAGAAAGTTTAGGAGCATCTGAAGATTGGTGGATTTTATTTTTAAATAAATTCTTTTATATCTCTATATGGCTGGTTTCAAAGGTTTTTTTCTTCTATATTTTCAGTTTATTTGGGGGCTACCTGACAATTATTTTTTTATCTCCTGTATTCACCTACTTATCCGAAAAAACAGCTTCTATTCAAAAGGGAAAAATTTATAATTTTAATTTCACTCAATTTGTTAATGATATTTTTCGAGCCATTTTAATTTCAGTTAGAAATATCCTCCTCCAATTTTCTATGGTATTTGCACTATTTTTAATTGGATTTGTCCCCGTTATAGGTTGGGGAATTTCAATTTTTGGAAATTTATTAATAGTTTCTTATTTCTATGGATTTTCTTTTTTGGATTACACCAATGAAAGACAGCAACTTTCGATAAAAGAGTCCGTTAAAATAGTAAGAAGAAAAAAAGGTCTTGCAATTGGACTTGGCTTGGTTTTTTATCTATGTTTTTTTATTCCATTATTAGGAGGGGTTATCTCCAGTTTTTTAGTAATAATTTCGGTAGTAGCAGCTACAATGTCTTTGGAAGAAACTTTTGATAATTAATTATAATAGGGTTTTAATTATTTGAATCATAGAATTAAATTCTTTTTCCTTCATAAAGTCTTGTCAAGAAGACTATTTTACCATTTTTATCCACAACAATATTCCTTGTCACACCAGCTCCATCAATAGTGAAATCTGAAAATATTCTACCATCTGGGTCGTAAGAGATAGGGTAGGTTACTCCTATTTTTTCTATAAAAACATCTACTTTTTCCTTAGTTTCTTTAGTGTCTACACCAATTAAAAGAAAATCATCTTTTTTAAATTCTTGCCAAACTTTTTTTTCTAGTTCTGGCATTTCTCTCCTGCAAACACTACACCAAGAGCCAGTAAACTGGATAACTACCACTTTATTTTCTAAATTTTTATTCGTCCAAATTTCCCCATTTCTCATATTCATTTCCAAATCAGGAAGAGGGTCACCAAGCTTAACCTTATAGCCTCTATTTGTTTCGTTTTGACAATTCACAAAACTATAAATCATAATAAGAAATAATATAGTAATTAGTTTTTTCATAATTAAAATTGTTTTATTCAACCTCGCATTCCGGTTGTTTTTTTGTGAAAAACCTGTAATTAAATCCAGATGTGATCTGGAGATTAGAGCCCATCTGCGTGCCATTTACATTTTGGTAAACTGGAATTTCTCCGGTAATATAAAAAATAATTGATTTGTTGATGTAACTAATTTGAGGAACAATAAAGACCTTAGAACTCCCCGTAGAAGCTTGTTCTATATTGTAATTACCTAGTAAGTCTATATTTTCTGCAGCTTCCATTTTGCCCAACCATTCCATTCTTATTTGGTTGGTAACTCCAATTTTTTTGAAAAATGTTTTTCCCACAAAAAGCCCAAGGCTTGCGTAATCTCCAAATTTTTGCCCAAGAGAATTAAACCCCCTATTGATGTATAGCATATTTGTAAAAATCCTGATCTTTTGTTTTACATAAGATCTAAAAAAAAACGCATAATAAACCATGTCTAAAGATCCATTTGAGTTTTGAACTGTTGGAGGATTTATGCTGTAGATATCTCCAATTATATTGTGTGAAAATATTAATGTTGAGTCACTATGAGAACCTAACGGAACTTTCATTCCTAATCCTAGGGTAATTTCAGTTTTAGTCTTTTCATTTGAGTTGTTAAAAACATCAAACCTAGGTAGTATTATTAAATCTGAAACCCCACTGGAATTTGTAGTATCGTTATTTTCAAGGCCAATTAAGGTTTTGTTTAAAAAATAACCTGAAGCTACAGAGAGCGTGAGTTTTTCAGAAAGTCCGTAGTCTGTTCTAAGAAACAAATAGTTACTATTTAAATTATTAAAAAGTTTAGATGTGTCTTTATTTCCACTGAAGAATTTATCTGAATTCATAATTTGATAATTTCCAGAAATCTCCATTTGATTTTTTTGTAAAACCCCTGTGGCAGCACCTCCAGCTATTGGGTTGGTAGCACCTCCAGAACAACACCCTTGACCTAGGACAATCCCCGGAGACAAAAGAAAAACTAGTGTTGCTAATCGAATAAACATTAATTAATGGAAGATATTTACCACTTCTGAATGCTCTTCATCTCCATTTAACAACTTAATTACGTAAGACCCATTGGGTAAACTTTGGGAGTTTAACTTGAAAACGCCTTTCAGAGATCCTAAAATTAGTTTTTCTTCCAAAACTTTTTCCCCAACTAAATTGTATAATTCAATTTTTAATTTTGAACCTTTTTTTAAGCTGTAGCGTATATTAAATTCGTTATTGGCAGGATTTGGGTAACAATTAAAATTGGTGATATTTTCGTTTTCACCGATGTTAGTAGTTACTGGAGTACCAGTAAGAGCAAGATCAATTGCAGAGTTTATATCTTGGGTAGAACCATTTTTATTAAAGTATACATAATGCCCAGCTCCACCTACCACTACAATTTTAGGCATTCCAATTTGTCCATAATCTCCCATGTCTATAGTCGGGTCAGAAAACTTCGTGCAATTAGCCATTCCAAAGTTATCAGCCCATGTAAAAAGTGATTGACATGGTGTATTTGCAAAATCATCTACTAGATAAAAATCCAACCTTCCAGGGTCAGAATTTGCATATCCTAACGCAGCAGCATAAGCATCTAAAGCAAAAGACCCACAAGGGCCACAAGGCATCACCCATACAATGACAATTACTTTTCCGCTGTCTAGCTCAGAAAATAATTGATGAGAAACTCCATCGCAGTCCAAAGCAGTAAAATCAGTTGCATTGTTTTGAGAAATTCCGCCTAAAAAAGATATTATTAGTAAAAGGAAGATATTTATTCGTTTCATAATTTTTAATTTCTATTGTATTTACAACATGAATGTAAACCGTTGTAGTCAACATCTTTTGCTTTGAACTTTTCTGTATCGTAACCAATACTTGCTATTGTTTTTTGGACACTATTTATGGTAGAACTATCTGGGTAAAATTTAATATTTATTTTTTGAGTAATCATATTCCATTTAGCGCTTTTAACTCCTGGAATTTTACTAACAGTGGATTCAATTTTTTCTTTACACATCTCACAGTTGCCCCAAACTTTGAAACTTGTTTTTTCCATCTCACTTTTTTGACCAGGAAAACTAAAACTAGAAAAAAGAATTAAAGCAAATAAAAATAAAGAGTTATTTCGCATATTAAATATGTTATAACATTAAATTTAGTATTAATTCTTGTTAGTTTATCTTTTACTAATTCTATTGCCAGAAATTTGTTTTTGCCTAGAGGATTTAAATCGAAATCCGTTTTTATCTCTTAAGTTAAGGTGTTTGGTTTTTCTTCCCTGGACTCTTTCTCGCCATTTCTTCCAGTTTTTTAGAGTCATCTCCTGCTTCATCAACATGATTACTTCTTTTTCTGAAATATTAAATTGAAAAAAAATAGCTTCAAATGGAGTTCTATCTTCCCAAGCCATTTCAATTATTCTGTCTTTATCTATATCGCTTAAATGTTGCATTCAAAACTAATTATTTTCCATTCCGTTCAATATCCAACATTCTATTTTATCAATTAGAGTATCATTTAGAACATCTATCAAACTGGAGTTTATTGCAGGCGTGAAATCTTCATCATATGGCATTGTACCTGCATTTATTTCAGACATAGAATGATCAATATTTTCAACTATGCTTTCATAATCTTCTAAAACAACACCAGCATAATTTATATTACTGTTGTGGCAGTTTGTACAATTATTTAAAAAAATGGGTTTGATTTCAGTCTCAAATAACGTGTTAGTTTGACAAGGCAGAGGTTCAGTAGTTTTATCTTTGCTGCAAGAGAATAATCCCTCAACAAAAAGGCAAAATAAAAAACCATATATTACATTTAATCTCATCTGTTAAGTTTTAAAAGTTAAAAAAATTAACTTTATAAGCAAATATGAAAGTATTATTTAAAATAATCCTACTATGTCCATTCATATCTTTTGGATCTGTATTTTCTCAAGAAGAGTGGGATTTTGACAAAAAAAATCAAAACAAGCCATTATTTCTAGATACCAGAGCCATAAATGGGCATACAGTTAAATTACTAGAAAAAAAAGTTCTTGAACTAAGAATCACTCACCGATTTGGAGAAATAGCAACTCCCCAGTCTTACAGAACATTATTCGGACTGGATAATTCTTCTGATATAAGAATTGGTTTAGAATACGGAATGAAAGAAAACTTCATGATTGGAGGTGGTCGCTCTAAAGGCTCTGGACCTTTTTTAGAAGTATGGGACGGTTTTTTAAAACTTGGAATTTATAAAAACAAAGAAAGAAATATTAAAATTACAGCTTCCTCCCAGCTTTTTTTTACCTCTATGCCCAGCTCTAATAATCCTATTGAGTTAACCAATTTCACAAAGTTAAATCACAGATTTACCTACCATAACGAAATATTATTTGGCTTTAAGCCTTCTAAAAAAATAACCCTTCAAATAAGTCCCGGATTTATTTATAGAAACTTGGTTAACTTCCAAGACAATAATTTCTTGCCTCATATTTCATCAGTAGCTCGTATCCACTTATTTAAAAAAGTCAGCCTAATCTTAGAATATTATGCCAATTTTAACACCACTGAATTTAGAAAAAACAATTACGTAAATCCATTTGGTCTAGGAATTGAGATAAATACTTTTGGACATGTTTTTCTATTGAACTTTGTCAATTCTAGAGGGATTGGGGAAGGGCAATTTTTACCTTACACAAAAAGCAAATGGAGCGAAGGAGAATTTAGATTCGGCTTCACTATTGCGCGAAAATTTAATACTTAAGACTATGAAAAAATTAATACTATCGACTTTATACATTTCAATACTATCTTTTGGATTTTCCCAAGATTTTAAAATAAACTCTTCAGAGTCTATTGTGGAGTTTAATTATTTAAGTGAAGAAGCTGTAGGAACCATAAAAGGAGTTTCTGGCACTATTCATTTTGACATAAATAACTTATCAGAATCTTATTTTGAAACAAAGGTTAATATTTCATCTATCAACACTTCCAACAAAACAAGAGACAAACATTTAAACGCCCCTGACTACTTTCATACAGAGAAGTATCCGCATTTAATTTTTAAAAGTGAAAGTCTTAAAATGGAAGAAAGTGAATTTGTATTAGCGGGCAATTTGACTATTAAAGAGATTTCGAAAAACGAAGAAATCAGATTCACTTATAAGAACAATGTCTTTGAAGGTAGATGTGTTATTTATTCCAACGATTATGAGATTAAAAAACAGAAAACTAGACTAGACAGCAAAATTCTTATCAAAATTACGGTTCCAGTTTTGTAAGAAAATAATTTTTGGGGAGCAATTCATTTTGTCCTTATCTTTAAGTTATTGAAAAGTCTATTCATTTCCATATTATTACTTGCTGTACCTTCTTTTCTTCTGGCTATTGACAAAGATGAGGCTCTTTATTATGCAAACTGGGTAGACACTATTCAAGACAATAATTTGACTTTGTCAAAGGCTTTTATTAATGAAAATCCTTCCAAGGCCTTGGTTTATATCTCTCAATCGATAGCCAATACAGATAATAATTTTTTAAAAGCAAAATGCTATATCCAAAAAGGGATTATTTATAATTATTCTTATTTAGACAAGAGTGACTCTGCTTTAGAAAACTTAATTGCAGCAAGAGATATTTATTTAGAAAATGATAAAAAGAAAGAGCTAATTTTTAATAATATATTAATTGGAGAAGTTTACAGAAAAAATGGAAATATAGAAAGGTCAAATCAACTTTTTAAAAATGCGTTTTTAGATGCAAAAGATATAAATGCCTATGCTTTAATGTGTTTAGGATATTTAGCACAAATAGATCTAAATCCAAATATTTTAATTAAAAATGACGATAGTCTAAATAATTTGGTCAATAACATCTATGAATCTGAGTTAAAAGCCTATGCCTATTTTATAAGTCATAAAAGAGCTGTAGAGAATCAGCTTTTTGATTTAGCTGTTCAATACTTAGATAGTGCAGAAAAGCTCTATGAAATAGATAAGTCACATATGCAATCTATTGAAATGCTCATTAAAAAAGCAGAAATTTTTGAGCGAAATAACAATCTTCAAATGGTAGTTCAGCTCAACGAATCTATTTATGAAAAATCTATCACTCACAATTTTGGAAAAGGCCTGATCTACAGCTGTTATAAACTTTCTGATTTTTTTGAATCTATTGAAAGATACGATTGGGCAAACCCTTATTTAAAATATATAAATAAGATTAAAATGGCAGAGGGAGATAGAGAGCTCAATGAAAGAATTTTATTAGCGGAGAAAGAGAAAAAGATAGATGTAGAAAGAGTTAAAACAAAAAATGAATTAAAGTTTCAAGGCTACTTAACATTTATTGGATTTGGTATTGCTCTTTTCATTTTAGGAATTGCCATTTATATTTATTTTGCATTTAAAACCAAGTCAGAACTTGCCAATAATCTTCTTTTAGCCAACACACAGAAAGAAGAGCTCAAAAAAGAAAAAGATGATTTTTTGGCGTATACTACCCACGAAATAAGAACCCCTCTTTCTGCAGTTATTTCTGCTTCTGAAATATTAGACAGAACAGAGTTAAATTCTTCTCAAAAAGGCCATTTAAATGCTTTGAAAAGTAGTGCTAGTAACATTTTATTTTTAGTAAATGACATTCTAGACTTGGCAAAACTTGAAAAGCGTAAAATATTTTTAGAGACAATTCCATTTAATCCTGTAAAAGTGATTGAAAATGCTATTTCTATTTTAAATAGTAAAGCCTTGGACAACAAGGTGAAGGTTGAATTGATTATTGGAAATAAAATTCCTGAGAATATTTTAGGAGACGCTTTTCGTTTTCAGCAAATCATAGTTAACCTTTTAGACAATGCCATAAAATATGCACCTGGAGGAGTTGCTAGAGTAAAGCTTAAAAATATAAAAAATAAAACTATTGAAATTCAGGTTAGTGACAATGGAAAAGGGATAGAACAAGATAAACTTAAGTTTATTTTTCAGCCTTATGCTCAAGAAAAAACAAATACCTCTAGACAGTATGGCGGTACTGGCTTAGGTTTGGCAATTTGTGATCTTTTAATCCAGTTAATGGGTGGAGAAATTAAAGTGGAATCCAGCGAATTAGGAACAGATTTCACATTTAAAACACCATATGAAATAGCAAAGAAAAGAGTTTTAGAAAATAAAGATTTGGTCTCCCCTATTAAAGAACTTAAAATATTGATGGCAGAAGATGACCAGCTTAATGGTCAACTATTTAAAGACTTAATCCAAAATACTGGAAATAACGTTACTGTAGACTGGGTTATAAATGGAGAGGAAGTGATGAATAAAGTTGCTTCTAACCAATACGATATTATTTTAATGGATATAGAAATGCCTTTGAAAAACGGTTTTGAAACCAGTTCTGAAATAAGAAAATTAGACAATACCAAAATTAATAACATTCCCATTATTGCTATGACAGCTCATTTGGTAGAAGACGTCTTAGAACGATGTTATCTAAATGGAATGAATGATTGTATTTCCAAACCTTTTCAGATAGAAATGCTTTACAAAAAAATATCAGAGACAATCAAAAATATTGATTTAGGTAAATCAATAAGTGCTAACAATAAGACAAAATATTTAGAAATTTTCATTAGAACATTTACAGAAGACTTTAAAGAGCTAAGCCAATTTATTAGTTCAGAAAACTTTCCGCTTGTTAAAAGTAAATTACATAAAATGAAAGGCTCATCTGCAACTATGGAATTCAACGATATTGCAGAATGTATTGCCGCTATGGAGTTAAAAAAATTAGTAGATTTAAGGGAGGATTTAAAGCTACTTAAAACTTTATTTCTCTCTAATACTAAAGAAAAATTACAGTTATGATAAAGACTATTATTGTAGACGATGACGAACTTTGTATCTCTGTTATTGAGGATATGATTGACCAATTAGAAGAATTCTCTTGTGTGGGAACCTTTCAAAATGCATTAGATGCTTATACTTTTATTAATAACAACCAGGTAGATGTTTTATTTTTAGATGTAGAAATGCCTAAAATGGGAGGAATTGAGTTATTGAAAAATCTAGAAAACCCACCTTTAGTAGTAATGATTACTTCTCATGACGAATTTGCACTCGAGTCTTATGAATACAATGTTACAGACTTTTTAAAAAAGCCAGTAGAGTGGGCAAGATTTATTAAAACTATAAAAAAGATAAATAATAAGCTTTTTGGGTTAGGGGCAAAGCTGGTTGAAAATGACGATTCAGAACATGTGTTCATTAAAACAGATTCAAAACTTGTTCAATTAAAGTTTAAAGAAATTTTATGGGTAGAAGCACTTGGTAATTATGTGAGAGTGTACACAGAAGAGGAAAAGCATACAGTACTAACAACAATGAAAGAACTTCAGGCAAAGCTTCCAAACAAAGACTTCCTTAGAGTACAAAGGTCATTTATAGTAAGGTTAGATCAAATAAAATCGATCGAAGACAATTATATAATTATCCATGATAAAGAAATCCATATAGGTAAGTCTTACAAAGACGAGTTAACAAATAGGTTAAACTTGTTATAAAATTTCAAAATCATATTCCCTTTCTCCCTTCCTAGCTTTGTTATAATTAGGTTTTATTAAGAGATTTTCTTGTTTTCTCCAGTCTTCTCGACTCTCCATTTTAATTGTTGTAAAAAAGCCCCAGTACGACTCTTTGCTCATGCTGTCCCAGTGAATAACTAAATTTCTTCTTTGAAGTGTTTGAAATAAATTAAAAGAAATACCTACTATAATAAAAGTTAAAACTCCATTTTTTAAAAGGGTTAGTTTCTGCTTTAAAAGCTCTCCAACTGGAATTATCAACAGTGGATAATAATCAATCATAGGCCTCATCCCAAATCCTCCTCCAAACCACCAGCACCACCAGGAAGAAAATAGGTAAATAGTGGCAATCAAAGTAATTATAATTGGCAATCCCCATTCGTTTTTATTTTTGTACATTTTATAAAGCCCTAAAAAAGATAGAACGAAAACAGGGCTGTAAACCAACCATCCTTTTCGGTAACTAAAAAGAAAATTTAATATCCTTGGCCTATCAAAGTAAAACCTTTCTCCGATGTAGGAATTGAATATCCAATCTCCTGTAGCCCATTTCCAGTAAATAAATTGAATGGAACATATTGAAAGAGCTACCAAAATTGTTACTACTAAAAGTTTCGTGTTTTCCAAAGACCACAATAATCTGTTTTTAAATGACTCCCAGCTAAAGACATTGAAAAGAAAACAGACTAATCCGAATAAAATATTGGTTGGTCTAACAAGGAATAACAATCCTAAGATTAGTCCAAAAAGTACTGCTATCTTAAGATTAAATTTCCCAAAAACTTTGGTTGTTAGGTACATTAAAATGGAAGCAAGAGAAAACGTGTAAGCATGAGACATGCAAGGCTCAGTAGTAGAGTAAAAAAACAGATTACTTCCCAGAAAAACTAAAAGCAATAAAATGGAAACAATTTTTTTATCATATAGCCGCAATAATATTTTACTTAAAAAGAACATGCCAATTATTAGATAAAAGACACATGACAATGTTAATCCAATTTCATAAGCTTTAGAGAATCCGTTTGCATTAACTTCAGGACTCATAATTGCAAAAGCATGAGCAACTAAAAAAAAGGGGAGATATAAGATTGACATTCCCATCGTTGTTTTAATAACCTTATTTCCATTCGGGGCAGTTTCTGGCCAAAACTGGTGCTTCTCGGCATAATTAATAGGTGAATTTTTTAAAAAGTTAAATTTTAAATCTTGGTGCACAAAAACTGCTGGCAAGTAGGAATAATATGAAGTGACATCCCAATTAATTAATGCATTTTGTTTTTCTGCATTTTTCCAAGGTCGGATATTAAAAATCACCACTATTTGAATTAATAATACGGCAATCAAAGTCAGTCGAACAAAAGAGACTTTTTTCAATAAATTAGAGATTTAAGGTCATAACTGCATTTCAGGTATTTCGCTACTATTTATAATAAGCTTTCCCTTTGTAGCAGATTTTATTTCTTCAACCGTCACACCAGGAGCCCTTTCTAAGAGTTCGAATCCTCCGCTTGGTAAAATATTTAATACTGCAAGATTCGTTACTATTTTTTTAACGCAATTGACACCAGTTAGAGGAAGGCTGCAGTTTTCTAACAATTTACTTTCTCCCTTTTTATTGGTGTGCATCATGGCAACAATAATATTTTCTGCACTAGCAACTAAGTCCATAGCTCCTCCCATTCCTTTCACCATTTTACCAGGGATCTTCCAATTGGCAATGTCCCCATTTTCAGAAACCTCCATAGCTCCCAAAACGGTAAGTTGAACATGTTTCCCTCTTATCATTGCAAAGCTCATCGAGGAGTCGAAGTAAACTGCTCCTGGCAAGGGCTGTAATGGTTTGTTTTCCAGCATTAATTAAGTCAGCGTCTACATTTTCTTCATTGGGAAATGGCCCCATTCCAAGAATTCCATTTTCAGATTGGAACTCAACATTTATTCCATTGGGGATATAATTAGCAACCAATGTAGGAATGCCAATCCCGAGATTTACATACCAACCATTTCTTAGTTCTTGTGCAATTCTTTTTGCAATCCCAATTTTATCTATCCCCATATTATTTGTTTTCATTTATGGTTCTTTGCTCTATTCTCTTTTCGTAATTAGAACCTTCAAAAATTCTCTGAACAAATATTCCTGGAGTATGAATCTGATTTGGGTCAAGTTCACCAGGGGAAACTAATTCTTCCACTTCTGCGATTGTAATTTTTCCCGCCATAGCCATAAGAGGGTTAAAGTTTCTTGCAGTTCCTTTATAAATTAAATTTCCAGCAGTATCCCCTTTCCATGCTTTTACAATTGCAAAATCTGCATTTAAAGCAGTTTCTAAGATATGGGGCTCTCCATTAAAATTTCTTACTTCTTTACCAGTACTAATCTCAGTGCCAAATCCAGCAGGAGTAAAAAAGGCAGGTATTCCAGCTCCAGCAGCTCTACATCTTTCTGCTAAAGATCCCTGTGGGATAAGATCCACTTCTAGCTCTCCAGAAAGCATTTGTCGTTCAAACTCTTCATTTTCTCCGACATACGAAGAAATCATTTTTTTAATTTGCTTGTTCTGTAAAAGATAGCCCAACCCAAAATCATCGACTCCTGCATTATTAGAAATACAAGTCAATCCATTTATCTTCATGTCTACAAGTGCTTGTATGCAGTTTTCTGGTATTCCACAAAGCCCAAAGCCTCCAAGCATTATAGTTGCTCCATTAAAAATGTCTTTACATCCGTCAGCAGCACTTTAAAACTTTTTTTTCAATCATTTATTTACCAGTTATCGTCATTAGACCAGTCATCATCTAGCTCGTCTTTTAACTTAGAGTTATTAATAGTTTCATTACAATCAATTGGCGATTTTAATATTGTTTCAGGCATTTGAAAATCTTCTTGTGAAATATTTAAGGAATCGTCCGCATTTATAAATTTAGTATAATATGCAAAAACAGGGAGTGCAGTATTGGTCCCCATTCCCATACTTAATGTATTAAATCTAACAGACCTATCTTCTGCACCAACCCAAACACCAGTAACTAAATCAGGAGTTAAGCCCATAAACCATCCGTCAGATTGATTTTGAGTAGTCCCAGTTTTCCCAGCAATTGGCTGGGTTATCCCTGTATATGGTCTTTCTGCTGTTTCTTTAGCTCTAATACGAATTGCTGTTCCGCCTCTTAAAGGATTGCCATAAGCGTTTTTTAGGGTAGGGTGACTTACACCGCTAGTTACCAACTTCATCATTTCCAAAATAGAATATGCAGTTTCCTTGTTCCAAACTTGTTTGGATTCTATTTTGGGCTCATAAATTAGATTGCCAAATTTATCTTCAATTCTTAGAAGGTAAACAGGCTTCATATATACCCCTTGATTAGCAAATGGAGCTATTGCACCAACAATATCGTGAACAGAGATGTCGAAAACTCCTAAAGCCATTGCGGGGACCTGGTCAAACTTAGAGGTATCAATTCCCAGCTGCGCCACTCGGTTAAAAACATCGTTAATCATAGACCCTTTTTTGATGATACTTGCTGTAATATTATTCATTGAATTAGCCAAAGCAAAGGATATAGAAGTTAAGGCTCCAGTAAAGTTGTCCCCGGAGTTGGTTGGGCACCACAGTTTTTTTCTAAACTCATTAAAAGGAACTTCTATACAGTACTCTATATCTGGCACTTGATAACACGGATCTATAACACCAGATTCTAAAGCGGTAGCATAAACAAATGGTTTAAAGGTAGATCCCACTTGCCGCCTTCCCTTTTTAACCATATCGTATTTAAAATGTTTAAAATTTGGACCGCCAACCCAAGCTTTTATTTCTCCATTATGAGGGTTCATAGACATTAGTCCAGACCTCAATAGCCCCTTGTAGTATCTAACAGAGTCTTTTGTAGAAAAAGTAGTGTCTTTTTCAAAATTTTCTGAATTCCAGTCAAAAACTTTAACTGTTCTTTTTTCATTAAGTTTTTTATCAATTTCATCTTTTGTATGAAAAGGACTTACGGTTCCACAGTAGGAACATTCAAATCCTTTCGATTTTTTAACAATATATCTTTTTGGTCTTTCACAGTAAGAGCAGGCTTTACCTACTAATTTTTTATAAAGCATAGATTGTTTTAGAGCTCTAGCTAATATAGTATCTGCTTGTGAATTAGTTATATCATTTGAAAAGGGGTTGTTCTTGTTTTTTTTATTATTTCTGTCAAAGGCTGCTTGCAAATAATTTTTAAAATGAGATTCAACAGCTTTTTCTGCATGTTTTTGCATTCTACTATCAATGGAGGTGTAAATTTTAAGACCATCAGAATACAAATCAAATTTTTCGCCATTTGATTTCTTAATTATATATTCATCATTGTCGTTTTTTTCAGATAATATTTTCCCCAATTCTAGTCTTAAGATTTCTCTAAAATACGGAGCTAAACCAGTTTGGTGATCTACTTTATTATAGTCTAAGTCAAGCTTTAGTTTTTTTGTAGAGTCAAAAACTTCTTTAGTTATGTAGTTGTTTTTATACATTTGGTACAAAACGACTGTTCTTCTTTTTAAAACAGTATCTGGCCTTCTAACAGGGTTAAACAAAGAAGGGTTTTTTGCCATTCCTATTAACATTGCAGACTCATGCAAGTCCAACTCTTTGGGAAGTTTATTGAAATAAACTTGGGCAGCACTATTTATTCCAACTGCATTATTCAAAAAGTCAAATTTGTTAAGGTACATAGACAAGACTTCTTCTTTGGTGTAATTTTTTTCAAGTTTAGAGGCTATTATCCATTCTTTAAACTTTCTTAATGCAAATTCGAATTTATTCAATCTTTTTCTAGGGAAAAGTAATTTTGCTAATTGTTGTGTTATTGTAGACCCTCCGCCCTTTAAGTTACCTGAAACCAATCCTTTAAAAACTCTTAGCAAGGCTCTTACATCTATTCCAGAATGATCAAAAAATCGCTCATCTTCCGTAGCAATAAGCGCATCAACTAATGACTTTGGCAAGTTGTTAAAATGAGTATTGGTACGATTTTCATGGTAATACTTTCCTAACGGAACGTAGTCAGAGCTCAAAACCACACTAGCGAGATCTGTTTTAGGATTTTCTAGTTCTGTTATTTCTGGTAAAGTCTCATCATCTGCCAAATTAATTAACCCCCAAAGTCCAAGAGCAGGAGAGAATACCAAGAACCAAATAATTAGGATCTTAAGTATTTTTTTAAATAATGATGTTTTTATTTCTTTTTTTTCTTCCAAATGAACTTTTTATAAAATCTATAACTTTACGAAAATACAGCAAGTTTTGCCAGAATTTAAAAATTAACTATTTTTTGCTTAACAATCTCCTATGGAAAACCGGAACAAAGTTTTATTATATAGTAATTTAGCTATTCAAATGGGGGTAATTATTGGCATTGGCACCTATTTTGGGAATCATCTAGATGAAAGCTATCAAAATCAATCCCCATGGTGGACGCTAATATTGTCTTTAAGTGCTGTTTTCTTAGCTTTTTATCAAGTAATTACAACTATTAAAAAACAGATGATCAATAAATATTTAGTTCTGATTTTATGTTTTGTCTTTTTCATAGGTTTGATTTTTCGTTGATTAATTTTTTTGAAATTCAGGAAATAAAAATAGCAGATATTTTTATTGTTAATTCTTTTTTATTGGCATTAACTTTTTCTTTTTTCTTTATTATATAATATTTTAAAAAAACGATTAAAAACTTCTCCATTTACTTACTTAGCTCTGAGCTTTTTAAAAATGATTGCAAGTCTTGTTTTTTTATATCCTTTAATTTCTCAAAAAGACATCAATTTTCTTCCATATATATTGCACTTTTTCTTTTTTTATTTTGCATATTTGTTCTTGAAATTTTTTTATTAATGAAGAGACCGTGTGTAATAAATTTCTTAAAACACTTTAGGCATTGAAATAATTAATTAATTTTGGCCGAATTTTAATTCAAAATAGTAAAATGTTGTCATTTTCACTTAATAATTTTTTTATAATTCTTGCCTCTGTTTTGGTTACATTTTCACATGCATTCGCTGGAGAAACCACACAAGACGTGTCAAAAAAAGAAACTTATAATCCTGTACCAGCAATAATGCATCACATCTCAGATTCTCATGAATGGCATTTTTGGGGTGAAGGAGATAATTCAGCAACTATTCATCTCCCGGTTATATTATGGTCTAACGGGGAACTAATTGGCCCATTCTTATCTAGCAAATTTCACCACAACTAATGATGGACATCATGTTGTTGAAGTTAATGGGCACAAATTAGTCAGAGTCCATGGCAAAATATATAAGTTAAATGATGGTCAACAAAATGCAACTTTTGATGACCAACACCATGTTTCAAATGCAACTATCCCAATAGATTTTTCAATCACCAAAAATGTAGCTTCTATGTTTGTTGCATTGGTTTTACTTTTGTTGTTTTTTGGAATCTCAGGATTCAAAGCCAAAAAAAACAAATCTGCTCCAAGTGGTTTATTGTCTTTTCTAGAACCCTTGGTTATTTTTGTAAGAGACGATATAGTCAAACCTAATATTGGCAAGAACTACAAAAAGTACCTTCCTTACTTATTAACATTGTTCTTTTTTATTTTAATGAATAATCTTGTTGGACTCCTACCAGGATCTGCAAATGTTACTGGAAATATTGCAATCACTTTAGTATTGTCATTTATAACCCTATTGGTAACCAATATTTCAGGAAATAAGTCTTATTGGGGACATATTTTTAACCCACCTGGTGTTCCATTAGCTCTTATGCCTATTATGATTCCTATTGAAATTGTTGGAATTTTCACTAAACCATTTGCTTTGATGATTCGACTTTTTGCCAATATTTCTGCAGGGCATATTATTATTTTGAGTCTGATTTCACTAATATTTATGGCCCAAAGTGGTTTGGGAGATGTTGCAGCATGGAGTTTATCTCCCGTGGCTGTAATATTTGTTTTATTTATGGATTTAATTGAAGTGTTAGTAGCATTTCTACAAGCTTACATTTTCACATTGTTAACCTCTTTATTTATAGGGTTAGCGACTGTGGATCATCATTAATAACATTGTTTAACCTTAAAAAATAAAAAAATGGGAACAATTACAGGAATAGCAGCAATCGGCGCAGGTTTAGCAGCCATTGGTGCTGGAATAGGAATTGGTAGAATTGGTGGATCGGCACTAGAATCAATGGCAAGACAGCCAGAACATTCTGGAATGATTCAAACAAATATGATTATTGCTGCAGCACTTGTTGAGGGTGTAGCATTATTTGGTGTTGTTGTGGCTTTGCTGCAAGGCTAATTATACTAATAACAAATTAAAATAGATGCTGGAGCGTTTGGCTTCAGCTCTGTTTTTTAAATTAAATTATATACAATGGATTCAATGCAATTGGTAACACCTGCAATAGGTTTAATGTTTTGGACAGTAGTAATATTTGTTTTATTACTAGTGATTCTAAAGAAGTTCGCCTGGAAACCTATTTTAAAAGCAGTAGATGATCGAAATAATTCTATTACAGAAGCTCTTTCATCTGCAGAAAAAGCAAAAGCTGAAATGGAACAACTTTCGGCAAATAACGAAAAGATATTACAAGAAGCAAGGATAGAAAGAGACTCTATAATTAAAGAGGCAAGGGCTATAAAAGAAGCTACTATTTCAGAAGCAAAAAGCAAAGCATCTAGTGAAGCAGAGAAAATAATATTATCTGCCAAAGAACAAATTAGTAACGAAAAGATGAAGGCTATGACAGAACTTAAAAATGAAATAGCAGATATATCAATTCAAATGGCCGAGAAAATTATTAAATCAGAGCTTAAAGATGCAAAGAGTCAGAAAAAGCTTATTGAAGAAACATTGAAAAACCAGATGAATTAGAAGTATGATCTCATCTAAAATCACAACTAGATACGCAAAATCTTTACTTGATTTAGCAATTGAAAAAAATCAATTGAAAGAATGTTACGATGATTTAATTGCAGTTGAAACTCTCTGTTCAGATAGTAGTGACTTTACTCTAATGCTAAAAAGTCCTATAATTAATACTAGCAAGAAATTAGCAATCATAAAATCTTTATTTGAAAATAAGCTCTCCAGGACAACTTATCTTTTCATAGAGTTGATTACTAAGAAAAAAAGAGAATCTCTTCTCCATTCAATTTCTAAAAACTTCATTGAGCTTTATAAATCGCATCACAAAATTATTACAGCTAGTGTTACCACTACCATTTCTTTAGATAAAGAGCTTAAAGATAAAGTTGTTTCATTTGTAAAAAAGAAGATGGATAAGGATGTGGAGTTAGTGGAAGAAATAAATCAAGATATTTTAGGAGGAGCAATTATTAAAGTTGGCGATTTCCAAATTGACGATAGCGTGAGAAAGCAATTAAAAGAATTAAAAAACAGTTACAATAAAAACCTTTTTATTAAGGATTTCTAAAAACAATAAAATGGCAGAAATAAAACCAGCAGAAGTCTCAGCAATTCTAAGACAACAACTATCAGGCTTTAAGTCAGAAGCTGAGCTAGAAGAAGTAGGCACAGTATTACAAATTGGTGACGGTATTGCAAGAATATACGGTCTTGGAGGGGTTCAGTATGGAGAACTTATAGAGTTTGACAATGGTCTTCAAGGGATTGCGTTGAACTTAGAGGAAGATAATGTAGGAGCAGTATTATTAGGAGCTTCAAATCATATTAAAGAAGGAGATACGGTTAAAAGAACCAATAGAATTGCTTCGATAAATGTTGGTGAGAAAATGCTAGGAAGAGTAGTTGATACTCTTGGTCAGCCAATTGACGGAAAAGGACCAATTGAAGGAGAATTATTCGAAATGCCAATCGAAAGAAAAGCACCTGGGGTTATTTATAGACAACCAGTTAATGAGCCTCTTCAAACTGGAGTTAAGGCAATCGATGCTATGATTCCAATTGGCAGAGGACAAAGAGAATTGGTGATAGGGGATCGTCAAACAGGTAAAACAACTGTTTGTATTGACACCATTATTAACCAGAAAGAGTTTTACGATAGAGGAGAACCAGTTTATTGTATCTATGTAGCAATTGGCCAAAAGGGTTCCACAATTGCAGGTATTGTCAGTAAATTAGAAGAAGCAGGAGCAATGAAATATACTATTATAGTAGCATCCAATGCCTCGGATTCTGCACCAATGCAATTTTACGCACCTTTTACTGGAGCTGCAATTGGAGAATATTTTAGAGACACAGGAAGACCAGGACTAATTATTTTTGATGATTTATCTAAGCAAGCAGTTGCGTATAGAGAGGTTTCATTGTTATTAAGAAGACCTCCAGGAAGAGAAGCTTATCCAGGAGATGTTTTCTATCTTGCATTCCAGGTTATTAGAAAGAGCAGCAAAAATTAACAACTCGGATGACATTGCACAGCTCATGAATGATTTACCAGAGTCTTTGAAAGGAAAAGTCAAAGGTGGCGGATCTCTTACTGCTTTACCAATTATTGAAACTCAAGCTGGAGATGTTTCTGCTTATATTCCAACAAATGTTATCTCTATTACAGATGGACAGATATTTTTAGAAGCTAACTTATTTAATGCTGGTATAAGACCGGCAATAAATGTTGGTATTTCTGTTTCTAGAGTTGGAGGATCTGCACAAATAAAATCTATGAAAAAAGTTTCTGGAACATTAAAACTAGATCAAGCACAATATAGAGAGTTAGAAGCATTTTCTAAATTTGGGTCTGATTTAGATCCAGCAACAATGGCAGTATTGGAAAGAGGGGCGAGAAATGTTGAAATTTTAAAACAAAACGAAGGTTCTCCTATGCCTGTTGAAGAACAAGTAGCAATTATTTACTGTGGCTCTACAGGAATACTAACTGGAATACCAACTTCTAAAATTAAAGATTTTGAAGAAAACTTTTTAGATTTAATGAGAACCAAACACAGGAAAGAATTAGATACTTTAAAAGCTGGAAAATTAACAGATGAGGTAACAGAATTAATCAAGAAGGTTGTTGCAGAAATGTCTAAAAATTACGAAGCACGGTTTCCAATGGCCAACCTAAAAGAAATACGAACTAGAATAACATCTGTAGAGTCAACTATGCAGATAACTTCTGCTATGAAAATGGTATCGGCAGCAAAATTCAAAAGAGCTCAGGATGCGATAATTCAAATGAGACCTTTTGCAAAAAAGTTCAATGATATTCTTTTAAATGTTTCATCAACAGTTGGAGAAACAGAACATCCAATGATGCGAGACGATAAGGGCAAAAAAGTACTACTAATTGCTATATCATCCAATAGAGGTTTGTGCGGCGGGTTCAATAATAACGTTGTTAAAGAGATTAAAAAAACAATTGAAGAAAACCCTGAGAAAGAATACAGCATTTTAACAATTGGTAAAAAAGTCTTTGATGCTTTTAAAAAGACAGAGTTATTAAACGGTAGTGAGATATTACCTACAGATGCCCAAACTATTTGGGACGATTTAAGTTATGAAAACTCTATTTCTATTACCTCTAAATTAATGTCAGCTTTTGAAAATAATGTTTTTGACAAAGCTTTTTTAGTCTACAATTCTTTTAAAAATGCTGCAGTTCAAATTACAGTTAATGAGCCATTTTTACCAGTTGTTCCAGCGCAGTCTAAGAAAGAGAGTTCAGTAGATTATATTTTTGAGCCAGATCAAGAAGAAATCCTTAAAGAACTCATTCCAAGTTCATTAAAAATACAACTTTACAAAGCGCTTTTAGATTCATTTGCTTCTGAACATGGGGCTAGAATGACAGCAATGCATAAAGCCACTGATAATGCCAACGAAATGAAAAACGATTTAAAGTTATTTTATAATAAAGCTAGACAAGCAGCTATTACCAACGAAATACTTGAAATTGTTGCTGGTGCTGAGGCTCTGGGAGGATAAACTTCTACAATCTTAATTTTTAAAATCCTTTTGCATAAATTTACCTTAGATGCATTGGTTTTATTCTTCTTTAAAAAACAGATTTTACATTTCTATACTTGCTTTAGTGGCACTTTCTTTAGTGGTTATTGGGGCTACAACATTTTATTTTTTTAAAGAACAAAACGACCAATATCATTTTCAAAGAATCCAAAGAAAGGAAAAGACCATAAATTCTTCATTGCAGTATTTTTTAAATGAATTAGAGCCTGCAACCATGAGTGAGTTTATTACAAAAGACTTTGATTACAAGCTTAGAGAAATAGCAGATGTTAATAATCTACCCATTGTAATTTTTAATTTATCTGGTAAAATATTAATTACGTCGATAGACACCCTTTTTCAGGAGCGATATTCTAGTGATTTAAGTAAAGAGTTATTATTAAAACTAGATCAATCAAAAAATGGCAGGTTAGTTGAAAGATCAAGTGATCAGGACATTAACTCTTACTCTTTTGCCTTCAACAAGAAAAATCAAAAAATGGGCATAATAAATATCCCTTACCACCCTTCAGATTATACTAATAAAACAGAACTATGGGATTTTTTAAATAGGTTACTTACCATTTTCTTATTGCTTTTTATTGGCGCAGTCATCTTAGCATATTTACTTTCTACCTACATCACTAAATCAATTGCATCCATTAGCTTGAAAATTAAAGGGGTAGAAATAGGCGAAAACAACGAAAGACTTTCATGGGAAAATAACGATGAAATTGGAGTTTTAGTCAATGCTTATAATGAAATGCTAAATAAGCTAGAATTAAGTAAAGAAAAGTTAGCTCAAAATCAGCGACAAATAGCATGGAGAGAAATGGCAAAACAAGTTGCACATGAAATCAAAAACCCATTAACTCCTATGAAGTTAAGTATTCAACATTTGGGCAGGGCATTAGACATATCTAAAGGAGAGAATCGACATACTTTGAAAGATTTTCAGGACAAAATGCTTCAGCAAATTAGAATATTGACTGAAATAGCCGATGAATTTTCTAATTATGCTGAACTGCCAAAAGGGAAAATGCAGGAATTAGATTTAATAGAAATAATCTATAAAATCATAAACTTATTTAAGCACGAAGAAAATATAAAGTTTAATGTGAATTTTCAAAAGGATAGTTCTTTTAGATTAATTGGTGATGAAAATCAACTTATTAGACTTTTCAATAATTTAATTCAAAACAGTTTGCAAGCAATGGACCACAAGGGCTACATTGAACTAAATCTCTTTCAAGAAGAGAATATCATTAGTGTATCTTTTATCGATAATGGGCCAGGCATTCCAAATCAGATTCAGGACAAAATATTTGAACCAAAATTCACCACTAAAACAAAAGGAAAAGGACTTGGCTTAGCTTTAGTTTGGCAAATAATTTTGAACCACAGTGGAAAAATTAGTTTGGTAAAAGATCGAACTATTGGTGCTGAATTCAAAATCATATTTAAAAAATCATGAGTCAAAGAATTGAAGGGCTATTTCTTAGAGCTACAAAAATCAAGCACAACTCAATTATTGTAGACTTATTGACAAGGCAATATGGAAGATCGACTTTTGTTTTTACCATTAGTACCAAAAAAAATCAGGGTTTTTTATTTCAACCTTTTCATTTCATCGATTTTAGCTCTGCTTACAATCCAGAAAAAAAAATAAATCGGGCAAATAATGTAGAAATGAAATTCCCTATTATTGACATTTTAAGCGATATCCGAAAAACTGGTTATGCACTTTTACTGACCGAGATTTTAAATAAAGTTTTTCACTCAGAAGAAAAAAATGAAAAACTCTTTTTAGAACTAGAGAAAATGATTGTTTCTTTTGAACATAGACCTTTCAATGCTGTATTTGGTCTTTTTTTTATTAAAGAAATTTTAACGTATTTTGGAATACAGCCATTAAATAATTTTGGAGTTCAAAACCCTTATTTTAGCCTTTCGGATGGTAAATTCACCAATAACTTTGATCCGAATATTGAAGAGAATTTTCCTCACAAATTATTAAACAAATTATTAGGCACGAATATTGATAATATATTTCTTTTTAAAATTAACTCTACAAACAGAAGATTAATTATGGATTTATTATTGAGTTATATGTCCTATCATGAGATAGTAAATACGGACAAGTTAAATTCCATTAAGATTTTACAATCTCTATACGATTGAGTAATTTATTCAAAGCATATTTCTTTTTAATTTTCTTTTTTTCTACTGCCTATTACACATGCCAGAAAATTACTTTTGTTAATGAATTTGGCAATGAATTAAAATATAAGAAAGTAATATTTAAAAATCAGTTAAGAAAGGACACCTTTACTACCAATAGGAAAGGATTTATTCTATTAAAAACAATGAATAATTACGATTCTATTTCAATTAATTTATCCGGAAAAATTCACAAACTAAGTCAGCTAGAGCTGATCGAAAAAAACTTCCTGTTTCAGATTCCCAATAACAAAGACCAATCTCTTCCAGTTTTTGTTACCAGCACCTCTAGCTCCACACAATTACCAACTGGGATGAAAGAGTTAAATCATCAAGTAGTTAAATCCAGTGAAATATTAAATTCAAATGCATCAACCGGAGCAGAACTTTTGACTTTAGTAGATGGAGTAACCATTCAAAAAACCAGCTTTGCTGGAGGAAGCCCAATTATAAGAGGATTTGAGGCTAATAGAATACTTTTGATGGTGGATGGTGTTAGAATGAATAATGCAATTTACAGAGGAGGGCATTTACAAAACAGCATTACCGTTGATCCTTTTATTTTAGAGAGTTGTGATGTGATTTTTGGCCCTTCTGCAGTTTCTTACGGTAGTGATGCTATTGGTGGAGTTATTCATTATAAAACTAAAGATCCTACTTTGTTAAATACAAACGACAGTTCCAGTTTTTCTGGATTGTATTTTACTAGACTTAATAGTGCAACCAATGAGCTGTCCAACCATATTAATTTTAATTTATCAGGTAAAAATGTAGCATCTTTAACTTCTGTAACCTATAAAAAATTTGGAGATGTTTCTATGGGAAAAAACAGGGTTCATGGCTTTCAAAACTGGGGCTTACATAATTTTTATACAGAAGTTAATAATCTTCAAGACACAATGATTGCAAATTCCAATCCATCCATCCAAAGAGGAGTTGGATTCAATCAAATTGATTTAACTAATAAATTTCTTTTTAAATTAAATGCAACGTCAAAATTAATTATCAACTCTCAATTTAGCTCTTCTTCCAATCTTCAAAGGTTGGACCAGCTCAACAACTTAACTTTAAGTAATCTTCCGGAATATGCCCAGTGGAATTATGGTCCACAAAAAAGACTTTTGAATTCTATTGCTTTTTCTTCTTCTTTTTCCTCTATTTTATTTGATGATATTAGAGCTATTTTTTCTCACCAGTATGTTCAGGAGTCTAGGTGCACAAGGAGATTTAATAGTTTTTTTCAAAAAAATTCAGTGGAGAAAGTAAATGTCCTTGGGTCTAATATTCAGTTTTCAAAATCTATTGGTTCAAACTCAAAACTAGATTACGGAACTGAGATATACTACAATACTGTTGATAGCAGAGCTTATGAACTTAATCTCTTAGACAGCTCAACTTCTTTTATAGATTCAAGATATCCTAATGGAGGAAGTAATACTTTTTTTCCTGCTATTTATGGCAGTTACAATCTGAAAAAAAATAGACTCTCGCTAATTGGAGGAATCAGGTACACCTGGAATCATGCTTCTGCTATATTTGATGATAATATTCTAGATTTTTTGTCGGACGGTTTTGAAATTAAAAGACATTCACTAAGTGGCTCACTTGGTACTTATTTTTATCCAAATGAAACCACAAAAATCTTTTTGGACTTAAGTACTGGTTTTAGAGCTCCAAATATTGACGATTTAGGAAAAGTATTTATCAAAGATCAATTTTTAACAGTCCCTAATAGCCAGTTGGTTCCGGAATATGCTTATAACTTTTCGTTGGGAATCAGCAAGAAAATAGATTTTAAAAACGCTCAATTTAGTTTTTCTTCTTCTTCTTTTTTCACAATTTTGGATAATGTAATTACCAAACAAAGTTTAGAAATTAATGGCTCTAGATTAATTTATTACGATAGTAATTACTATGAAATTTTAGCAAATCAAAATAGTGAAAGTGGAATAGTTTATGGGTTAAGCGGTTCACTCTCTATTACTGTTTTAAAAAATCTAAAGTTTCATTCTAGCCTTTGTTATACTAGAGGCATTCTTAAAAACACACGAGTTCCTATGAGTCATATTCCTCCAATATTTGGCAAACTGAATTTGAATTATACTTTTAAAAAACTTGAATTACAAATATTAAATAATTTTAACGCAGAAAAAATTAATAAATTATTTGGACAAGGGAACACAGACAATCCCCTAGAAGCTTCGCCAATGGGTTATCCTAGTTGGTGGGTAATAAATACTCAGGTTGGGTATCAATATAGAGAATCTTTAAATCTGTCTTTAGGGCTCTATAATTTATTTGATGTTCATTACAAGACCTTTGCATCGGGAATAAGTGCTCCGGGCAGAAGCTTAATGGTATCTGCTAAATTATCTTTTTAGAATAATTTCTTTTTTATAATCAATTGGAGCAACACTAGAATTCTTTTTGGTCGAAATGACAACAGATGTTTCCAATTGACCTATCTCTTCAATATTGCCTAATTTTTCTTCCAGCAATTTTTCAAAAGACGGAATATCGCTGGTAATTATTCTTAGTTGATAATCGAATTTTCCAGTAAGTTGAAGACACTCTCTCACCTCTTTAATTTCTTTAATTTGTTTTAAAAAATTAGAAACTGCTGTAGTTTTCTGACGAACAAGAGATAAGTGAACCAAGGCTGTAAACCCCAATCCTAGCTTCGAATGATTTACAGTCGCGTTATAGCTTGAAATTACCTGAGATTTCTCCAATTTCTGTACTCTCCCTAAAGTTGGAGCAGCAGAAAGGCCGATAACCTTACTAAGTTCAATATTGGTAATCTTACTGTTTTTTTGAAGAGCTTCTAATATCTTGAGGTCAATTACATCCAGCTTCATTAGTGTTGTTTTGAAATAAAATTACACTTAATTAGCGTTTAACAAAATTTTGTTTCAAAATAATTTATAAATAGTTGGTCTTGAAGGAGATGCATCGTTTTCTATATTGGCCATAGAAAGATTTAAAAGATAAACCCCATCATTAATATCGTCAGGAATTCCAATAAGCTCTGTGATGGTTCTCCCTTTATCTATTTCATTGGGATAATTCCAAAATGCTTTATGTGCCAATAGCTTTCCTTCGTCAAACTCTTTGTCCACAGATGGCTGGTCAATTAGCAAATGAACAGTCCCACAGTCCCTTATGTAAGTTGCTGTTTCTTCGGATAGGTAAGGCCAATTGGTATTGTTATAGGTCTTCTCATTTAGTTGGCCATAGCTGCTCTGTGTCCTTAGAATAAGAGATTGAATATTTGGCTTTATTTTATCTTTAATTTGTTCTATTCCAATAAAAAAATCACCTGCTTTAATTCCACTTTCCATATCAGAATTTGCTTCTTGAGGGGTGATAGTAATTAACTGAGCTGAAAAATGATACTGACTAAGTATATTATTTACAAAAACTTCTTGATTAGATATATGGCCAACAGACTCTGTATGTGTCATATTACCATGAGGGTTAATAAGTAATTCTTTAAAATTTACACTTCCTCCTTGATTCACACTCCCAACAAAGTCCCCATTTTTAATAACTCTTATTTGAATTTCATCTACATACCAAGCCTTGAAGCTATTTTTAACTTTAGAGGTTAGAGACAAATCAATTGGACGACTTAGATCTGCTTTCTTTTTTTCGTTATTTACTACTAATTCAATTATCATTCATTTAAAATAAATAATTCTCTTGAAACATACTCAGATAACAACCATTTTTCTGGGTTCATAGAAATAATATTATTAGTAGAGATAAGGATTTCATCTTTTAAAAACATATTTAATTTACTTTCAATTTCATCTTTTATAAGCTGGGGGACAATGCTAAGTAAGTGATCTTTGTCCAGCCCATTTAAGGTTCTTAACCCTAGCATTATTTCCTCATTCACTAAATCATTAGGGGACAAGACTTCTTGTTCAAAATAGGGGAGACCAGCTTTTATATTTTTTATGTAAAGTCTATTGTTGGAAATATTCCATCTTCTTGTAGAATTTCTAAAGGAATGTGCACCAGGGCCTAAACCAATGTAGTTAGACTGGTTCCAGTAATTGGAATTGTGAAAAGATTCCTTTCCATGAACTGCAAAATTAGAAATCTCGTAATGTTGGTAATTTTCAGATTTCAATTTTTCAGAAATCCATCGAAACTCTTGTTGACTAACATCGTCTTCAATTCTTTTTATCTTCCTCTTTTTTTCTAAATGTCCAAAATAAGTTCCATCTTCAATAGTTAAGTGATAACAAGACAAGTGTGTTGGATTGAATTTTAAAATTTCTAATAATTCAGCCTTGTAGTCTCTTGATAAATTTTCTGGAGTTCCATAAATAAAATCAAGACTTATATTTTCAAATCCTGCATCTTTAGTATTATTTAACCCATCTATAACTTGGTTAGTATCGTGACTTCTATTCATCCATTTTAGTACGTTGTTATTCATGGATTGAATTCCAATACTTAGTCTATTAATACCAATTTCTTTGTAAAACTCTAGTTTTTCATCAATAAGATCTTCTGGATTAATTTCTATGGTGATTTCTTTTATGTCGCCTATAGATATCTTTTTTTCTAATCCATTAAAAATAGTCTCCAGTTCTAAATTAGTCATTAAAGATGGAGTCCCTCCACCAATATATAGGCTATCAATCTTTTTTGAAAACTCACTTTCTCGAATGTCCATTTCTTTAACGATGCAGTCAATCATTTCATTCTTTGTTTTCATGGAGGTGCTAAAATGAAAATCACAATAGTGACAAGCTTGTTTGCAATAGGGGATATGTATATAAATGCCGCTCATCTATTTTTATAGATCTTGGAGTCTTTAAAGTTATATTAAGAAGATAATAATTGTAAATTTACTTTAATCTTTGGTTATGATTACAGGAATTTTAAATAGCGTTGTACAGTTAGATTTAAGTCAAAGAGATCTTGGCAAATTCAAAGTATTAGAAATAAACTACAACAAGAAAGAAATTATTTTGTCTAATGGCTCTAAAAATTTTGAATGTAAAATTTTAAAGGAAAATTCAATTGACCAGTCTTATATAGTCAAAATAAATGGTGAGATTTCTACTATTCGATTAATAAAACAAGTTGAAAAAACAATAGAAAAACTGGGGATTCAAAAAGGGAACCAAAAAAACATTAATATTTTAAAAGCTCCTATGCCTGGTCTTATTCTTGATGTCATTGTAAAAGAGTCAGATTTAGTGAAAAAAGGAGATCCTGTAATTATTTTAGAAGCCATGAAAATGGAAAACATCTTATCATCGCCTCTAGACGGAATCGTGAAGGAGGTAAAAGTAATCCCTCAACAAACAGTTGAAAAAAACAACATCTTGATTAAATTTGAACCATGAAAAATATTTTACTTATAACAGCATCTTTTTTAATTATTGGTTGTGGTTCAGAAGCCACTGAAGAAGGAGCTTTAGTTTCTGTCAAAAAAATACCTGAAATAACAGTCAATGATTATATATATAATCTTGGAGAAGTAACAATTAAATGGACAGCTTTCAAGCATTCTGCAAAAGCACAAGTTGGCGGAAAATTTAAGTCAGCAGAAGTAAAAGGATTTAACGAGAGTACTGACTTAAGCACTGCAATTACAGGAGTGACATTTAAGATTCCTGTAGCCTCAACAAGCACAAATGATGAGGTAAGAGATTATAAAATTGTCAATTCCTTTTTTAATACTATGGTAGATACAGATTATATTTCAGGAAGAATTCTTTCAATTGATGAAAACGGGTCAGGAAAACTTGTTATTAACATGAACGGGCAAGAGGTTGAAAAGCTATACAAATGGGAAATGGATCAAGCCAGTAAGGAGATTTACCTTAAAACATCTATTGATGTTTTAAATTGGGGAGCTGAACCTTCTTTAGACGCCCTCAACGAAGTATGTTTAGAACAACATACTGGCCCAGATGGCAAAAACGTTTTGTGGCCAAATGTAGATATAACGGTAATTGTAGATTTATAATTAAGTCTTTAGATTTTTAAGAATATATTTTCCAAGAATATCGTATTCAATATTTATAAAATCATTTGCTTTTAAATCCTTAAAATTTGTGTTTTCATAGGTGTAAGGAATAATTGCAACTTCAAAAGATTTGCTTAAAGTATTTGCAATTGTTAGGCTTACCCCATTGATACAAACTGAACCTTTATTAACAAGTAGTTTAGGGTCTATGTTTGCTCCTTCAAAATAATACCTCCAACTTCCATTTTCGTTAACTATTTTAACACATTTAACGGTATCATCTACATGCCCTTGAACCATATGCCCATCGAGTCTTCCACCAATTTTAAGACACCTTTCCATATTTAAAAGGCTTCCAACTTTCAAAAAACCCATGTTTGTCTTTTGAATAGTTTCGTGAATTGCAGTTACAATATGATTTTTACTTGTTTTTTCTACAACAGTTAAACAAACTCCATTGTGTGCTACACTTTGATCAATTTTTAATTCTTTTGATATTCCAGACTCTATTGTAAAGTGGTAGTTTTCTCCTTCTTTTTCTATTGTGGTAATTTTACCTAAGCTTTCTATAATTCCAGTAAACATTTATTGATTATTTGATATGTTTTTTCTTGTAAGTTGTACATGCCCATTAAGCTCTATGGCTTCAATCCCAAATAGTCTAATACTACTAACCAAACATTGAAAGTAGTAGGTCCCGCTTGGACAATTTTGTTGTGTTTCACTTGCAGTTCCGTCCCATAAAAACTCCGGATTTATAGTTTTGAAAACAACTTCTCCCCAACGGTTTAAAATATATAATTCTATCTTGTCTATGTATTTAATTGGCATTATTGCTTGGAAATAATCGTTAACTCCATCGCCGTTTGGAGTAAAAATATTGGGAAATATATAGTTCGGGCAATTGTCAAAGCATACTGTGTCACTAGGGAAACTTTCATTGTTGTAAATCATGGAATCTGTAGCTGTTAAATAATAACACCCAGCGATAGAATTTACGCCGTTATATTGATTTTGGTGCTGAAATGTTGTGTCTTCAATATTGTTAAAGAAATTAATTAGTGAATATGCACTGTCTAAAAATGGCGTAAAATACAAGGAATAGGATACAGCATCATCAGAACAAGAATTATTCGGATTAGTCCAATTTAAAGTGTTTATTTCTAGATCACATTCTCCTTCTAATGTTAGTGTTGGAGGACAAGGTGGTGTATAGTCAAAAGGCATATCACATGCTTTTTGAGAAAGATTAATTAATGGTCTTACTATTGAAGGATCAGAATATTCTCCAATCGATTTAATAAAATAGCAATATTGTATTCTATTGGTTAATCCAGAGTCTAAAAAATAGTTGTCAATAGTAGAGTCAATTAAACTATAATTACCATCTATAGAGTCACTTCTAAAAATAAAATACATATTATTATACCATGGAACATTTTCATTCCAAAAAAGTTCTATTTGGTTATCGTTTGGAATGGTTTTAAGATGAATACTTGTTGCAGGATTGCTATGTCCAATAAGACTATCTGAATTTAAATAAGTATAATGTAGCCCGACCTTATAGTTTCTGTTGGTATCTACAGTGTTTGTGTTTAAATTACTGTAGCTATTTTCTAGTTCATACAAGAAGTTTTTTGGAGAAAATTGATGAATTATATTTCCATTTCCGTTGGTAATTTCGTAGTAATAGGGGCCTTGGTATTGATTAGTATCTAGTTCAGTCGGGTTAATCCAATGAATAGAATCTATCCCTAGCAAAGAATCTGTTTTTACAACGCTTACATTGGTCAAAACTGCTACTTCTTTTTTCAGTGTTGAGCATGCTGTGTCTGAGGGGCAACTTTCAAGTTGACCAAAATCATATATTCCAGTTACAAAATAGCAATATGAATTCCCAATTTCTAGAGAATCAAAGTCTATGAAAGTAGTGTCGCTGTTCGAAGAGCTTTGATGAATAAGGGTCACGCCATAGCTTGATAGATTTGGGGATTGACAGCATTCTTCAAATGTATTTATAGAGCCTATTTTTTTATAAATATTGTATCCTAATGCATTTGAGCAAATAGCTTTATCCCATTTTAAATGAATGGAGTTTCCAATTGGAGATGCAATTAAGCCAGTTATCGCTGGAGGCCTAACCTCAACGTTAAAAGATTCGTAATCTGATAGAACTGGATTCCCATTATCTTCCAGTTCTACTAATATTGCGTAAGAAGATTGTTGAATATGACTACAATTGGTATTCCACTGCAATATTCCGTTGGCAATACCATTAGTAGCAACAGATGAAAAAGTGGATGGGGAGTTATTTAAATTAAAAGAAAGTCCTGCAGTTATTAGAGTAATAAAATCTGAATCCTGGTCTGTACCTTGAATGTTGATATTTAGCGTGCTTCCTGCTTTTACACAAGTGTCATCAATAGGAACAATATCTGGGGGATTATTGTTGCAGTTATTTTTAATAGTCAGTTGAACGTCTCTAATAACTGAACCTATCTTGTAGCCATTTCTCCATTCGGATATTAAAATTGTAAAATTAAACTCACCAATCATCATAGGATTGTTCCAGCAAACAGTCCCAAAAACCGGATCGATAGTAAAATTACCCCCTCCAATTGCGTCTGGAAAAACATAATAATTTCCAAATAGTAAAGGAAGTGCATCTTGGCCTAGTGGAGCTGTCAACTCATAAGATAAAGAATCGCCATCAGGATCGTAAGCCATTGGATTGTAGCAATAAGGCCTGTTCAAACATCCTACTGCAGGGCACGGACATTCTGTAAACTGTACAGAGTTATTTCCTCCTGAAGCTCCTAAAACAGGAGAAATTATTAAGAAAGTCTCTAAAGCAAAAACTACATCGTCACTATTCCCTCCAGGCCAAACATTTAAAATTCCTGCATTTCTATTTGGATCTTCCATAGTTATCCTATGAGATCCAGTGGAAGTAAAAGTATGTGTACCAACATAAATATTTTTTTTATGGCTAACGGATAACGGGACTTGGGAGGTTCTTAAAAGAGTATCTCTTTGTGCGAACGGAGTCCCTAAATCAAAGTCTAAGAATAGTTCTGGTCTATCTGTTCCGGTCACCGACCCCAAATCAGTACATGTGGTAATGGTAAATTCATAAGTTAGACCTCCAATATGAGTATAGGTTATTTCACCTCCTCTGTTGTGAGAGCCCCAGATAAATATGGGGATTAATAAAAATAAAAAGTTAAAAACTCTAATTAACATATTTATTCAAAATTACTCAAAAGGACCATAGTTCTTATCATTTAAATATATTTAATAATTGACTTAACAATAAATAAAGACCTAATTATGGTTATTTTTGTCAATAATCATTCCAAATGCAGAATTTAATCAAATTAGGTATATCTCTAGGAGATCCAAATGGTATTGGTCCAGAAATTATCTTAAAAGCTCTTTCAGAAGAAGATGGTTCAAATGGTATTATTCCAATTATTTATTCTGAGTTGGATATTATTGAATTCTATTTGAATCATTTGAGTATTAAAGCGGAGGTAAATATTATTGACGACCCCTTGAAAGCTAAATTTGGAGTACTAAATATTTTTGAATTAAGCAATTCAAATTTTAAAATTGATTTTGGACAACCAAAGAAAGAAAGTGGTCAAGTCGCTTTTCAATCGTTAAGTACAGCTAGCGAACATGCTGCGAAAAATCTTATTGATGGTATAGTGACAGCCCCCATTGACAAAAAAACTATTCAGGGAGATAATTTTGATTTCAATGGTCATACTGAGTATTTTACAAGTATTACTAATAAGAACCAATCGTTAATGTTAATGGCTCATGACAACCTTAAAGTAGGAATTGTCACTAATCATTTGTCAATAGACCAAGTGTCCAAGGCAATTACAGTTGGTGCAGTTTTGAATAAAATCAGCTTGATGGATCAGTCTTTAAAAAGAGATTTTCAAATTAAAAACCCAAAAATAGGGTTATTAGGACTTAACCCTCACTCGGGTGATGGAGGGCTTATAGGTCAACAAGAAGTTAAGATTCTCCAACCAGCTATTGAACAAGCAATAGAAAAAGGATTTAATGTATTAGGTCCGTTTCCAGCAGACGGATTCTTTGCAAGTGGAAATTATAAAGAATATGATGGCGTTTTGGGTATGTACCATGACCAAGGGCTAATACCTTTTAAAATATTAAGCAAAAACCAAGGGGTTAACTTTACTGCTGGACTACCAATTGTTCGAACCTCACCAGATCATGGAACTGCATATGACATAGCTGGAAAAAATAAGGCGAGCTTTATTTCTTTTCAAAAAGCCATGTTATTAGCAAAACAAATCTATTTAAATAGGTCTAAAGACTAGAGTTACTTCCCGCCTGTTTTTTTATTATTTGTCTGTTTTGCTTTGGCTGCTTCAGCCTTTTTCTTTTCTGCTGCTTGTTTTTTTAGCCGTGCCTGTTCTTTTTGTTTCTCTCTTTTCTTCTTTGTTCTTCTGCAGCTTGTTGCTCTTCAGCAGCTTGTTGCTCTTGCTGTTGTCTTTTTGTCTTCGCAGCTTGTTGTTCTTGCTGTTGTTTCTTCTTTGTGTCTTCTGCAGCTTGTTGCTCTTGCTGTTGTTTTCTTCTTTGCGCTTCTGCAGCTTGTTGTTCTTGCTGTTGTTTTCTTCTTTGCTCTTCTGCAGCTTGTTGCTCTTGCTGTTGTTTTCTTCTTTGCGCTTCTGCAGCTTGTTGTTCTTGCTGTTGTTTTCTTCTTTGTGCTTCTGCAGCTTGTTGTTCTTGCTGTTGTTTTCTTTTTTGTGCTTCTGCAGCTTGTTGTTCTTGCTGTTGTTTTCTTCTTTGTGCTTCTGCAGCTTGTTGTTCTTGCTGTTGTTTTCTTTTTTGTGCTTCTGCAGCTTGTTGTTCTTGCTGTTGTTTTCTTCTTTGTGCTTCAGCAGCTTGTTGTTCTTGCTGTTGTTTTCTTCTTTGTGCTTCAGCAGCTTGTTGCTCTTGCTGTTGTTTTCTTTTTTGTGCTTCAGATGCTAATTGTTCTTCTTTGTTTCTTTTTTGTTTTAGTTCCAAAAGAATTTTTTCTTCATTTATGCTTTTTTCATTATCTTCCTCTTTTTCATCATCCTCATTATCTTCTTCTTTTGCTCCTGTTTGCTCTTCTTTTGTTTTTCATTTAATTCCTTCTCTTCATTGTTATTGTCCCATTGTGGTAAATTTCCATATGAAAACTTATAATTTCACTTGCAGATCCACAAGTGTTAAATGCATTAATTTCATAGTCATGAGTTCCTGGAGATAAATTTATCATTGAAGAAAACACACCATTATTCACATTAAAATTAAATCCCTGAGAAGCTACACCATCAATTTTAAATTCTACATTTTGTGTGTTATCAATCACTGCACTTATATATCCTCTAGAACTACTAGCTGTTACACTATTGCTATTGGGACTTTTTAAGTTGATAATAGGATTCTTACATTCAATAGGAGCATATTCTATTGAGACTATACTTTCATCTTTTCCGTCATTATTAAATGCTTTGATATTGAAAATATTTATTCCATTTTGCAACTGGAGTTCACATTGAAAATCATCAAAATAACTATCAAACAGGAAGTTTTTTACAGTATTTCCATTCATAGTCACACTTACGTTATTAGAATTCTCAACATTTTGTATTTGCCCACTTATTAAAATCATTTTATTGTTGGTATTAAATCTCGGACTTGACGGGTATGAAACTACGATTTTAGGGGGTTTATTTTGAGCTGGTTTTTTAAACGAAATTATTGTTTGGTCAGAGTCAACTCCAGTGCTGTTTTTTCCAGATATATTTACTGTATTATTACCTTCTTTTATCAAAATATTATTTGCTTCAAAAATATTTCCGGAAAATGTAAAGTTATTATGTAATACTCCGTTCAATTTAAATGTGACTTTGTTAGCAGAGGATACATTTAAAATGGTAGCTCTTATATTAACATATAAGGATGGAGAATTAAATGGGCTTTGCCCAGGGCTTGTTATCTTCACATTTGGCTTTGGATTCACTATGGATTTGTAAAAAACAATACTTTCATCCGTAGCATAACCTTGGTTGTTTTGGCCTTTTATGCGGATAATATTTTTTCCGTTTTTCAATGCAACATTATTAGCAACAAATTTATTTCCTGAAAAATTAAAATTTGTTAATAGGTCACCATTTACAGAAAATGTGATGTTATTTTCCCCTACTACGTTTAATATATTGGCATCTACTTTTATAAACCTAGACACTACTTCAGAAGGGCTTTTGCTTGGGCTAGTAAATCTCACTATAGGGAGAGGGAATGTTGGGGGTTTATATATTACAATAGTTTCGTCAAAACTAGAGCCTTGGTTATTAGCCCCAACAATTTTTATATAATTCTTTCCTGTTTTGAGTAATACTCCAACTGCTTCAAACTTGTTTCTAGAAAATGTAAAGTTTGTGTTTTTAATATTATTGACATAAAATAAAATATCTGCTACTGTTCAATACGTTTATGACATCAGCGTATATATTGGTTTTGTTATTATTAGAAACATATGGGTTTTTGCCTGGATTAGTTATGTTTACTAATGGCTTTGGCAATGTAGAATTATTGTAGATTATGGTTGTATTGTCTTCTGATAATCCCACACTATTTTTTCCTACAATTCTTATTCTATTTTTTCCAGGAAATAAGCTTATTGATTTTGCTTCAAATTGTGTTGCTGAAAAATCGAATCCATAGGACCTGTTTCCATTGATGTAAAATTCAATATTGTATTTATTTTCTACATTTAAAATGGTAGCCCTCAAGTTAGTAGTTGAGTTGAGAGAGTTGTAAGGGTTAGTATAAGGAGTGGTAATATCTACCATTGGCTTGGGAAGGGTAGAAGAATAAAAAATAATGGTCTCATCACTAGCATAACCGTAGTTGTTGGAAGCCGAAATTTGAAATATATTGTTACCGTTATTTAGCGGAATATTATTAGCGCTAAAGTATTCACCATTGAAAGAGAAGTTATAAATTCTTTCACCATTTATTTTAAATGTTATTTGACTTCTGTCTTCAATATTTAATATTGAAGCATGAATAGCGGAATATGGAGCGCTAGAAATATATGGAGAAGTATTTGGCACTGTAATTTTAACAGTCGGCGGCTCTTGTAAAGACGGAGCATTATAATATATAGTAGTGGTTTTAAAATCACTTCCAAATTGGTTAATTCCTCGGACTCTAATAATATTTTCACCAGGGGATAAATTTATATTAGAATATAGAATATCATTTTTAAAACGGTAATTTTTGGAACTAAACCCATTTACTGAAAATTCAATATCGGATCTAGGTAAATATTCTCTATTTGAAACCTCACTTATATTATTGAGTTCTTTATTCTCAAATCTTATTTTTTGAGTATTGAAGTAATATCCTGTTGAGGCTGTATATCCGTAATAAACGGAATTAGAACCTCCAAAATATTTATTTGCAAGATCTCCAACAACTTTGCCAGCATAAAAGCCATCAAGCGTATAGGTTAATGTTTGAGTATACACATTCCAATTGATTTCAACTGTGTGCCAACTCCCGTCTTCTAAGTTAGAAAAACTAATATCAGAAGATATTTTATCATTTATATTTTCAGTTCTCCAAATTGATGTATGATCACTAGAAGTTTCATCGACTTCGCTATTGTAATATGTGTCAATTTCTAAAACTATGCCATTAACTATGTTTCCAGCACCAATATATTTGCCGTTTTGCCCAAATGCATTTACCCCTCTTGGGTCGTTATGAAAAACAATTGCTATTCCATCTGCGCCTGCGTTATCAAAACTTCCAAGGTTGGCATCAAACTTTAGTTTAAAATCCTGAGAGAAATCTATTTTATTATATGTAAATGCATTTCCAGATTGTGTTTGATAATCCCCAGTTAAAACAAACTCATTACTTGTAACTTTTTGCGCATCTCCATTTATATTAAATATATTGGCTATGTTGGTTGAATTATAATTGCTGCCAGCTGAAAAATCATCCTCAAGGTTAAAAATAGAATTTGAAAAATTTATTGTTGGCAATTCCGTGGTATAAAAATTATTACTTGGATTTACTCTCTGAACTAAGGGAGGTCTGCCTTGATTTAATGGAGGATTACTATTGATTGGTGTTGAACTTTCTGGCACATACTGGTTATTGTGTGATGAAGTTGGTTTATAAGAAGAGATATCAAAGTTAAGCTTAAGTGCAGTGTAATGGTACCTATCATTTATTTCGGAGTTGTCAATATCGTTTATGTTGTTGGATAATGCATAGGTGATTTTATGCTCCAATCCCATAGACCATCTTTCATTAAATTGATATCCAATTCCAAAACCTAGAGAAGGCATAAATTTTAATTTATTTGTTTCAATTTCAGTTTCAAAGTGGTTGTCACTTAACCTTTTTAAATCTCTGGCTGTTTGTCTGTCGGAAATAAATGTTAAGGAGCTATAATCGTACGGGTCACCAGTGAATGTAATATCCGAAGTTCCATTGAGAATATCTCTGTTGATGTTGTAATAGGTTAAGCCAACCCCCCAAATCCATATAGAATAAGTCCAGTTTTTTCTCTTAATTTATTTAAAGTTAACACCCCTTCAAACGTATATTCATTTAATTTCATTTGGTAGTTGTGGTATGCATATACTGAGTCATCGTTGTCAAAAGGCATTCCGTAAACTCCATATGGAGAAGCAAACGAATCAGCAATTGCTGTCCACCCTGAATTCTCTCCACTTAGGTATCTAAATCTCAGATCAAAAGAAAAAAACTTGTCTTCCTTTTCATAAATAGATTTCCCCAAAGTAAAACCTCTTGAAAATCCTGCAAAGGGATTGCTAAATGCTGAATTATTATTTTGTCTTTCTGCTTCTTGCCAGCTTCCACCTATATTAATCCCCAAATTCCATCCAGTATCATTAGTATAGTTAACATATTGAGCTACTGAAATATTGGTTAAAAAAACTATTATATATAAAAATATGTTTTTCATCATATGTTAGTAAATTTACATATATCGTGCCAAATTAATACATACCATGATTTAATGTTTTATTATTTTTTTAAAAACAAACTATTTACACTATTAATGTTTAGAAAATTTTTGATTTAATTTTTTCTTAATTTTTTTTGGAATACAATTTTATTTTGTCAGTAGGGAGCCAATATTTTTAATCCTAATGCTATCTTTGATTTAACAGGGGGACCCAACCCAAAGTTTATTGCTGGATTACAAATAAATTATAATGACATTATTTCTACTGGAATTTCCCCTGGTAATGAAAATACTATTTTATGGCAATTTAAAATTATGCTCACCAAGAATTTACAACTTTATTATGCTCACGACATTTCTTTTTCCAAAATTTTGTTTCTTTTCCTTAATTCAAATGAGTTAAGGATAACATATTCTTCAATTATAAAAAGCGAAAATAATTATAAATATTAAATCCTTTTTTAGAAATTTTAACTATTTAAACCATATTATTCTTGATAATTTCATTTTATTATGGTTTTTCATCAATAAGGTGTATTTTTCGATAAAAAAGCGAACCTATCCTAACTTTTTACGTTATGAACGTATTAACCTATTAAGCTTATTATATTTAGATGAGATTTTTAAAGTTTGTAATTTTTGTTGTTTTAGTATATGCTAATCTTGATATTTTATCTCAATGGACAACAGAAAAATCTTATACTAATGTTGGAAGTTTTAATAATTTAAACATTGAGTATAAGGTCAATAAACAATATAATAATTCTGTTATTTCATGTATTGGAGAAGCTGATGGAGAAATAGCTGTCATTATTTCTGGGGGAACACCACCATACTCAGTAATTTGGGGGGGGGATTTGACTCCCAGTGTTACCACTAATAACGTTATTTCATCTGATACGATTAGAAATTTACCTAGAGGAAGCTATAGAATATCTATCCGAGATAGTGGCCCCGGACTAGGTAGCAATACAATTTTTGAACCAGCTGAAAATCATACAATTGTATTATCCGATCCGCCAAAATTTCAGCTATATGATGATCCACTTTATAATGGATTTGATATAAATCATGAAAAGAATGCTCCAACATGTAGTGATTCTTTAGATGGATCAATACGAGCTGCTTATAATGGAGGAAGTGGGGCTTTAAGTTATTTGTGGGATAACGGAGACAGTACAGTTTCTAATCCCGCGATTGGTTTTGTTGGTTTTGCTGATTCACTAGGAAAAGGACTGCATAGTTTAAGAATAACAGATGCCAACGGGTGTTTTAAAGACACCACGTTTGAAATTGATCTTCCTCTGCCAATTTTTCCTAATGTTGTTATTTCACATCCAGGTTGTGCAGGTGACAATAACGGGATATTAACTGCTGTTCCGTCGGGAGGGACTGGTAGTTTCACCGATTACACTTGGGATGACCCTGCAAATCAGACAACAGCAGCTGCTAGTAATTTATCCCCTGGAACATACAAAGTAATAGTTAAAGACAGTGATGGATGTCAGGGAGACACTAGTGTAACAGTTTCCGCAGCAAGTGCAATAATAATTAATTTAATCCAAGATCCAGTTCAATGTTTTGGTGCCAAGATGGTTCAGCTTCAAGTACAGTTAGTGGAGGCACCCCTTCTCTTCTTAGCGGCTATCAATATTTATGGGACGATGCATCTGCTCAGACTACCTCTATAGCAAATAATTTAATTGCAGGGTTTTATAGTTTAACCATTACTGATAGCCTTAATTGTACCAGTACTGAAAATATTGAAGTAACAGAGCCAGCTGCAGCATTATCGGTAAGTGCAATGAAGGTACAGGATGTGACTTGTAATGGAGATGCTGATGGTAGTATATCTACCTCGGTAGCTGGAGGCACAACGGATTATACGTATTTATGGGACGATGCGTCTGCTCAAACTACTGCTACAGCTGTTGGTTTATCGCCAGGGGATTATACGGTAACGGTTACAGATGCCAATGGATGTACGATTACAACGACACCAGCAGTAACGATTACTCAGCCGGTTGTATTATCTGCAAGTGCAACCAAGGTACAGGATGTGACTTGTAATGGAGATGCTGATGGTAGTATATCTACGTCGGTAGCTGGAGGCACAACGGATTATACGTATTTATGGGACGATGCGTCTGCTCAAACTACTGCTACAGCTGTTGGTTTATCGCCAGGGGATTATACGGTAACGGTTACAGATGCCAATGGATGTACGATTACAACGACACCAGCAGTAACGATTACTCAGCCGGTTGTATTATCTGCAAGTGCAACCAAGGTACAGGATGTGACTTGTAATGGAGATGCTGATGGTAGTATATCTACGTCGGTAGCTGGAGGCACAACGGATTATACGTATTTATGGGACGATGCGTCTGCTCAAACTACTGCTACAGCTGTTGGTTTATCGCCAGGGGATTATACGGTAACGGTTACAGATGCCAATGGATGTACGATTACAACGACACCAGCAGTAACGATTACTCAGCCGGTTGTATTATCTGCAAGTGCAACCAAGGTACAGGATGTGACTTGTAATGGAGATGCTGATGGTAGTATATCTACGTCGGTAGCTGGAGGCACAACGGATTATACGTATTTATGGGATGATGCGTCTGCTCAAACTACTGCTACAGCTGTTGGTTTATCGCCAGGGGATTATACGGTAACGGTTACAGATGCCAATGGATGTACGATTACAACGACACCAGCAGTAACGATTACTCAGCCGGTTGTATTATCTGCAAGTGCAACCAAGGTACAGGATGTGACTTGTAATGGAGATGCTGATGGTAGTATATCTACGTCGGTAGCTGGAGGCACAACGGATTATACGTATTTATGGGATGATGCGTCTGCTCAAACTACTGCTACAGCTGTTGGTTTATCGCCAGGGGATTATACGGTAACGGTTACAGATGCCAATGGATGTACGATTACAACGACACCAGCAGTAACGATTACTCAGCCGGTTGTATTATCTGCAAGTGCAACCAAGGTACAGGATGTGACTTGTAATGGAGATGCTGATGGTAGTATATCTACGTCGGTAGCTGGAGGCACAACGGATTATACGTATTTATGGGATGATGCGTCTGCTCAAACTACTGCTACAGCTGTTGGTTTATCGCCAGGGGATTATACGGTAACGGTTACAGATGCCAATGGATGTACGATTACAACGACACCAGCAGTAACGATTACTCAGCCGGTTGTATTATCTGCAAGTGCAACCAAGGTACAGGATGTGACTTGTAATGGAGATGCTGATGGTAGTATATCTACGTCGGTAGCTGGAGGCACAACGGATTATACGTATTTATGGGACGATGCGTCTGCTCAAACTACTGCTACAGCTGTTGGTTTATCGCCAGGGGATTATACGGTAACGGTTACAGATGCCAATGGATGTACGATTACAACGACACCAGCAGTAACGATTACTCAGCCGGTTGTATTATCTGCAAGTGCAACCAAGGTACAGGATGTGACTTGTAATGGAGATGCTGATGGTAGTATATCTACCTCGGTAGCTGGAGGCACAACGGATTATACGTATTTATGGGACGATGCGTCTGCTCAAACTACTGCTACAGCTGTTGGTTTATCGCCAGGGGATTATACGGTAACGGTTACAGATGCCAATGGATGTACGATTACAACGACACCAGCAGTAACGATTACTCAGCCGGTTGTATTATCTGCAAGTGCAACCAAGGTACAGGATGTGACTTGTAATGGAGATGCTGATGGTAGTATATCTACGTCGGTAGCTGGAGGCACAACGGATTATACGTATTTATGGGATGATGCGTCTGCTCAAACTACTGCTACAGCTGTTGGTTTATCGCCAGGGGATTATACGGTAACGGTTACAGATGCCAATGGATGTACGATTACAACGACACCAGCAGTAACGATTACTCAGCCGGTTGTATTATCTGCAAGTGCAACCAAGGTACAGGATGTGACTTGTAATGGAGATGCTGATGGTAGTATATCTACGTCGGTAGCTGGAGGCACAACGGATTATACGTATTTATGGGATGATGCGTCTGCTCAAACTACTGCTACAGCTGTTGGTTTATCGCCAGGGGATTATACGGTAACGGTTACAGATGCCAATGGATGTACGATTACAACGACACCAGCAGTAACGATTACTCAGCCGGTTGTATTATCTGCAAGTGCAACCAAGGTACAGGATGTGACTTGTAATGGAGATGCTGATGGTAGTATATCTACGTCGGTAGCTGGAGGCACAACGGATTATACGTATTTATGGGATGATGCGTCTGCTCAAACTACTGCTACAGCTGTTGGTTTATCGCCAGGGGATTATACGGTAACGGTTACAGATGCCAATGGATGTACGATTACAACGACACCAGCAGTAACGATTACTCAGCCGGTTGTATTATCTGCAAGTGCAACCAAGGTACAGGATGTGACTTGTAATGGAGATGCTGATGGTAGTATATCTACGTCGGTAGCTGGAGGCACAACGGATTATACGTATTTATGGGACGATGCGTCTGCTCAAACTACTGCTACAGCTGTTGGTTTATCGCCAGGGGATTATACGGTAACGGTTACAGATGCCAATGGATGTACGATTACAACGACACCAGCAGTAACGATTACTCAGCCGGTTGTATTATCTGCAAGTGCAACCAAGGTACAGGATGTGACTTGTAATGGAGATGCTGATGGTAGTATATCTACGTCGGTAGCTGGAGGCACAACGGATTATACGTATTTATGGGATGATGCGTCTGCTCAAACTACTGCTACAGCTGTTGGTTTATCGCCAGGGGATTATACGGTAACGGTTACAGATGCCAATGGATGTACGATTACAACGACACCAGCAGTAACGATTACTCAGCCGGTTGTATTATCTGCAAGTGCAACCAAGGTACAGGATGTGACTTGTAATGGAGATGCTGATGGTAGTATATCTACAGTCGGTAGCTGGAGGCACAACGGATTATACGTATTTATGGGATGATGCGTCTGCTCAAACTACTGCTACAGCTGTTGGTTTATCGCCAGGGGATTATACGGTAACGGTTACAGATGCCAATGGATGTGTGTAGAGACATCTAGTACGGTAACGATTACTCAGCCAGATTTTCTTTCTGTAATTAAAGATTCTAAAGATCTTAAATGTTTTAATGATGGTTCTGGTTCGATTGAAATTATGTCTGTAACTAATGGAACTGCTCCTTACAATTATAATTGGACAGGGCCTAATGGTTATAGTGAAACTACATCTTCTTCGAATATTACAAGTTTAGAAGCGGGAGTTTATGTTTTAAGTTTAACGGATGACTAATCTATGTACATTAAATAACGACTCAACAACTGTCTTGGAGCCAGATACTGATAAGTGTAACTTATGTATTAACACAGCCAGCGTGTGGGGTTACTGATGGATCTATTCTTGTAACTCCTAGTGGAGGAGGAGGAGATGCAAATCCACCTAATAATTACAGTTATAGTTGGGCTGATTTAGGTGCAGGACCAGGAGTTATAGGAACTACATCTCTTCTTGATAATATAGGTTCAGGACTATATGAAATTACAGTTACGGATGACAGTTCTTGTGTTGGAAGTAGAATCTATTAATATTAGTGATGTTAATGGGCCGCTGGTAGAGGATTCTACAGTAGATGTAACTTGTAATAATGATACTGATGGAAAAATATTTTTAACTGTTACTATACAATCTGGGGGAACTATTTATGGAATAGATTGGGATATTGATAATTTTATTGGTTCTGTGCCAGGTGATTTAGATGGTCCAGACAATCTTATAGAGACAGATTTACCGCCTGGGGTTTATTTTGTAAGAATAACAGATTCTACAAGCGGCTGCGTTACTCTTCATAGCGATACTGTTTTTGAACCGGGAGCACTTGAGTTACAACTCTCAGATAGTTTGATGATCAGTGTTAGTTGTAATGGAGGGTTAGCACATGGGACAGCTACAGCTGAAGGTATAACAGGAGGAAATGGGGACAAATAGTATTTAGTTGGAGTGACGACGCCAGTAACAGACTACCAATCCAGCGACGGGGTTATCAGCAGGTACTTATACTGTAACGGTGACGGATCAGAAGAACTTGTTCTACAACGGGTGATGTAGAGGTTAAAGAGCCAGAGTCATTGCTGTAATTAAGGAGTCTAACAGATCTTAAATGTTTCAATGATGGTTCTGGTGCGATTGAAGTTATGTCTGTAACTAACGGAGCTGCTCCTTACGATTATAATTGGACAGGGCCTAATGGTTATAGTGCAAGCTACATCTTCTTCGAATATAACAGGTTTAGAAGCGGGAGTTTATGTTTTAAGTTTAACAGATAACAATCTATGTACATTAAATAACGATTCAACAACTGTCTTGGAGCCAGATACGATAAGTATAACTTATGTTTTAACAGAGCCAGCGTGTGGGACTAATGATGGATCTATTCTTGTAACTCCTAGTGGAGGAGGAGGAGATGCAAATCCACCTAATAATTATGTTTACAGTTGGGCTGATTTAGGGACAGGACCAGCAGTAATAGGAACTGCAGCTCTTCTTGATAATATCGGTTCAGGGCTGTATGAGATTACAGTTACGGATGACAGTTCTTGTGTTGGGAGTAAATCTATAAATATTAGTGATCTAAATGGGCCGTTGGTAGAGGATTCTACAGTAGATGTGACGTGTAATAATGATACTGACGGAAAAATATTTTTAACTGTTACTACTCAGCCAATCTGGGGGAACTATTTATGGAATAGATTGGGATATTGATAATTTTATTGGTTCTGTGCCAGGTGATTTAGATGGTCCAGACAATCTTATAGAGACAGATTTACCACCTGGAGTTTATTTTGTACGAATAACAGACTCTACAAATGGCTGTGTTACTCTTCATAGCGATACTGTTTTTGATCCGGGCCCAATTGTGTTAAATCCAAAATTTGATCGCTCCATCTTGTTTTGGTTTATCAAATGGGAAAGCATGGCCTGAAAATATTTCTGGAGGAAATGGTGGATATAATTATTTGTGGAGTGATGGGCAATTAACAGATACTGCATTTAACCTAGGATAGGGTCTTATATTTGACTGTTACTGACTCAAAATCTTGCTCTAATACAATGGTTGTTGATTTAACTCAGCCAGATTCTATTTTATCACATTAGATCAGGACAGCGTAAGCTGTTTTGGGGAATCAAACGGTATGGCTTTTCTGGACAGCATAAGTGGAGGCAGTGGTGAGTTTTAGTTACAGTTGGGATTTATTTGCCATAGCCCAGAATCCTACTAATGCAACTAATGATACTGCAGTAGGATTATCAATGGAACATATGCGATAACGGTAACAGATCAAAATAATTGTTCCACATCAGTGGATATAGAGGTTAAAGAGCCAGATTTATTGGTGATAGGGTCTATGATTATGGACAGTGTTAGTTGTAATGGGGTTTCAGATGGGACAGCTAGCGCTATTGGAATAACAGGAGGAAATGGCATATATAATTTTAGTTGGGTAGATGCATTAGGTGTAGATTTATTGCAGGATAATGATACTGCAATTGGGTTGTCATCAGGAAATTATACGATAGAAATAAAAGATCAAAATAATTGTTCCATAAGTGAAGATATAGAGGTTAAAGAGCCAAATCAATTAACAATTGATAGTATTTATCAAGAAAGTGTAAAATGTTACGGATTTGCAGATGGAAGTGCTGTTATAACTAATGTTTCTGGCGGAACAGGTTTTGGTTATAATTTTACATGGACAGATTCCCTTGGTAATAATTTATCTCAGGATAGTAGCACTGCTATAAACCTTTCAGCAGGGTTATATAATATTACGGTAACAGATTCAGATGCATGTTCTACAGATACTAATGTAACAGTATTAGAACCTAATTTATTAGTAGTAGATACTACTACTCAAGACAGTGTTAGTTGTAATGGAACTAATGACGGGGCAGCATATGTCGCAGTTTCTGGTGGAAATGGAATTTATACATACTTATGGAGTATTGGTCAGGCTACAGACACCGCTTCCAACATAATAGCTGGTACTTACAATGTAACGATAACAGATCAAAATCTTTGTTCTATTGATACTAGCGTAATAGTATTACAACCAACACCGTTGTTAGTAGATACCACTTCACAAGATAGCGTGCTATGTAATGGTTCTTCAGATGGCGCTGCTTACGTAGGTATTATTGGAGGGAATGGAAATTATACTTATGCTTGGAGCGATGGTCAGACTACAGACACAGCTTCTAGTTTAGCTGCTGGCACATATCAAGTTACTATAACCGATCAATTGTTATGTAGTATAGATACCAGTGTAATAGTATTACAGCCAGATAGTTTTGTAGTAGATACTTTGAGTGTTACTAACCCTTATTGCTCCTCTTCAACGATGCTAGTATTAACTTAATTATAAGTGGAGGAACTAGTCCATATGTATTTAGTTGGACAGACTTGTCAGGTACTTTTTTCTCCAATAACCAAGACATAGATAGTTTATTGGCTGGAACTTATTATATAAGTGTTTTAGATACAAATAACTGTACAGCAGTTGATACTATAACATTAACACCAGGATTGGAAATTACTGCAAATGCTGGTCCAGACACCTTGGTATGTTTTAGAGATAGTTTAACATTAACTGGAGTTACATCAGGTGCTACTAATCCAGTAATATCTTGGAATTTGCTAGGTTCAGCTGTTAGTTCTGGCACTTCAATTAGTTATACTTTTGACGATTCAGCTACGACTATTTATGATTTTGTATTTGTTGTAACAGAGCAGACTTGTACTGTTCAAGATTCAATTATGGTAATTGTTGCTCCGCTTCCGATGGTAGATGCCGGTAATGATGCTGTATTTGGATTTGGAGATGCTTTTACTTTAGGTGGAAACCCAACAGGCCCTATTAATTCATCTTATATTTGGACACCTCTTACTAACTTTGATTATGAAGAAGATTCTATAAATGAGAAACCAGAGATTGAAGTTAATTCTAGTGAATTATATATAGTATATGTAACTGATTCTAATGGTTGTAAAAATAGCGATACAATAAAAGTTGATCTTATACCAGATATTGTTGTTCCTTCTGCTTTTTCACCTAATGGCGATGGTATAAACGATTCTTGGATTATTCAAAATTTAGAGCAATTTACTAATACTTCCGTAAGAGTTTACAACAGATGGGGTTCTATGGTTTACGACATGGATCAGGTAGGAGGAGAAAACTGGACAGGGAATGGGAAAAACAGCAAATCTGTTCCGGTAGGAACATATTACTTTATTATTGAATACGATGGCTTTAATAGTCAAAAAAATAATATAACTGGACCAATAACAATAATTAGATAATGAAAATACTTTCAAAACATATTATTATTCTGCTTGGGGTTTTTACGATTAACTCCTCAGTTTTTATTGCTCAGCAGATTCCAGTATATTCTCAGTTTTTCATGAATAAATACACACAAAACCCAGCTTTTGCAGGGATGGATCATTTGTACAGTGTAACATCTAACCACAGGTATCAATGGGTAGGATTACAGGATTATCCGAGAACCTATACATTGAGTATTAATGGCCCAACTAATGATTTAAAAAACGGAATAGGCGCATTTTTATATACGGACAATGTAGGCCCAACTAGAAGAACTGGTTTTCAGGCCTCCTATGCATACCACACCAACATAAACGAACAAATAAAGGTTTCCCTATCTCTAAGTGCTGGACTAATTGAATGGAAAATTGATGGTCACCAACTAACATTTACAGAACCAGGCGATCCGGCAACCACTGGGGCAGTAATGCGTTCAATAATGCCAGATGCTAAATTTGGGTTTCTATTTTATGGTGATAAGTGGCATGCAGGAGGTGCAGCTCCAAACTTACTTCAGAATAAAATAAAATTTAATGATATTCTAAATCCTGATCCAGGTAATAAATTAGAAGATCATTACTTTATTCATGGCGGCTATGATTTTATTTTGCCCTACGATTTAGTAGCTGACCCCTATTTATTATTGAGATATGTATCTAATGTCCCAATGCAAATTGAGCTTGGTTCCAAGGTAACCTGGAAGCAAGCTGCATGGGCAGGGTTTTCTTATAGAAGTGGGGATGCTTTTTCAATGCTATTTGGATACACCTATAAAAACTATATTTCTTTTGGATACTCCTATGATTTTACAACTTCCAACCTAAGAACTTATTCAGGTGGTTCTCATGAATTACTATTTAGAATCCTATTCCAAAGACAAAAACCTGAAGAATAATTCTTGCATTAGGTCTTAAATCTTGTCTTCACACTTAAGTGTTAAAAAAAAAGCAATTTTTTTTTAAGTTTTTTTTCATTTTCACTCATTGCCAAATGACCCACCGAAGCTGGATTAAAAGTTAAACATTTCTATTTATTTAATGTTTAATCAACATAATTAGTAGAAAAAATTAATGTTAATTAAGCTGTTCGAAAGATTTAATATTACAGAGAATAAACCTTATTATAATGAATATTGTATTTCTTTTTTGGGCTCTATTGTTACTAAGCTTGACCTTTTATTTTGTTAATATGAAAAAATCATTACCATACAAAAAGTCAAAAAGATGGCCCTCTAACTAACAATAATATTTTATAGCCTTAAAACCATTTTATAGTTGCCTCTTTTGTACTTATTAGAGTCTAAATCAACCTCTATAAACCCAAATTTATCGTACAACTTTCTCGCGCTTAACAACCTACTATTAGAAATTAAAAATATTTCTTTTGCTTTAGATGCTTTGGCATATTCAACACATCTTTCCAATAATATTTTTGACAGCCCTTTTCCTCTATATTCTTTTTGAACGGTCATTTTAGCCAATTCAATTTTACTATTTGGAAATGGTATCATTGCTGCAGTTCCTACTACTAGATTATTTACCAATACAATAAATATTTCTCCCCCAAAATCTATAATAGACTCTTGAGGATTCAGTAAATCTTTTAGATCAGAGTCTTCTAACATCCAAAATTCTTCAATCCAACTTTTGTTTAATTCGTAGAACGACTGGTCGTATTTGGAATTGTAATTTGTTATTTCAATATTTTTCAACCTTTATTCTTAAAGGGATTTCTCTGCTCCCATTTTTTTGGAGAAAGATATTTTATAATTGGATATAGCACAAATCTTAAAATTTTACTATCAATAAAAACTGCACTTTTTGATTCAAGAGGAACAGCTCCAATTGTGCTTTTGAACTCTGATGCAGTTCTGCCATATACAATTTTTGATGCCTTTTTTTCTATGCCATTACTTATAGAGTCGTATAGAATTCTATTATACAAACTGTATTTTATATTATAGCTATAGTCTAGTCCAATAAAATAAGAATACAAAGTTTTTTCAAAATAGAATTCGGACGAAAAACCTATTAAATCATCTTTTAGATAGTATCCGTGCACACAAAAATTTATAATAGAATAATTAGCTAAATCTTCATAACACCTAATATTTAAAGCCGGTCCTGAAAAAGACGATTTATTGTGTACATTATTGTAAAGCGTTTGTAGTTTAGGCACTACAGCTTTTATATCATTTTTCTTTATCTCTTTAACCACTACATCTTTACTTTTATTATATACCCTTCTAATTCTTTTTTTATACTTAGAACTAATCTCTTTTTTATAGTCTTCTAAAGAATTCCATTGATTATTCAATTCCATAACCATATCAGGATCTATCTCAAAATTAGGAGATAATTTTATCTTTTTTTCCTTCTCAAAGCTTAAAGATTTTAAAAAATAATCTGGGAGCAAGAAAAATTTTACTTTATATTTTTTTTTGAGTGTGCTAAAGATAGTTTCCAATTCTAATTCGGAAACTCCCTCATTTTCAAAATTACAAGAGGGGACATTAGATAAATAGGTGTTTCCAAAACAGAAAAACTGAAATTTAATTTTTTTAAAAAGAATTTTCTTAAAGCTAATTCTTCTATTATTGGTTAAGTAGTTGGCTATTTTACTGCCGTCAATTTTAATTAAATGCCCATAAATATTTCCATTCTTTGTTGTTATATAAATGGGTGTAATGCTATTATAGTTTTCAAAAATTTTTAAAAACCTTGTTTTTAAAAACGGACTGGTGTCTTCAAATTTTGAATCCCATTTCTTTTCGTTCAATGAATTTACAGAACTACCTATTTCCAACTTTGTTGTCAATCTAAAAAAAATCGTTTTTAAAATTTATTAGGAATAGCTTTTTAGAAGCTCTTGTTATAGCAGTATACAACCATCTTAAATAACCAAGGTCTAACATTTCATCTTTAAAATAGCCTAGGTCTACAAAAACATTTTCCCATTGCCCCCCTTGAGATTTATGACAGGTAATAGCATAAGAAAATTTCACTTGTAAAGCATTTAAATATTTATCTTCCTTTATTTTTTTTCTATCTCCTTTGTGTTTCTTGCTAATCTCATGATATAGTTTTTGATATTCCTCATAACTTAAAGAAGAGGTCTCTAGGCTGATGGTGTCTAACATAACTAGCACATCTATTTCCTTTTCTTCCAAAAAATCAATAAGTCTTATAGTGACATCTGCAAAGTTAAAGCCATGTTTAGTTAAAATTTTATTGACACTAAGAACCTCAATAATATCTCCGTTGGCTATTAACTCTGAGGAGTTCTTTTCGCCTAACCAGAAGTAGTTATTTCTTACCACCATTAATAAATCTCCAGTAGATATCTCTTCCTCCAAATACCTGATTCTAGATCGAATTTGTTGGTTGTAAATATTTGCTCTTTTATTTGACCTACAAAGAACAATGGTGTTAGGGATGCCTCCTTTATTATAATTGGACTCTAGGCGTTCTTGCAGTTCATCGCCAGATTCTATTCTAATAACATCGTCACTAACCTGAAACTTTGGGATATTAAAAATAGAATTAGAAATTTGATTTCTAATATTTGTTGCGTTCAACAAAATAGTAGATGACTTATCTTGTCGAACAACTTCACTCAAGCTAAAGGAAAGGATTTCCTTAGAATAATTTATATTTAAAAAGGATTCGCTAAGGGCAGGGCTTAAGTCTAAATTTACTGGTGGTAATTGGGCTGTGTCACCAATTAGAATAAGCTTACATCCTATACCGTCATATACATATTCAATTAAATCGTCTAAAAGTGACCTGTTTCCAAACCCTTTGTCGGAAGATTCTGGAATCATAGAAGCTTCATCTACAATGAAAATAGTGTTGGTATGGGTGTTTTCCTTGAGCTTAATATATGTATTTCCACTTTTATTACTGTTAATCCAGTATATCTTTCTGTGGATGGTAGAAGCACTTTTTTTCGAATACTTTGAAAGTACCTTAGCAGCTCTTCCAGTAGGAGCAAGGAGAGAAGATTTCTTCCCAACAGATGAAAGGCTATTGACCAACGATGAAATTAAACTGGTTTTTCCTGTCCCAGCATATCCTTTAAGAAGAAATATATTACGAGGACTTACAGAAATGACAAATTGGGAAACTTCTTGTACTACTTTCTCTTGTTCTCTTGTAAAAGAAAATTGGAAATTAGATTTTATTTTTTCTGGAAGACTATTTTTATTCAAAATTCCAACAATCCCCCAATTTATATATTTTTTATATAGTCACCGTAAGGATCTTTGATTTCAACGCCTTCAGAATATTCAACTTTACTTAGTTTTTTGAATTGAACTAATCCCCAAAGAACAAACTCATTTAAAAAACTTATGTCCTCTTTTAAAGCCTTAGGGTGGTATTCTTTTAAAAGTTTGTTTAGAGGCTCAATAGAAAGAAGTTTCTTTTGGTATTCTTTTTCTGAAATCCCATTTAGTATTTCAAATTTTGACTCGTTGAAAAACCAAGTCACTAAATCATCATATGGAGTATTGGCTCCTTGTTTTTCCAATTTTTCAATTTTAGGAAAATTCTTTTCAAAAAGAGTTTTAATAGCGCTGTTAATTAATTTATTTGCTACAAATTCAGCACCTTCTTGTTCACCTTCATAAACAAGCTCTACTTTTCCCGTAATTGCCGGAATAATACTAGAAAAATCAGATAATCTTACCGTGGTTTTAGATTCATTATTTCTAAGTAAGCGCTGTTCAGCACTGCTTAAAAGGTTTTCTAAGGCTGAAATACTAAGCCTTGCACTTACTCCACTTTTTTCATCAATATACTCACTCTGTCTTGCTTCAAAACTAATTTCTTCGATTAAGTCTGAAGCCAAAGAAGGAAGATAAATATTTTCTTTTTGACTTAAGGTTGCCTTTATTTCTTGGTTAGTTATTTTTTTTGCTGTTTCAATATCTTTGGGATAATGGGTAAGAATCTGAGACCCTATTCTGTCTTTAAGCGGAGTTACAATACTTCCTCTGTTGGTGTAATCTTCAGGGTTGGCTGTAAAAATAAATTGCATATCTAACTCTAGTCTTAGTTTAAATCCTCTAATTTGAACATCGCCTTCTTGAAGAATATTGAATAATGAAACTTGGATTCTCGCTTGTAAATCTGGTAATTCGTTGATAACAAAAATGCATCTATTTGCTCTAGGAATCATTCCATAGTGAATTACTCTGTCATCTGCATAGCTTAGTTTAAGATTGGCAGCTTTTATAGGGTCAATATCTCCAATTAAATCTGCTACCGTAACATCAGGCGTAGCTAATTTCTCTGCAAATCTTTCAGAACGATGTAGCCAAGAAATTGGTGTATCATCGCCCATCTTTTTGGTGAGCTCTATGGATGCTCTAGATATAGGAGCGATTGGGTCATCGTAAATTTCTGAACCTTCTACATAAGGAATATATTCATCCAAGAGATTTACCATTAAACGTGCAATTCTTGTTTTGGCTTGCCCTCTTAAACCAAGAAGATTAATGTTATGTCTAGAAAGTATAGCGCGTTCTATTTCTGGAATAACACTTTTCTCGTATCCATGAATACCTTGGAAAACATTGATTTTATTTTGAATATTATAAATTAGATTTTCTCTTAATTCATCCTTAATACTTTTTTGTTTGTATTTGGCTTTTTTAAGGTCTGCTAATGTTTTAATTTTTTGATAATCCATTTTTTATTTTATTCTTTTTTTTCTATTAGTCTCGTAATCTTCAAAAATCATCTCCCCAAGATTTTGTAGTCCTGTAAAGAAAGCCTTCCCTTTATTGGCTTCTGTGAATTTTTTGACAAATTCCATCAAGTATGGGTCTTGGGCAATCATAAATGTAGTAATTGGAATATGTAGTCTTCTTGCTTGCTGAGCCATTGCATAACATTGATTTGTTATATAAGGATCTAGACCATTACTATTCTTATAATACCTGCCATCTTTAAGCCTTAAACAACTTGGTTTTCCATCTGTTATCATGAAAATTTGTTTATTGGTATTTCGTTTTCTTCTAAGCATGTCCATCGCTAAACTTAAGCCTGCAACGGTATTGGTATGATAGGGTCCAACCTTCAAATAAGGAAGATCTTTAATTGCAATGGGCCAAGCATCGTTACCAAATACCAATATATCAATACTGTCTTTTGGATATCTAGTTTTTATAAATTCAGATAAAGCCATTGCTACTTTTTTTGCAGGTGTAATTCTATCTTCACCGTATAAAATCATACTATGGCTAATATCGACCATTAACACTGTACTCATTTGACTTTTATGGTAAGACTCTTCAATTACCAAGTCATTTTCACTAAGTTTAAAATCATTTATTCCATGATTTATATGGGCGTTTTTCAAAGATTCAGTTACTGAGATTTTTTCTATGGAATCTCCAAACTGAAAAGCTCTGAAGTCACCAGTATGTTCGTCTCCTTGACCTTGCTTGTTGCTTTTATGGTTGCCAATTCCATTTTTTTTGATTTTCCCAAATATTTGATTTAGCGCTTGTTGACGTATTGCTTGCTCTGTTTTGGCGGTTAAAGAAATATTTCCGTCACCATTACCGTCAATTTCTTCTTTTATATAGCCTTTTTCTTTAAGCTCTTCTATAAAATTTTCAATCGTATAATCTTCATTGGTAAGATTGTACTCCTTATCCAATTCTTTTAGCCAGTTGATGGCCTCGTTAAAATCTCCCGATGTATGGGTAATTAGTTCCTTGAAAATATCAAAAAGTTTATCAAATGGAGATTGACTTTCAGCCTCAAATTTTTTAAATATAAACCCTTCTTTACTTTTCATATTATTATTAATTATAAATCTATAATTTATTAGTTTATTCCCGTCAATTTTATGATTTTTTAAGGAATTATTTTATTGAAATTTATAGAGCAGTTTCAAACAAAAAATTTAAAAAATGACTAAAAACACCTAAAATCTATCATTATTGATCAAAAAACCTTCATTATCACCAAAAAACCATGAAAAAACACCAAAAACCTGCATTTTTTTAGAATTTAATTTTTTGCTATTTAAAGTAAATACTTAATTAAAACAATTTTTTCAAATTATTACTTAAATTCATGTAGATGAAAAAAATTATTGTTTTATTTCTTTTGTATATAGTTCAAACTAATCATATTGTTAACTGCCAAGAAATTGATAAAAAGTTAGATTCATTAATTGAAGTTTGGAACGACAAAAGCAATGAAGATACCGCAAGGTTTATTGCAATCAACGATTTTATTTGGACATATAGAAATATTGACGCTGACTCTTGTTTTCATTTTATAGACTTAATGTTTAATGAAGCAAGTCTAAAAAACAACGATAAATTTATAGCTCGTTCCTGGAGTTTAAGAGGAACTTTATGTAGAGTTAAAAGAAATGAAAAAAACGCTTTAATTTATTATCAAAAATCCGCAGAGATATACTCCAAATATGGAGCACTAGAGGGAGTTGCCACCACAAATAACAATATTGCTCTTTTGTATCAATCCAATGGAATGAATGATGAGGCTTTAAATATTTTTATTGAAAATAAAAATATTGCCCTAAATATGGACAATAAAGGATTGCTTGAAGTCTCACTTTTAAATATTGGTCAAACTTATTTTAATAAAAACCAATATGATTCTGCATTAATTTATTTAGATCAGGCAATTGTGCTTTGTGACGAATTAAAAACTGATATGTATGTCAAACATAAGTTTTGGGGCTTTTTATTTAAAGGGCATATTTTTAACAATCAAAAAAATAAAGCTCAAGCAATTAAAACCTATGAAAAGTGCATCATTATTGCCCACTCTCTAAATGATTTAGATGGACTAAGCTCTGTCTATAGTTCTTTAGGAAGTTTATTTTTTGAGTACAGAGATTATGAACTTTCCCTACAAAACTATTTAAAAGCCCAAAAATTCCAAAAAGAGCTTTCTGGTCATACCAATCAAATGACTTTATACATGATTTACAAGAATTATAAAAACCTTAATCAATCTTTGATGGCCCTTGAAAATATAGATAAGTATTTATCTGTGAAAGACTCTGTTGAGGGTATGAAGTCAAATAATGAGCTTTTAAAACTTAAACTAGATAAAGAATTCACTTTACTCCAAGAGATAGACAGCATGAAATATGCCAATGAAATTGTCCTAAGCCAAGCAGAAATAGAGTCAGGCAAACAAAGAAGAAATGGATTAATCATAATTGTAGTAATTGTACTTCTTTCTTTAGTTTTTCTATACAGTCAATTTAACAAAACAAGAAAACAAAAATCCGTTATAGAAAGCAAGCAAAAAGAAATTAAAGACAGTATTTCATATGCTAAAAAAATTCAAGATGCTATTATGACCTCTGCTATATATATCGAGGATGTAATCCCTAAAAGTTTTATTTTTTTTCAACCTAAAGACGTCGTTTCTGGAGATTTTTATTGGGTTTATAAATCTTCTAATAATGAAATATTTATTGCAGTAGCAGATTGTACAGGACATGGCGTTCCAGGTGCTTTTATGAGTATGATAGGGAATTCTCTTCTCAATGAAATTATCATTGAAAAAAAAATAGAGAATCCAGCGGAAGTATTAAACTCTTTGAGAAAACAAATAATAAAATCTTTAAAACAAAATGATGAAGAATCAGAAACAAAAGATGGGATGGATATGTCACTTTGCAAATACAATCCTAAAACTAAAAAAGTAGAATTTGCAGGAGCTTATAATTCTTTAATACATGTCTCAGAGGATGAATTAAAAGCAATAAAAGGAGATAGTCAACCAGTTTCAGTTCATTATGCTAAAAGTAAATCCTTTACTAAAAAAGAAATTAAAGTTAAGAAAGGAGATATGCTTTATTTATCCTCAGATGGATTTCAAGACCAATTTGGAGGTCTAAAGGATAAGAAATATATGGCTCTAAGGTTTAAAAATTTTCTTAAAAAAATAAGTATTAATACTTCACAAGAACAGCTTTCTTTATTAAAAGATGAGTTTGATAACTGGAAGGGAGATAGTGAGCAAATAGACGATGTTTGTGTAATGGGAATAAGAATAACCTAATAGAATTGAAAAAATTAAATAGAAAATTATTAATTGTCTTTGCTCTTTTGTTGTCTTTTAGCCTGCAGAAGAAGCCCTCACGACTCAAGATTGCAAGGAGAGTGGACCACTATTAAAATAGAACAAGTAAGTGGAGCAGAAATTACAGCTTCAATTTTCTTTGTATATGATGGAGATATTTCCTATTCAAGAGGTAATCTCTCTTGGCTTGGGAAGTGGAATACTGACAGGGGAGTCTTGACAGTGAGTTTTGAAGACTCTACAATAAATGGCACTTATGATTATAAAGTAAATAATCAGAATCAAAATACGACAGCTTCCAAGCCTTTTGATGAGCTTGAATTAACCCCAATTGAAATTGACGATTCTTTATTTGTTAATCAATTTTCAGGAACTTTTAATTCTATCTATTAAAGATAAATTAGTTTATAGAGTATTTGAAAAACCTCTTGTCATCTTCTTTTCTAATTCTTTCAATCTTCAATCTGCCATTGTCATTTATAGTTCGAATCATGGAGCTTCTTTTTGATTTTATAGAGTCAAAGCTTAAATGTGCGATCCCTAATAATTCATCTAACTCATCCATTTTGACAGTGGACCCTTTACTGATCTAAAAGTCTTTTTTCAATTTCAAATGTGTTTTCATCACCCGAGTAACTATTTAAATTTATTTTTTTGATTAGAATAATAATTAAAACACTTAAAAGTATAAATACAATTGCATAAGCTGAGATTTTATAAATTTACTTTCTAGGATGCTATCATAGTAAATTTCTTGTATAGGAAACCTACCGTAAATGCTAGATTCATTAATTATAACAGAATCTAAATCATTACTAGAATTTCTATAAAAAAGGGTACTATCATTTAAGTAAGCATAAGAAGCTCCATCAATACAAGGAATATCTTTTAATAAATTAGTAAAAAGCTTCTCACCAGATATTTTATCAAAAACACCGTAGTTACAATTTTCAAGCTACTGTACTCATAAGCATATTGATCAGATTCCCATATGATATTTCTATTGCCAAATGAAAGAACTTGACTGTACATTGATTAAACACTCCAATTTCTTTAAAAGAAAAATTAGTCATATCAATTTCTCCAAATAAAAAGTTAAATTTTTTAGACTTCAGGATTAGGCAATTAGAAGTACGATTTATTTTATTTTCTACTAACCATGAGCATATTACTTTATTTCCATCTACTGGAAATTTTTAATTTCTATATTAAACCATTCTTTATTTTTAAAATTAAATTCTAATAGTTTTACACATGAATTCCAAAGACCTTCGCCTCCAAATGAATATATTTTATTTTCATTATTAAATAAATATCTATTGAATGTACTTCCATGGTAAATACTCTTACTTAATTTCTCTACATCTAACAGTACTATCAAATTTTATTTTGAATAGATGAAGAGTTCCATTAGGATTAAAATATGCTATTGAATCATTTTGAAATCTTAAGTTTTTAAAAAAATCTCCATAAAAGTCTCTTGTTATGTAGGAGTCATTATATTCTTTGAGTTTATAAATATTTCTTTTAAATCAATTTTCGGGGAGTTATTTTTGAAAATCCTTGAATGCTTAAAAATATAGTAAAATAAAAAGTATTTTTTCATAGTTTTTCTGAATTACACATAATTTAATAAATGTTTTTAATCATTTCATTATTTGCTAGTCAATATGAACCCAGATAATAGGTGAATTTACCTAAATTCACCTATTATTTGGGTGGTCATTTAAGAATAAATAGCGGGGTTATGAATAATAAATTTCGTAGACCCTGTAAAGGTTAGATAATGCTTGACAATTATTAGGAAAAGATATTCCTGCTACAAGCTTTTCTAAACGAGATAGAATTTTCGAGTTATATTTATTGGAAAAGACAAATACAATCAAAATAAAATAAGTTGACCCCA
>CAJJCR010000013.1 GCA_905182745.1 Bacteroidetes bacterium MED-G20 | reverse complement strand
TTTTTCATTTTTTTCATATATAAATGATGTTAATTTAAATGAAGAACTAAGTAGAATTATAAATGCGAAGGAAGCTGGTTAATACCAGAAAAATCTCACATTGATTTTTTTTTATTGATTAAATCTGATGAAAAAAAAACTTGCGATTATTATTTAAAGAAACTTAGGAAAATTCCATTTATATTAACCGCGCATTCTGTATTAGTAGAACAGTTAAAATCAAAAGAAAATTTAATTTTTTAAAATGAGTAAAAGAACAAAAATTGTAGCAACTGTTGGCCCTTCAACATCTAGTGAAGGAGTATTAAAATCAATGATTAAGGAAGGGGTTAACGTCTTTAGGGTTAATTTTTCTCATGGTATTCATCAAGATCATATTAATGCAATTAAAAAAATACGAACTGTGGATGAGCAGCTAGGTACCCATTCTGCAATACTAGCAGACTTACAAGGTCCGAAAATAAGAATAGGTGACATGCCAGAAAAAGGACTTTTACTTAAAAATAATCAAGAATTTATTTTAACTACTCTTAAAGAAAGAGATTTAAAAAATTCCGCTCAAATATTTATTGATAAGATTCCTAAAGATGTAAAAAAAGGTGAAAAAGTACTTTTAGATGATGGAAAAATACATTTAGAAATTGTAGAAACTAATCTGAGAGACACTGTAAAAACTAAAGTAATTGCTGGTGGATTGTTATTTTCTAAAAAGGGACTCAATTTACCTGATACTAATATTAGTATTTCAAGTTTGACAATAAAAGATAAAGCGGATTTGGTGGTAGCTTTAGAGCAAAAAGTAGACTGGATTGGATTTTCATTTGTAAGATCTGCAAGAGAAGTAATTGAGCTTAGGCATTTAATAAATAGTCACAACGGAAATGCAAAAATTATAGCAAAGATTGAAAAGCCTGAAGCAGTAAATGACCTTCACGGAATATTGGTAGAGGCTGATGCAGTAATGGTTGCAAGAGGGGATTTAGGTGTAGAAATTCCACTTGAATCTGTTCCTTTAATTCAAAAAAAGATTGTCTCTATGGCTCAAGATTTAGCAAAACCCGTAATTATTGCAACCCAAATGATGGAAAGTATGATGGATAATATTACACCAAACAGGGCTGAAGTTAATGATGTAGCAAATGCCGTTATGGATGGAGCAGATGCAGTAATGCTAAGTGGAGAAACTTCTGTTGGGAAGCATCCTATTGAAGTAATTAAAATAATGTCAAGAATCATCAACGAAGTAGAAAATAATTTTGACAATATTTATGTGAAAGAAACTCTACCTAAAAAGAATAACGAACGATTTATTACAGACTCAATATGTTTTAATGTCTGTAGATTGGCTCAACGAGTAGAAGCAAAAGCGATCATAACAATGACACATTCTGGATATACTGCTTACAAGATTTCTAGTCAAAGACCAAAATCTGAAATATTTGTATTTTCTAGTAATAAAAAACTACTAAGTACCTTGTCTTTAGTCTGGGGAGTTAGTACTTTTTATTACAATAAGACAATAAGTACAGATCACACCATTGCAGATATAACGCATCTACTAAAAAAAGAAGGTTTCGCAGAAAGTGGAGATTTAATTATCAATACTGCAAGTATCCCGCTTACTTGAAAATGGAAAAACAAATATGTTAAAACTAAGCTACATAGATTAAGTCATGATCAATATTAAGTTACTTAAAGAAATTTGTGAAACCGCGGGAGCTCCAGGCTTTGAAAATAGAGTTAGGAGTTTAGTTTTAAAACAAATAAAGAACCATGTAGAGCATATAGAAATTGACAATATGGGAAATGTTATTGCTTTAAAAAAGGGTGTTGACTCGTCAAAATCCGTAATGATTGGGGCTCATATGGATGAGATTGGGTTTATCGTAACACATATTGATAAAAAAGGATTCTTAAAGTTTCATCCCCTTGGTGGTTTTGATCCAAAAACTTTGACTTCTCAAAGAGTAATTGTTCACGGGAGAAAAGATGTAATTGGAGTGATGGGCTCTAAGCCTATTCATGTGATGACACATGAAGAAAAAAATAGAGTTCCTAAAATTAATGACTATTACATAGATTTAGGTCTAGAATTAAAAGAAGTAGAGAAAATAATTTCTGTTGGAGATTCTGTAACAAGAGAGAGAGCTCTTATAGAAATGGGAGATTGTATAAATTGTAAAAGTTTGGACAACAGAATTGCTGTTTTCATTCTCATTGAAACATTAAAAGAATTAGAAAAACCCAATTTTGATACTTATGCTGTTTTCACTGTTCAAGAAGAAGTAGGAATAAGAGGAGCCCAAGTTGCTACTCAAAAAATAAAACCAGATTTTGGATTTGGCTTAGATACTACTATTGCTTACGATGTCCCTGGAGCAAGTGAACATGAGAAAATCACTTCTTTAGGTAGTGGTGTAGGAATAAAAATTATGGATGCTAGTACCATTTGCGATTCTAGAATGGTAAAATTCATGAAAAAAACAGCAACTGAAAATAAAATTTCTTGGCAGAACGAAATACTTACAGCTGGGGGAACTGACACAGCTAGTATTCAAAGAATGACTCCTGGCGGATCTATTGCTGGAGCGTTTTCAATCCCAACAAGACATATTCACCAGGTTATAGAAATGGTTCACAAAAAAGATGTTGAAAGCTGTATAGAGTTATTAAAATGTTGTCTTTTATCCATGAAAAACTACAACTGGGAACACAAAAATGAATTCTAAAAAGTTTCGGAGCTAAATTGTTTTAAAAATCTCCAATCATTTTCAGAATAAAGTCTTAAGTCATTTACTTGGTAAATTAACTGTGCAATTCTTTCCACTCCCATTCCAAATGCATATCCACTATAGACATCCGGGTCGATATTACAATTTTCTAAAACATTAGGATCTACCATCCCACAGCCCATAATTTCTAACCATCCTGAATATTTACATACATTACAACCCTTTCCATTACAAATCGTACAAGATACATCCACTTCTGCAGAGGGTTCAGTGAATGGAAAATAAGACGGTCTAAGTCTAATTTTTGCCTCGTTTCCAAACATAGATTTAGTAAAATATAAAAGTGTTTTTTTCATGTCTGCAAATGAGACATCTTTGTCAATATAAAGACCTTCAATCTGATGAAAAAAACAATGTGCTCTTGCTGAAATTGCTTCATTTCTATAAACCCTGCCTGGTGAAATAGTTCTTATTGGTGGTTGGTTATTTTCCATCACTCTAACTTGAACTGAAGAGGTATGAGTTCTTAAAGCAATTTCGTCTTGGATAAAAAAAGTATCCTGCATGTCTCTTGCAGGGTGTTCCTTTGGAAAATTAAGAGCTGTGAAATTATGCCAATCGTCTTCTATTTCTGGACCTTCAGAAATTGAAAATCCAATTTGGGAAAAGATATTTGTTATTCTATCTCTAATTAAAGTAATTGGATGCCTAGAACCAAAATTCATAGGTTGTCCTGGAATAGTATAATCAGTATTGGATTTGCTACTATTAGAGTTGGTAGATAATTTCGATTTTAAGCTGTTTATCTTCTCTTGACAATTGTTTTTTAATATATTTAATTGTTTTCCAAATTCTTTTTTTTGATCTACAGGAACTTCCTTAAAAGCGCCAAATAATAAAGTTATTTTTCCTTTCTTCCCTAGGTAAGAAATCCTAAACTGCTCTATTTCTTCAAGGGAATTGCTTTGAAATTTTTCAACTTCTTGATTAATATTATCAATATCTTCAAACATATTATTTAATAATTCTAGCTGATAAAATTGTAACTGCAGTTATTGGGCGATCTCCTCTAGCTGTTTTAACAGAACAAATTTTATCGATTACTTCTATTCCTTGGATAACTTCTCCAAAAACGGTATAGCCATTATCTAAAAAAGGAGTTCCTCCAATCTCCTGATAAACTTTTTTTGCAGTATCAGAAAAATGAAAGTTGTTTTCTGTTTGTTGGTAATTCTTGTCTTTTTGATTAATTCTATTCTCCATTTGGGTCAGTTGTTGCAAGGAAAGTTTTCTGCCTTGTACAAAATAAAATTGGCTTCCACTAGATTTTTTTTCCGGATTAACGTTGTCCCCCATTCTGGCTGCAGCTAAAGCTCCTTTCTTGTGAAATAAATTTGGATTGATCTCAGCAGGTAATTGTTTCTCCTTCGCTATTTTGACCCAATTGTCCTTTAAAATCACCTTTCTTAGAATTGGGATCTCCTGCTTGAGCCATAAACCCATTAATAACTCTATGAAATTTTATCCCATCGTAAAACTTATTCTCAACTAATTTTTTAAAATTATCTCTGTGTAATGGAGTTTCATTGTAAAGCTTTAGCCTAACTGTCCCTTGAGATGTAAGCATTTCAATCTCTAGTTTCATAAGGGACAGAATTCTTTGTTTTAAAGACCGAACAACTAAAAAAAAGAAAGGCTATAAATCCAAAAAATATATTTCTAAAAGCTCTAAACATTAAAATCCTGTATTTTTTCTATATTGCAAAGTAAGACAAATAGTATATATTAATCTAAAATATTTTAATATTATCTTAAATATTAAATGCATCAAACGCGATAAAAAAACATGGATCTGCTAAGAACATATTATAGGATTTTCATAATTTCAAGTCATGATTAATATGTTTTTCTAGCTTTAAATTCCTGCTATAAGCCCGATCAAACTATTGCAATAATTAGAGTTTTGGACAACAATACAAATGATCCAATTGAAAACATAAGTGTTCGTCTATTTTTTGACAATTCAAATGGTGCAAATATTCCACTATATGATGTTGTTAAAAATACTTTGAATAATGGAACTGCCCGTTTTGACTTTAGCGATGGATACAAAGATGGTCAAGGTGGTTTTGCTGTTTTAGATATTGAAGTTGATGGTGTATTTATGGGGGTTATAAATATTGTAGAAATGACCACTACAGAAAAAATAATTTATATTCAATAAATATGTTAGCTTGAATAAAAAACAACTTTATTTAAATCTCTTATTTTCTTTACTAATAATAATCTTCAAAAGCTATCAAATAATCTTTGTGACCGGTTTTTTTGGCAGCTTGGCTTGGAATATTTTTAAGGAATCTATTATCCTTATTTCAATTTATTTGTTGGGTGTTTGGGGCATTCACTTATTAAAAACAAAATTTTTAAGTAAAAAATAAAAGTGCTGATCTAAAAGAGTTCCTATTTTACAAATTATAAGTTAATATATCCTATTTTTATATATAATCTTATTATGGAAGCACCTAACCTACTTGTGAAAATTGAAAATAGCATTGCGCTATTTACTTTAAATAGGCCTCAGCAACTCAACGCGCTTAATAACCAACTTATTTACAATCTAAATCAAGAACTTGAAAAAATAAAAACAGATAAAAATATAAAATCTGTGATTATAACTGGCTCGGGGGAAAAAGCTTTTGTTGCAGGAGCTGATATCAAAGAATTTGCAAATTTCACAAGAGAAGAAGGTGAAAACCTTGCCAAAGATGGGCAGAAGAAATTATTTAATTTGATTGAAAACTTTCCAAAGCCAGTTATTGCAGCAATCAATGGATTTGCATTAGGAGGAGGGCTAGAACTTGCTATGGCTTGTCATATAAGACTAGCATCTAATAATGCTAAAATGGGATTGCCTGAAGTTAGTTTAGGGGTTATTCCTGGATACGGTGGGACTCAAAGACTGGCTCAATTAGTAGGAAAAGGGAAGGCGATGGAGATGATTACAACAGGAAGAATGATTGATTCGAATCAGGCACTTAATTATCGATTGGTAAATAATGTTGTTGAATCAGGGGACTTAATTTCAAAATGCGAAGAATTGGCTCATCAAATTGCTAAAAATTCACCAAATGCAATATCTGCTGCTATTAAATCAATAAATGCAGGTTTTGATTCGAGTTTAAACGGGTTTGAAGTGGAAATAAATTCTTTTGGCAGTTGTTTTGGAACTGAAGATTTTATTGAAGGAACTAGTGCATTCCTGGAAAAAAGAAAACCTAATTTTTAAAATTGAGTTCAATTAGAAAATTAATAAATCAAACAGCAATTTACGGCACAAGCAGTATTATTGGGAGATTTTTAAATTTTTTATTAACCCCACTATATGCCCTTCAGTTCTCAAACGAACAGTATGGTATTATTACTGAAATGTATGCTTATGTAGCATTTTTAGTTGTTTTTCTTACTTATGGAATGGAGACTGCATTTTTCAGATTCTCGACAACTAATAAAGAAGGAAGACTAAATATATATTCCAATACTTTATATTCCTTAATTACCACCTCAGCAATTTTTGTGGCCATGGCCACTATATTTTCTGAAAATATCGCAGATTGGCTAAAGTACCCTAACCATAAAGAATATATTGTATGGTTTAGTTTAATTGTAAGTTTAGATGCTGTTTCATCTATCCCTCTAGCAAAGTTGAGACTTCAAGAAAAAGCAAAGAAATTTGCTCTTGTCAATCTTCTTAATGTTGGAGTAAATATTTTTCTAAACTTATTTTTTCTTATTTATTGTAAAGAAGCTTATGAAAGTGGGCAAACAAACTGGATAACTGAAAATCTTTATAATCCTGAAATTGGAGTTGGTTATGTATTTATATCTAATCTTATTGCAAGTATAATAAAGTTCGGTGTTTTAATTCCAACGATGAGTTTTAGGGGAACTTTTGACTTTACCATACTTAAGCAAATGACTAGTTATGCAGCTCCAATGCTTTTAGTTGGGTTAGCTTATGTAGTAAACGAGACTTTGGATAGAGCAATGCTTAAATCTATTCTGTTCAATCAATATTTAGAAAATGGTGATGCCAAAAATAGTTCTCAAGCATTGTCTATGGCTCTTTCCCAAAACGGAATTTATGGAGCTAATTATAAAATAACAATGATAGTTAGTATGTTTATTCAGGCATTTAGGTATGCTTCTGAGCCTTTCTTTTTTAAGAATGAATCTAGTGAAAACTCCAAAGACACACTGGCTAAAGTCATGAATTATTTTGTTGTTGTTCTTATTTTCACTTTTTTAGTGATGACTCTTTTTTTACATCTCTTTAAATACTTTATTCCTAATGCTGAATATTGGGATGGACTTAAAGTAGTTCCGATTTTACTAGGTGCCAATATCTGTTTAGGGATTTATACTAGCTTATCAATCTGGTATAAACTTTCAGAAAAAACAATTTATGGTGCAATTATTTCAATTATTGGTGTTATAATCACCATTGTAATTAACTTTATATTCATTCCTATTTATGGATACGAAGCTTCTGCCTATGCAACTTTATTTTGTTATGGCTCAATGATGATAATTAGCTATTTTTTTGGACAATACCACTACAAAGTTCCTTACAACATTAAAAAAATAATCGTTTACTTCATAGCAGGTGGTATTCTTTATTGGTTGAGTTTAGACTTTGATGCATCTACTAATTACAGTCTTAAACAATACGGATTTCATGTCTTTCTTTTGGCTTGCTACATAGTTTTAGTATATTTTGTAGAAAGACCTAAAAAAATAATTAATTAAAAAATAAGCTGCTAATGATCTCAATAAAAATTGTAAATAGTTCTAATAACAAAACACCTAATCTTGCAACAAATGGTGCAGCGGGTGCAGATATAAGAGCTTTTATTGAAAATAAAATAATCTTAAAGCCTATGGAAAGAAAATTAATTTCGACAGGGCTTAAAATGGAAATCCCATTTGGATATGAAGTACAAATTAGACCTAGAAGCGGACTTGCCTTTAAAAATGGAATTACAGTAATTAATAGCCCGGGAACTATTGATTCGGACTACCGAGGTGAAATTGGGGTTCTTCTGGTAAATCTTTCTAACAAAAAATTTGAAATAAATAATGGAGACAGAATAGCTCAAATGGTTTTGTCAAAATATGAAATTCCAAACTTTATTGAAACATCAGAAATTTCTGTTAGTCAAAGAGGGGAAGATGGATTTGGAAGTACAGGTAAAAAATAATTTTTCTATAAAAATTGATGATTAAAAATTTAAGAATTATTTGCTTTTTTTTAGCACTATTTTTTATCTCAAAAAGTAAGTTCTCAACAAGATGACATCTTGGATGATAGGACTTTTGTGAAATGTCTTATTGATGCAACGGGTGCAAAAGTTAGCGGAGATTTATATTCGGCAGATTCCTTATACAAAAAATGTTTAGAGATAAATCCAAAAAGTGGTGTTGTTAATTTTGAGCTTTCTGGAATTTTTTTAACCCTTAATCAACCTCAAAAAGCCTTGGAATATGCAAATACTGCAGTTACAATTGATCCAAAAAATGAATGGTATCTAGCCAATTTAGCATTGGTATATAAAGAAAATGCGAACCATAAAAAAAGTGCTGAAATCTTTTCCAAATTAATTGAAATAAAACCTGATAAGATTTCCTACTTATTTTCTTTAACTGATGAATTTTTAAACGGAAGTAACTACAAAAACGCGTTAAAAGTTCTCAATAAAATTGAAGAGAGGATTGGTGTTAGTGAAGATTTATCAATTCAAAAACACCAAATTTATGTTTTCCTAAAAGATAAAAAGAAAGCAATAAATGAACTTGCAAAATTGGTTGCTTTTAGTCCAGAAAATATAAGAGGACTAGGTCTACTAGCAGAGTACTACCAAAACATTAACAGGCCTGAAGAATCAAAACATTTATTAGAAAAAATGATGTTTATTGATTCCTCCAATGGCCTTGTTAGACTTTCATTATTTCAATTTTATTATAAAAATAGAGAAATCAATAAAGCCTATCAAGAACTTCTATATGTGATGGAATCGCTTGAAGTTGAAAATAATCTAAAAAAACAAATGCTTCTTCAGATTTCTTATGATGAGAAAAGTCCCTACAATATTAGTCAGATATGTAAACTTGCAGAAAGTTATCTTAAATCAGACTTTCAAAGTAGTGAGAGTTTACTTCTTCTAGGAAATTTAAAAATGCATCAAAGAAAAGAAGATACTGCATGCTTTCTATATCAGAGAATCTTTAGAAATTAATCCTCTTCCATTTGAAGCTTGGACTCAGCTGATTTCTTCGACTCTTTCAAGAAACAAGTTGGAAGCAACTATTAAAGACTCTAAAAACGCAATAGAAAGTCATCCAAATCAGCCATTTCTATATTTAGCTTTAGGAATAGCTTTGAACCAAAAAAATAAATTTGAAAATGCTGTTGAAACCCTTAAAAAAGGAAAGAATTTGGTTTTCAATAACTCATTTTTAGAAAGTGATTTTGATCAACAAATTGGTGACTCTTATTATGGAATAAAAAAATTCAAAATAGCATTTGATTATTATGAAATGTCTTTAGCTTTAAATCCTGAAAATATTAACCTATTAAATAATTACAGTTACTATTTGGCTCTAGAAAAAGGTCAATCTTGAAAGAGCAAAAGAATTAATATTAAAAGTAATAGATAAGTTTCCTGACAAATCCACCTATATGGACACTTATGGATGGGTGATGTTCCAAACAGGAGAATATGAAGAAGCTGAACAAATTTTATTTAATGCGGTTATTAAAGATGGAGAAAAGTCTGGTGAGATATTAGAACATTATGGAGATGTTCTTTTTAAATTAGATAATAAGAAAAAAGCTATTACTTTTTGGAAAAAAGCAAAAGCAACTGGCGAGCATTCCAAAAGAGTTAATTCAAAAAATAAATGAAAATAAATTTATTGAATAATATTTTAGTAGGGTTTTTTACTGTGTTTATTTCTTCTTCTTGCAATATGATTAAAAATGTTGAGGAAGGAAAAGTGGTAAAAGTTCTGCATGAAAAAAAGCTTTTAGATTCAATTAAAGGATATGAGCTAGATATTCAATGGTTAAAAGCTAGAGGAAATGCTTTAATAACTATAAATAATGAGACCCCACAAGAACTAGATCTAAATATTAGATCTAAATCAGATAGTTTAATTTGGCTCAATGTTTCTAAATATAAAAAAAGAATATTTAGAGGAGAATTTAGAAAAGATTCTGTAAAAATGGTCATCGAATATCCTGAAAAATTATTTTTCAAGGGTTCTATTGCTAATCTAGAGAGTGATTTGAATTTATCTATTCCCTATGCTCTAATTGAAGATTTATTAATGGGGAGATCTTACCTAAAACATTTAGAAGATAAATTTATTCTACAAGTAAAAAACAATGAGTACCATTTACTTTCTCACAGAAAAAGAAAAACCAAAAGAATTACTAATAACAAAACTAAAAAATCAGCGGATTATATTTATCAATCGTGGATTGATCCATTTACTTATAAATGTAAGAGAATAAATATAATTTTCCCTTCCTCTAATTCTGAAATAACATCAGCTATAAAAATTGGGAAAAAATAAATAATCAAAACTTTCCTATGGATATTGAACTTATAATTAGCAACTTAGAGCTATCATATAATCTTTTAATCAACTATAAAAATATAAAGTTTGACTTGCCCCAAAAATTTCCATTTAAAAGTATTGACAACAAGTACCAGTCTATAAAATTTAATGATTAAAACAATCAAACATATTTTAATAGTGGGAGCTTTGCTGCTTCCTTGTTTATTCTTACGGTCAAAAGAAAAGTGATTTACTTAAAAGACAAGAAAAAAAATTATTAGAAAAAATTGAGCATACAAAAGAACTAATTAATCAAACTAGAGCAACAAAAAAACTTACCCTTAGTGAAATAAATATTGTCAATAAACAAATTCAATATAGGGAAAAGACTAATTGACAATTACAGTTTCCAACTTAGGAAAATGGATGAAAAAATAAAAGAAATTAATAGGCAGATTAGCTCTTTAACTAATACAGATAAAATCTTGAAAGAGGAGTACAGAAAAATGATTTTATATGCTTTTAAGAACAGAGATCCTAATTATAAATTTCTTTATATAATATCTTCTTCTACATTTTCAGAAGCTTTTCACAGAATGAAATATATTCAGTATTATAAAGACTACCGACTAAAACAAATAGAAAGAATTAAAAAAACACAAATTAATCTAGAAATTAAAAAAGGTGAATACTTTGAGGAAATTAAAAGAAAAAAATCTCTATTAGAAAATAAAAAGCAAGAAAAGATAGATTACCAAAAAGATAAAAATATCCAAATAACATCTTTAGAGAAAATTAAAAACAATGAAAAAACACTAGCTGAAAATTTAGAAAAAAACAATGTAAAACGACAAGAAATTGCAAAAGCAGTAAAAAAAGCTATTGAAAAGGAAATAAGAGCTTTAGAGAAATTAAAAAAATCAAAATTTGATTATACACCTGAGGGAAAAGCACTTTCAAAAAATTTTAGCAATAATAAAGGCAGGTTAATATGGCCCGTTGAAAAAGGAGAAATTACCAGTAGATATGGGAAGCATCAACACCATTTGGTAAGTACAGCAACAGTTGATAATAATGGGATTGATATTACTACATCTAAAAACGCAAATGTTCGTGCTGTTTTTGGTGGGAAAGTAACAAGTGTTCTTATAATTCCGGGAGCTGGAAGAGTGGTGATGGTGAGCCACGGAGAATACAGAACTGTTTATGCTAATTTACAGGAGGTTTATGTAAAAAAAGGAGACTTCATTAAAACCAAAGATAAGGTGGGTAAACTGCTTGCTAAAGAATCTGGTATTTCAGAAGCTCATTTTGAGATATGGAGAATATTAGCTGAAGGATTGAATACTGTGAACCCTTCTGTATGGTTGTCAAAATAATTACCCAATCTCAATTAAAACATCTAATCCATCAAAAGGATTATTTCCTTTAGGTTTGTTTTTCAAAACAACTTGGACATATCCAAATTTATTGATCATTTTTTGAACTACTTTATTTATAGAATTATTTAAATATCCCAGTTTAAATCCTTTGTGATATATTGCTAATGAATTCTCTTCCCAAAATCTACTTTTATCAGACTCTATAGTTAGTAAATCATTAATTTTAAGTGAGTCTTTCACGTATATATAATCATGTCTTGTAAGTTCTACTAGATGCGTCATAATCCCCATTTTAGGCAGAATGACCTCTATATTTTCAGAAATTGCTAATGTTTTCATCTTATGCTGTTTTTAATTGAAATAAATGTTGGTTAATAAATGTTTCGTTGGCAGAAAAAATTAAGTCCTTCACCTAGGTGGTTTTTTGGTGCAATTTCACAAACCTGATCATTGTCCCCAATCAGCTCTATTCCACAAAGAGTTGGTTTTTTGGAAACCAATTATTTTTTCACATAAATGGCTAAACCTAACAAGGTCTATTGGAATAGAAGTATAATAATTTTTATTATTTATTCTAACTGCCCCATCTAGTAATATAGCTGTATCATTTTTTTCATAAATAATATAATTTACTTGAAAAGTGATTTTAGGATTTGTCTTTGTTGTCATTTTTAAATTTTTAATACACAACAAAGATGGACAACATCTACGTAATCATTTTACGTAGTAAAAAAACTAATACTTTACACTTAAAGATTCATTTATCTTAATTTTTTTTGAGAACCCCAATGCTTTTACCTTTAAAGTTCCGTCAATCAGAAGTGTAACCTCGTTTCCAGAGATATAGCTGAAAAACCCTGATACTACTGGAATAAAACTTTTGATTTCTGTAGAAAAAGATAAGTTAATATTAGATATATCACTTTTTTTAAGCACGTAGGAATCCGAAATTTCCAAAACTCCTATATCTTCTTTACCTAGTAATCCTTTAACGTTAGCTGACTTTAAGACTATATTGTATGGATTAGGATTAAAGAAACTTAATTCAACACAAATAGGATTACAACCATCTTCATCAGAAAATGAATAATCTTCCATTCCCTTAAATTCAAGAGGCTTATATAATGAGCAAGAAGAAATCAAAAAACTTAATATAACTATGGTAAAGATTCTCATTTCTTATAACATCAGATCTGCATAATTTTTGTAAAAGTGTGGTATTGTTTCAATTCCCTTGTAAAAATTAAATAACCCAAAGTGTTCATTTGGAGAATGGATTACATCAGAATCTAATCCGAAACCAAGTAATATTGTTTTCAATCCTAAAACCTCTTCAAACATTGGAACTATAGGTATACTTCCTCCGCTTCTAACTGGGATTGGTGTTTTTCCAAAAGTTGTTTCCATTGCGTTTTTTGCAGCTAGATATGCAGGAAAGTCTGTAGGAATAACCACCCCTTCTCCTCCATGATGAGGGGTTACTTTAACTTTTACATATTCAGGGGCAATTTTCTTAAAGTGGCTTTCAAATAATTCAGTGATCTTTTCTGAACTTTGATTAGGCACTAATCTCATGGAGATTTTTGCATGTGCTTTGGATGGCAATACAGTTTTTGCACCTTGGCCAATGTAACCTCCCCAAATACCATTTACATCTAATGTAGGCCTTATAGAATTTCTTTCATTGGTAGAAAATCCTTCTTCACCGTGGACATTATCAATAGATAGGTCTAATATATATTCAGACAAATTAAAAGGTGCTTTGGCCATTTCTTTTCTATCCAAATTACTTATCTCAACAACGTCTTTATAAAAGCCAGGGATATTAATCGTCCCATTTTCATTATGTAATGAAGCTATCATTTTAGACAATACATTTATTGGGTTTGCAACAGCTCCTCCGTACAGTCCAGAATGGAGATCTCTATTTGGTCCTGTTACTTCTACCTCCACATAACTCAATCCCCTAAGTCCAACACATATAGATGGTGTAGTGTTATTTATAATTCCAGTATCTGAAACCAAAACTACATCTGCCTTTAAAAGTTTAACATTAGAACGTACAAACTTCTCTAGGTTAGAAGAGCCTACTTCCTCTTCTCCCTCAAACATAAACTTTACATTACACGAAAGTTCCCCAGATTTATACATTGCTTCAAATGCTTTTAAATGCATAAACATCTGACCCTTGTCATCACAGGCTCCTCTGGCAAAAACAGCACCTTCTGGATGAATCTTGGTTTTTTTAACCACTGGATCGAAAGGATCTGAATCCCATAATTCGTAAGGATCTGCTGGTTGAACATCGTAATGACCATATACCAAAACTGTAGGAAAACTTTCATTTATAATCTTCTCTGCATAGACAATTGGATGCCCATCTGTAGGAAATATTTGGACATTATCAGCTCCAATTTGATTAAGATTATTCTCCAAAAAACTAGCTGCTTTTAGGACATCATCTTTGAATTTCATATCCGCACTAACAGATGGGATTTTAATGAATTCAAATAACTCATTCAAAAATCTATTTTTATTTTTATTAATATATTCTTGAGTCATAATAAGTGAATTTTAAATGTTTTATTAATTAATTCAATTTAAAGATTTATTTACAAAACCTTAGGATGTCTAAGGATATTTTATAGATTATTAACTTTAGAGAAAATTAATGCTTTATAAGTGAGGAAAAAAATTTTCATCCTATCCTTTTTATTTTGGTTTTACCAAAACTTTTATAGTCAGATTGAAGTAGATAATACAGCTCCATTCAATACGGCAGTTTCATTAGTAGATAATATTTTACTCGGTGGCGGGGTAAGTTCTGCAAACCACTCTTTTATGGGAGACGCAATACAAATTGGGTTTTTCAATGCTTTGAATACTAATTTGAATATGGATAGTGGGATTGTAATGTCAACAGGGGATATAAATGCTTTAGATCCTAATTTTAGTGGGGTTATAAATATGCCTGTTAATAATGTGAGTGACCCTGACTTACTTAATGTTGCCAATAGTGTGCCTGGACTTATTGGTCAATCTTTCTCGGTATCAGGTATTTTTGATGTAGCACTACTAGAGTTTGATTTTATACCTAACTCTGATTCTCTAATATTTAATTATATTTTTGGCTCCAATGAATATCTTACTTGGGTCAATAGTCAATACAACGATGTTTTTGGGTTTTTTATATCAGGGCCAGGAATTACAGGCCCCTATTCAGCTCCAGCTGGTTTTCCCAATGGATCTATAAATATTGCAACAGTACCAAATTCTAACCCTCCACTACCTATAACAATAAGCTCTATTAATAATGTAATTAATAGTAATTATTACATCAACAACACCAATGTTTTTCAAACATTGTCTTGTAATGGATTTACCCAAAAGTTTCAAGCTAATGTAGTGGTGCAATGTGGAGAAACTTACCATATTAGGCTGGCAATTGCAGATGGCTCTGACACAAGTCTAGATTCTTGGGTGTTTTTAGAAGCTGGAAGCTTTTCCTCAAACGGAAGTATTGAATTATCAAGTGGCATTGCCAATAGTGACACTGTTTTATATGAAGGATGTAATTCAGCATTTTTTAATTTTGAAAGGCCAGACACTATTGGAGATTTTACAGTTCATTTTGACTTCCTAGGAAGTGCAACTATTGGTCTAGATTATGATTATATTCCAGACAGTTTAACAATTCCAAGCGGACAACTAAGAGATACCTTATTTATTAACCCTATTATTGACAGTATATTGGAAGCTACTGAAACTGTAGTTTTAAACGTTTATTATGAAAAATGTTCTGGTCAATTAGATACTTCTAGAGCTACTTTATACATCAGCGATTATACACCGCTTAGAGTGTCCATTTCCGATAGTTTAAATTTTTGCAATCAATTAGGCGAAGTGATTACTATAAACAGTAATTTATCAGGAGGTCTTGAGCCAGTAACTATTAACTGGTCAGACGGAAGTGGATTAGACTCCGTGGAAGTTTCTATGGACTCCACAGGTTTTATATTTATTAATGTTACTGACGGGTGTAACAAAGAAATTTTCGATAGTTGTAAAGTTTGGGTGCAGTGCCCAATAGAAAACATAAATATTTTTACTCCTAATAACGATGGAATAAATGACTTTTTTGTGCCTATTAATTTAAATCAATATCCAAATCCATATCTACTTATTTTTAATAGGTGGGGAGAATTAGTATATGAAAACTCCAACTATCAAAATGATTGGAGGGGCACCCACTACAAGTCGGGAGAGGAACTAAAAGAGGGCATATACTATTATCTAATTGATCCGAAATCCACGAAATACGATTACGAAAAAATTAGCTTGAAGAAAAACGGAATTAGCGGTAAAGTCCAATTAATTAGATAATACTCACACCAAACATTTCTTTTGGTTTGTCAATGTCCATTAATTTTAAAATGGATGGTGCTATGTCCGCAAGTTTTCCATTTTCAACAATTTTCACGTTTTGATCCAGCACAATTACAGGAACCATATTAAGTGTGTGGGCTGTGTGGGCTGAACCATCTTTATTTTTCATTTTATCCGCATTGCCATGATCTGCAATTATAATGATAGAATAATCTAAGTCCTTTAGACAGTTAACAAGCTTTTCTAGGCAATTGTCTACAGTTTCACATGCTTTTACAATTGCATTTGTTACACCAGTGTGTCCTACCATATCTGGATTTGCAAAATTCAAACACAAAAAATCAGGTGTGTTCTCCGTCAAAAAATCTATTGCACTAGAAGTAACTTTTTCGGCACTCATCTCTGGCTGAAGGTCATAAGTAGCTACCTTAGGAGAGCTAATAACAATTCTAGACTCTCCGTCAAACTCTTGTTCTCTTCCGCCACTAAAAAAATAAGTAACATGCGGATATTTTTCAGTTTCTGCAATTCTTAATTGTTTTTTATTATTATTACTTAACACCTCACCTAGTGTCATCGGCAGATTGTCCTTGTCGTAAATTACTTCTACATTTTTAAATGTTCTATCGTAATTTGTCATGGTATAGAAATGAAGTGGTTTAATTCTCATTCCATATTCAGAAAAGTTATTTTGGGTTAGTGCTGTAGTAATTTGTCTGCACCTATCGGTTCTAAAATTAAAACATACTACCAAATCATTGTCTAGAATAGTCCCCTTGTTATTTTTTATTTTTACAGGCTCCAAAAATTCATCGGTAATCTCATTAAAATAGCTCTCTTTAAAAGCAGCAGAATAATCCTCTTTTAGTTCTCCAATTCCATCTACTAAAAGATCATATGCCTTTTTTATTCGCTCCCATCTTTGATCTCTATCCATTGCATAATATCTTCCAATAATGGAAGACAATACAATGTTTGAATTATGAATATGGTGATGTAGCTTTTCAAAGGACTCAACTCCAGTATTTGGACCACAATCTCTTCCGTCAGAAAAACCATGAATATAAACTTTACCAGAAAATTTTTCCTTTAAAAAGGAACAAAGGGATAGTAAATGATCTAGTGAAGAATGTACGCCACCGTCGGATACTAATCCCATTAAATGAATAGCTGAATTATTTTTGGTAGCAGTTTGAATGGCTTTTAATAGCTGTGGATTTTTGAAAAAACTACCGTCTTCAATTGCATTGTTTATTCTCAAAAGGTCTTGATAAACTATTCTTCCAGCACCAATATTTAAATGCCCAACTTCCGAGTTTCCCATTTGACCATCGGGAAGACCAACCTCTTTTCCAAATGTTGTTAAATGGGCATTGGGATGTTTATTAATTAAGTTGTCAAAAAAAGGAGTATTTGCCATGTGGACACCATCTGAATCGTCCTTAGCGCCAATACCCCAACCATCAAGGATTATTAATCCTGCTTTTTTTTTCATATTATTTTTTAAACTGAATTTGAAAGATGCATCCATTAGGAATATTGTCTTTACAAGTGATTTTCCCGCCGTGCATTTTTACAATTTGATTGACTAAAAATAATCCCAGTCCTGTTCCTTTTGAAGACCTTGTATCTTCATCTTCTATTCTATAAAACCTATCAAATATTTTCAACTTCTCATTTTCAGCAATACCTACTCCTTGATCGGAAACGCATATAATAATTTTACTGGGATTAATTTCTGAGTAAAAATTAATTTCAGAGCCATCTGTTGAATACTTTTGGGCATTGTCTAAAAGATTTTGAAATAAAGAAATCAAATAAAAGTCGTCTCCACTAAAAATTAAATCTTCATCAACGGTATTATTAATTACATGAGAATTTGCATCTTGACCAATTACTTGATTAATAATAGAACTAAATGACACTGGTTTTAAATGCATGTCATTTTTCATTTCATCGATGGTGCTAACCAACAATATTTTTTCTACCAATTCATTCAACCTATTTTGCTCGTAAACAATTTTTTCTAAACTTGTTGTTATTTGATTCTTACTAAGGTCTTTTCTTTGTAATAAAGTTTCAGCAAATAATTTTGAAGAAGCAATTGGTGTTTTAAGCTCATGGGTTACAGATAAAGCAAAGTTTTTCTCTTTTTTAGCAAGACTGATTTCTAAATAATAAGACCTAATTACATAAAAAGCGCCTAAACCAATAATAATTATAAATACTGTCCCTTCTCCAGCTATCATGGTGAGTCTTCTAGCGATATAATCTTCGCTATTATTTAACTGCTCAGTTAAAGAAGAAATATGGTATCCCCACCATATAAACTGCAAAATAACATAGGCAATTAAAAAGAAAAAAATTATTAATGTTTTATTTTTCTTTATGGCCATTTTGTAAGTATATAAATTTAGTTTTTGTAGTTATTAAAATGAAAACTTGAAAAAACCAAACTTATTTATTTTAATGCTAAAATAAATTTAATTCTTAATATAATCAATGTGTTCCATGATATCTCCAGGTTGACAATTTAAAGTACTACAAATAGCGTTCAAAGTAGAAAAACGAATGGCTTTTACTTTTCCTTGTTTTAGAATAGATAAATTTACCGTAGAAACTCCCACAATTTCTGAAAGTTCCTTCAGCTTCATTTTCCTTTCTGCAAGAACGACATCAAGTTTTATTACAATTGCCATAAATTAAATGATTAATGATTCTTCGATTTCTAAAATTAATTTTTCAAAATTCTGCTGATTTTTGCCCCATGAATAAACCTGAAGAGCTACTGAGGTTATCTTAATTGTAGATTTTCCTAAATTGGATTCATTAATATCGATGTAAATATTTTTCCCCCAAGATTTCAAAGATATTGGTGTGGTTAGAAATATTGATTTTTTCAATGGGTTTGAATCTCGTACTCTATAGTTTGAGTCTCGGACGACCTCCAGCATTTTTTCATACATCAAACCTGTTGAGATTTCTGTATTTTGATTTGAAAATTGAGTTGACACCAAAAAATTCCAGGGATTCAAAAAGTAAGATTTAAATTGTATCCTTTTTCGAATTGAAAAATTAAATATGAGAACTACTGTCAGTAATGCCCCAACTACCATAAGGATGCGACTATTTGGAAATTTTATATTTAACCAAGATATAAGTACTATTGATATTATTGCTAAAAAGTGTTTAATATTTTTCATGATAAATTTATTACTATTTCAGTTGCAAATGTAATAAAATTAATGATAAACATTAATAAATTAACTTTTATCATTGTATTTTTTCGAAAATACATATTAAATAATTACGCTTATTAAACCTTAGAATAATAAAAAAGCTCTCAATAAATGAGAGCTTTTAATAAGTGGTGCCTCCAGGAATCGAACCAGGGACACATGGATTTTCAGTCCATTGCTCTACCAACTGAGCTAAGGCACCAACTTTAAGAGCGCCAAAAATATAAAAATTTTACATCATCATACATATTTTAAACTAATAGTTGAATATACTTAGAAAGTATTTTGTTGCTCTTATTTTTTGTCACCCAAGAAAAGCAGCTATTTTTACATTGTAAAACCTTTTATTTTTATGAAAATTTCTTACAATTGGTTAAAAGATATTCTAGACTTTAAACTAGACACCATAGAAACATCTGAACTTCTAACTGATATTGGCTTGGAAGTTGAAAGATTGGAAATCTATGAAAATATTAAAGGGGGTCTTAAAGACTTAATAGTTGGAGAAATTAAAAGTGTTGAAAAACATCCTAATGCAGACAGGTTAAATATTACGCAGGTTGATCTAGGAGAAGAAGAAAACTATAAAATAGTTTGTGGAGCGCCAAACGTAAAAAAAGGTCAAAAAGTAGTTATTGCTAAACCCGGAACAACTATTTATCCTCTAAAAGGTCCATCGTTTAAAATTAAAAATGCAAAAATAAGAGGAGAAGATTCTTTTGGGATGATTTGTGCCGAAGATGAAATAGGTGTTGGGGATTGCCACGATGGGATTTTAATTCTTGATAAAGATGCAAATGTAGGGGATTCAGCAGCGGACTATTTTAATGTAGTTAGAGATACGATTTTTGAAATTGGACTAACTCCTAACAGAGCTGATGCAATGAGCCATTATGGTGTTGCAAGAGATTTGTTATCAGCGCTAAAATTCAAAAAATTATTGCCTTCCAGTTCTGCTCTTAAAGCAATTCCTGAGAAGAAACAGATTGAAACAAGAAAAAATATTGAAATAAATATTTCTATTGAAGACGCTGATCAATGCCAGAGATATACAGGTATTGTAATAAAAAATATCCAAGTTAAATCAAGTCCAAAATGGTTAAAAGATAAATTAGAATCTATAGGTGTGAAATCTATAAATAATATTGTTGATGTCACTAATTTTATTCTTCACAATTATGGACAGCCTCTTCATGCTTTTGATTTAGACAAAGTAAAAGGCGGTGAAATAAATATTAAAACTCCAAAAAATAAAACAATTTTCACAACTCTTGATGGAGTAGAAAGAACTCTAGATAAAGACGACATTATGATTTGTAATTCTGAAAAAGAAATGTGCTTGGCCGGAGTTTTTGGGGGGTTAGAATCAGGCGTAACGGAAAATACTAAAAGTATATTTATTGAAAGTGCTCTTTTCAATCCAGTTTTAATAAGAAAGACTGCAAAAAGGCATAGTTTAAATACCGATGCTTCTTTTAGGTATGAAAGAGGAGTTGATCCATCTATGGTGTTACCAGCGCTAATTAAAGCTTCTGAAATCATAACAGATCTTTCGGGAGGTGAAATAGCCTCTGAAATATTTGATGTTCATCCAAAAGAAACTAAAGACATCTCTTTTGAAATAAATTTTGAAAAAATTAGAAAAATTGGTGGCATTAAGCTGGACAACAAAACTATAACTGAGCTTTTAAACCATTTGGAGATTAAAGTAGATAGTAAAAAGACAAATAAAGCTTTAGTGCATGTCCCAGCGTATAGAAACGATGTAACTAGAGAAATTGATATAACTGAAGAGGTGCTTAGAATATATGGCTACAACAATATTGATATTCCTGAAAAAATAAATACCTCGCCTTCAATTCCAAAATTAAAAAGCAACCATTCTATTCAACAAAAAATCAGCAACCATTTAGTGAGCTTAGGGGGATATGAAATAATGAATAATTCCTTAGTGAAAAGAGAATATGGTAATTTTCTTAATGAAGAATCAAACAACCATATTTCTCTACTAAATCCTCTTAGCAATGACACTGCCATTTTAAGAAAAAGCTTGGTTTATGGCGCCGTAGAAGTTTTAAAATTCAATCATTTTAACGGAAATCCTGACGGAACCATTTTTGAATGGGGGAAAGTTTATTCTGAAAGTGGAAATGAATATGAACAAGAAAATAGATTATTAATTGCTACAACTGGACTTCAAAATGAAGAGCATTGGTTCAATGGAAAACTAGAAAGTAGTTTCTTTCAATTAAAAGGCATAGTTGAGAGTGTATTCAAGTCTCTTGGAATATATTATGAAACAGAAATGCTTACAACTGACTATTTATGGGAAGAAGGATTATTGTTTAAGAAGGGAAATTATAAATTGGCAACAATAGGAACGGTGAGAAAAGAAATATCCAACTTGATAGGGTTTAAAAAGCATTATTTTATTTCTGAAATCTATTTTGATAATCTTGTGAAGATTATTGCAAATTCAAAATCTAAAATCAAACCTATAAATAAATTTCAAAAAGTATTTAGAGATTTATCCATTTTAATTTCAGAAGATATTACCATGCAAGAAATTAAAAATTCTATTAATCAAGTAAATAGTGAGCTTTTAAAAAACACAACTTTATTTGACATATATAGAGATAAAAAAAATATTGGAAAGAAAGCTTACGGACTAAGATTTGAATTCTTGCATGCAGAGAGAACACTGAAAGACAAAGAAGTTGATTCTGTGATGAATTCTATTCAAAGTAAATTAGAAGATAAATTTAATGCTACTCTAAGATAAGTTATGCGTAAATTTTGGATAGGTTATTTGTTTAAAAATTGGTTTTTGCCGTACAAAATTGGTTATGCAATATCAATTACAGGATCTAGAACCTATTTTAAAAAATTTAAGTATCTAGGAAAGGAAAAAATTCCTAAAAATGCTGGAATTATATATGCTGTTAATCATCAAAATGCATTTTTGGATGCAATTGTAATTGCAGTCCAGACAGATGCTCCACTAAACTTTTTGGCTAGAGCAGATGTTTTCAAAAAAAAAATTGCTAATAAAATTTTAAGAAAATGTTATATGCTCCCTGTTTACAGGCAAAGAGACGGAGTGAACACCATTGAAAAAAATGAAGAAACATTTAATGACTGTCACGAAATATTAAGGAAAAAAGACAATTTAGTCATCTTCCCAGAAGGAAATCATAATTATAAAAAAACACTTCGTCCACTTAAAAAAGGGTTGGCTAGAATTGCATTTGGAACACTTTCGAAATTTGGAAAAGAAGTTCCATTGTATATAATTCCTCTTGGGATAGATTATGAAAGTCATTTTAAAATGAACTCCGATATTTTACTTAACGTAGGAGACCCAATCAAAGTAGGTGACTATTTTTCAAATTTTAAAGACAACAACGCAGAGGCTATTAATAAATTAACTTTAAAAATAGCAGATGATTTATCTTCTTTGATGATTAATATTCAGGATGCTGAAAACTATGAGGAGGTATATTATCTTCTTCACAGCTTTCCACTATTAAAAAAGATTACAGACCCTAAAATAAAGTTTGATTTAAGAAAAGAAAAATTGTTCAAAGCTGAATCTCTGAGCAAGCAAAACCCAGAAGATTACAAAAATATTATAGCAGATTTGAAAATTGTAAAAGCTTTTATGTCTAATTATAAAATAAGACCTTATTTGTTAAATAAATTGCCCTCATCGTATTTGACCTTAAGTGTTTTAAGCTTCATTCTATTATTGTTATTCCCTTTTCACTTAGCAGGACTCCTAACAAATTATATTCCATATAAAATACCTGTTTGGTTTGTTGAAAATAAAATTAAAGACAAACATTTTCATTCGTCACTAAAACTAGCTATTAGTATTATTCTATTTACATTCTATTGGCTTTTAATAGCTCTTTTACTAACAATTTTTAAAGACTGGTCTTATGGGCTCGTCTTTTTATTTGCAGCTCCAATAATTGCAATGGTTAATTTCAGGTACTGGATACTTTTAATCAAATTTAGGGGAAGATGGAATTATAAAAGCGCTTCAAAAAAAGAAGCATTCCACAGTGTTAAAGAAGCGTTTGACAGAGTTCAAAGAAAATTAAATTAAAAGTTAAATTTTAATTCCATTTACCATTTCTAATGTGGTCTTCTTCAAGTCAAAATCATGTTTCCATCCCCAATCGTTTCTGGCAAAACTATCATCAATACTGCAAGGCCAAGATAATGCAATTTTATTTCTAAAATCAGTACTGTAAGTTATTTTAAATTCTGGGAATAATAATTTTATTTCATTGGCGATTTCTTCAGGATTAAAACTTATTGCAGCCAAATTATAACTAGAATTTATAGTCAATTTTTTTCTTTCGACTTGCATGATTTCCATAGTTGCTCGTATAGCGTCTTGCATATAAATCATTGGAAGTGTAACTTCTTTGGCAATAAAAGAATCATAAAAACCATAATTAATTGCAGCATGAAAAATTTCTATTGCATAATCTGTAGTTCCTCCTCCTGGTGGAGATTTATAGCTTATTATTCCTGGATATCTTAAACTTCTTACGTCTACTCCATATTTTAAAAAATAATATTCACACCATCTTTCACCAGACATTTTACTAATGCCATAAACTGTGGAGGGTTCTAATAAAGTTGATTGAGGAGTATTTAATTTTGGGCTTGTTGGTCCAAAAACAGCAATAGAACTAGGCCAAAAAATCTTTTCAACATGTTTTTCTTTTGCTAAATCTAAAATATTAAATAGGCCTTTCATATTTAGATCCCATGCTAATTGAATATTTTTCTCAGCAATTGCAGATAACATTGCTGCCAATAAATAAACTTCTGAAATATTGTGTTCTTTTATTATTTTAAATAAATTGTCTTTGTCTAAAACATTAAGTGTAATATATTCAACCCCTAAAGTTTTCCCCTTTAAAACTGGTTTTATATCCGCAGCTATAACTTGGTTGGCACCAAAATCTTTTGTTAATTGTTCAATTAACTCAACACCAATTTGGCCAGAAGAACCTATTACTAATTTCTTTCCCATTCGAATTTGAATATAGCAAAAATTATTTCTTAATAATAAACAGGGGTCTTATTAAAAGGGAATCTAGTATAGTGAATATCCTTTACTTTAATAAAAAGTTCTTTTTTTAAATTTTGAATTCCTGATTTTTCAGTTGCAGAAATAAATACAACATTAAATTCTTTGTTCTCCCAAAACCCTTTTAGAGATTTTAATTCATCTTTTGGAATCCTATCAATCTTATTAAAACACAATATTGTTTCCTTAGGGTCTGTCATTAACTCATTCAAAGTCTCATTGACTGAATTCATTTGATCTTGGTAAACGGAATGGGAAAAATCCACTACATGAACTAAAATATCAGCGTCTCTAACTTCGTCTAACGTCGATTTAAAAGACTCTACAAGCTGATGCGGTAATTTTCTTATAAATCCCACTGTGTCGCTGAGTAAAAATGGAACTTGATCTACCACTACTTTTCTTACAGTTGTATCTAATGTTGCAAATAGTTTGTTTTCTGCAAAGACTTTTGACTTACTTATAATATTCATTAATGTTGATTTGCCAACATTAGTATAACCAACAAGGGCAACTTTGACCATATTCCCTCGATTCTTTCTTTGCGCAAATTTTTGCTTGTCAATTTTAGTAAGCTTTTGTTTTAAATTACTTATTTTTTGGTTGATTATTCTTCGATCGGATTCAATCTGTGTCTCTCCAGGACCTCTCATTCCTATTCCTCCTTTTTGCCTTTCTAAGTGGGTCCACATTCGAGTAAGTCTAGGTAAAAGGTACTGATACTGAGCTAATTCTACTTGGGTTTTAGCATGGGCAGTTCTAGCTCTACTAGCAAAAATATCCAGTATTAAATTACTTCTATCTAAAATTTTACAGCATAATTGCTTTTCAATATTTCTTAATTGTGAAGGAGTTAAATCATCATCAAATATTACCAAATCGATTTCATTTTCTTTTACAAAATGCTCTATTTCAATAAGTTTTCCTTTACCAACAAAGGTTGTAGAATGGGCGACATTCAGAGATTGGGTAAATTTTTTGACCATTTTAGCTCCTGATGTAAGAGCAAGAAATGCCAATTCATCCAAAAACTCTTTAGTTTGGGCGTTGGTTTGAGAAGAGTAATTAATTCCTACAAGAACTGCTTTTTCCAATGATGGGTTAGGTTGTTTTAAAAATTAACTATTTTCCCTAGCTTTTCTTGCATCTATAAAGCTTTTTATAAATCCAAAAAGGGAAATTCCTGATCCAATAATCATCAAAAATATTCTTAAAACTGCGCCATTATCTTCTCTTCCAAAAGCACCTTTTAATGGCATAAAAAGAGCTAGAAAAACAAGTAGAGTTAAAGTGACGGCAATGTGAGCAATAATTTTATTTTCTTTCTTTATGCCTGGGTAACACAATAGTAAAATCACACCAAAAAATAATGGTATCAATGCTGTTACAGAGGGGGTTTCTGAGGATAGATAGCCCCAGCCGCTCATGGTAATTAGTATTAGGGAACTTATCAGAGAAATATTATGAGATTTCATTTTATTAAATTATTTATTGAACTTTAATGCAAGATATAGTTAATATTTATAAATTCATCGAAGATGAAAAGATACCTTCTGTTTGTTTTATGTTTTTTTACAGTTTTTTACTCCCCGGCTCAAAAAAATAATTACAATCCTCATATTGGTATAAAAGAAAAAGTAGAATTCCCACATGCATTTATTAACTGCAAAATTCATCAAAGCCAAAACCTAGTCATTGAAGATGGAATCTTGATTATTAAAGGTAATAGAATTGTTGCTATTGGCAAAGACATTTCTGTCCCAAATAATGCGATTATCCACGATTTAAAAGGAAGTTATATATATCCTTCCTTCATTGAACTTTACAGTGATTTAAACATTCAAAAAGAAGTCAAAAAAAACAGGTCTAATTCTCCACAGTATAAGACATCTAAATATGGACCTTATTATTGGAACGAAGCCGTAAGACCAGAATACAATTCTGTTGAGAATATCAATGTCAACTACGAAAAATTTACTCCATTGCTTAAGAAAGGATATGGTTTAGTAGTCAGTCATCAAAAAAATGGAATCGTTCGTGGAACTGGAAGCTTATTGATTTTAACAAAAAATGACAAGCAAATGTTTTTATTGGATAAAGCAGCAAATTTTTATTCTTTTAACAAAGGAAATTCTAACCAGGCTTACCCTACTTCACTAATGGGTTCAATAGCACTTCTAAGACAATTTTTTACAGATGCAAAATGGTATGAAAAAAACGATAGGCATAGCCACCCAGAAATCAATCTTTCTCTAGAAGCACAGATCGAAAATAAAAACTATCCTAATATTTTCATTCTAGAAAGAAAACTTGATCTTTTTAGAGCAAATAAAATATCTGAAGAATCAGATGTCAGTTTTATATTCAAGGGAAGTGGCAAGGAATACGAAAACTTAAGTGAAATAATGAAGATAAATCCAAGGCTAATTGTCCCTATAAACTATCCCAAACCGATGAATTTAGACAATCCGTACGACGCAATATCTGTTAGTACATCTGATTTATCCCATTGGAAATATGCAACAACAAATATTAGCTCTTTAGAAAAAGAAAATATTGCTTTTAGTATTACATCAGATAAATTAAATTCAAAAGATTTTTTTAAACATATTAGGCAAAGTATTGACCAGGGTGCAAGCAATAATAAAATACTTTACTCACTTACAGAGCTTCCTTCCAAATGGCTTGGAATAGACTCTGTTTGTGGAACATTAGAGAAAAATAAGTTGGCTAACTTTCTTATTACAAGTAAAGAAATTTTTTCCAAAAATTCCAAAATTTTAGAAAATTGGGTTCTTGGGAAAAAAGAATTTGAGTCTCTTAATACACTTATAGATATAAGAGGGAATTACACCTTAATAACAGGAAATAAAAAGAAGCAATTGGTTATTTCTGGGACATTAGAAAAGCCCAATGCAAAGTTGAAATATAATATTTTAAAAGACAGTACAGTAAATGGCGATATTGTTTTAAATATCTATGGAGATAAAATTAAAACAAAAACTAATAAAACTGTAGATGCTACTTTAAACTACCAAGACAAAGCTATTGTTATTAGCTATCCTGAAGGAGATAATTTTATTAGGCTTTCTGGAAATACTTTTGGGGATGGCTTAAAGCTAAGTGGCGAGGGGCAAGATAAAAACGGCGAATGGTTTAAATGGACAGCTTTAAAAAATAAAACTACTACAGTTTCTAATAAAATTTCAATAAAATCTAAAGAAGTTAAAGAAAGTTTTGTCATCAACCAGCATCTTGATTTTTGTCCATCTCAAATCCCTAAGCAATCTAATATTCTATTTAAAAATGCTACTATATGGACTGCGGATGAATTAGAAACATTTAAAGGGGATTTATGGATTAAAGAAGGTAAGATATTTGCATTAGGTAAGGAGATTAATTGTAAAAATGATAAAATCACAACCATTGTAGATTTGCAAGGGAAACACATTAGTCCTGGAATTATAGATGAGCATTCACACATTGCAATTCAAAGCGGGGTAAACGAGGGTTCCAACGCTATAACTTCAGAAGTAAGAATTGGAGATGTAATTAATCCCGAGGATATAAATATCTATAGACAACTTTCAGGGGGAGTAACTGCTGCACAATTATTACACGGGTCCGCAAATCCTATTGGAGGACAGAGCGCAATAATTAAAATGAGATGGGGCCAGCCAGCAGAAAAAATGAAAATCAAATCTGCACCTGGATTTATAAAATTTGCACTTGGAGAGAACGTAAAACAATCTAATTGGGGATGGAGATATAGTATTAGATACCCACAAACTAGGATGGGTGTAGAGCAAATATATTACGATGCATTTAGAGAAGCCAAAGAATACCAAAAATCCATTGACGATTATGCTCTTTTAAGTAAAAAAGAAAAATTAAATAAAATTGAACCTAAACAAAATCTTCAACTCGACGCATTAAGTGAAATTATAAATGAAAAAAGATTTATTACATGCCATTCTTACATTCAATCTGAGATAAATATGCTGATGAAAATGGCAGATTCTATGGGATTCAAAATTAATACGTTTACCCACATATTAGAGGGGTACAAAGTTGCCGATAAAATGAAAAAACACGGAGCTGGAGCCTCAACTTTCTCAGATTGGTGGGCTTATAAATTTGAAGTAAGAGATGCCATTGCTTACAACGCCTGTCTTTTAAGTAAAATGGGAGTTGTAACAGCTGTTAACTCTGACGATGCCGAGATGGGTAGAAGATTAAATCAAGAAGCCAGTAAAGCAATAAAGTATGGAGGATGTTCAGAAAATGAAGCAATTAAATTGGTGACTATTAATCCTGCAAAACTTTTGCATATTGATAATAAAACTGGCTCCTTAAAAGTTGGCAAGGATGCGGATATTGTTGTATGGAATAATTCTCCACTTTCAATTTATTCTAGAGTAGAACAGACTTATGTCGATGGATTGCTTCTTTACGATGAGAAAATACAAAATGAACTGTTTAAAGAAAATGAAAAAAAGAGGTCTACTCTAATTACTGAAATGATACGGGCTAAGAAAAATGGTTTTCCAACTGAAAAAATTAAACAGCAAGAAAATAAACTTCACAAATGCAATGATTTTGAAATAGATGAATAAGTTTTTTCACATAACACTGATTATTATATTTTCTTTTAGTAATGGAATTTCTCAAGTAACACCTGGAGATTTACAAACAAATAGTGTTTTATTATATGGAGGAAATTTACATGTTGGAAATGGAAAAGTAATTGAAAAATCTGCTATAGGTTTTAAAGATGGTATTATTATAGAATGCGTTGATGTTGAAATTAATAAGATAGATACTTCCAAGTATGACATTGTAATTGATGTATTTGGTAAAGAAGTTTATCCAGGTTTTATTGCTATGAACTCCACTATTGGGCTAATGGAGGTTGGAGCTATAAGGGCTACCAAAGATTACCGAGAGACAGGTAAGTTTAATCCTAACTCAAGAACTCTTACATCTTTTAATACAGATTCTAGGATAACTCCTACTGTAAGATCTAATGGAATACTTCTTGGTCAGATTTCTCCCAGAGGAGGAATTGTTTCTGGGTCTTCTTCTGTAATGAGATTCGACTCATGGAACTGGGAAGATGCCGTCGTCAGGTCTGACGAAGGTATTCACATGAATTGGCCAAAGAATAGGGTTAACGCCAATATAAATAGTGAATTAGACATCGAAAAAGTAAAGTCAAAAGTAAAAAATTCCAAAAATGAAATTTATGATTTCTTTGAAATTGCAAGAGCATATGCCAAAAAAAATTCTTTGACTGTTGATTTAAGAATGGAAGCTATGAGAAATATATTTAATGGTAAAAAAAGACTTTATGTTCACGCAGATAAAGTTTTTCAAATAAAAGAAATTATCGAGTTTAAAAAAGAATTTAACATTGAGAAATTAACTATAGTTGGTGGAAAAGATGCCCATTATATCCCAGAACTGATTGCTGAAAATGAAATTTCTGTGATAGTTAGTAGAGTTCATTCTTTACCTTCCTACAAACAAAGCGAATTAGATATAAGTTATAAGTTGCCATCCATATTAAACAAAGCAGGAATTCTCTTCTGTTTTGACAACCAAGGAGATATGGAACAAATGCAATCTCGAAACATACCATTTTTAGCTGGCACAGCGGTAGCTTATGGATTACCATATGAGGAGGCCATAAAAGCATTAACGTTAAATTGCGCTAAAATTTTGGAAATCAATAATTACGGATTAATCGCCAAGGGCAAATCTGCAACTTTATTTGTCTCACAGGGAGATGCATTAGAAATAAGTACCAATAAAATTATTCATGCATTTATTGATGGAAGAAAAATTGATCTTTCAAATGATCAAAAAAAGAACTATTTAAAGTACTGCGAAAAGTATGGACTTGACCCTGAAAATTAAATTTTATAAGAAAATATAATTTTTTTCATCTTTTACCATGTTTAAAACTGCTAAAAACAGTTATATACTTATGATTTTACACCGTTATGTTAAAAAAATGTGATAAATCCTTGTTTTTCAGGGATTAATAGCCATGTTTTTATTATATTAGAAATGTAAACAATTAAAATTTAATAAAATGGCGTATTCACATACCAATAGTAAAGGTAAAACTTACTACTTACACACTAAAGATGTAGAACTTAGAGGTGGAAGAAATCAAACTATTTATTACTTCTGCAAAGACGAAAGATCTAATGCTTGCGATTTACCAGCTGGTAAAAATGTTGTAGAAAGCCCTAAAACAGGCCTTCCTTTTGTTAAGGGATAGTTAAAAAATTTGATTAATTAAATATTAAACCGCCCAAGGGCGGTTTTTTTTTGTTCTATAAATTCTAAATTTAATAATGGAAATAATTCAAAATGGTATTGTCTTTGGAATACTTATAAGTTTTATGCTAGGTCCTGCTTTTTTTATTTTAATAGAAACTAGCATAAAAAAAGGATTTAAAGCTGCAATTTTTTTAGATTTTGGCATACTTTTAAGTGATGCTATTTATCTTTTAGCTGCTTTTTTTGTTGCAGAAAAGATCAATCTTTGGTTAACTACAAATTCATTTGTTAAATATATTGCTGGATCAATATTTATCGTATTGGGAATAGTATCTGTTTACAAAAATATTATTCAAATAAAATTAAAAACCTCTCAGATAAAAGAAGTGAAAGAAATTGAAACGGATACTAGTAAGAAAATAATTTATCCTTTTCAGTTATTAATAAAGGGGCTTGGGCTAAATGCTATAAATCCTGGGGTGCTTATATTTTGGATAGCTGCCAGCACCTATGCAACCAATGAATTAAAATTAGGAGATTTTCAACTATTGTCTTTTTTTGGAATTACATTACTAACAATGTTTATTGTGGATGTATTTAAAATCTATTTTTCTAGTAGACTTAAAGAAAAACTAGATAATAGGGTTTTATCTATGATCGGTATTTTAATAGGCGGGTTAATGATCTTCTTTGGCGTAGCAATTTGCCTCAAAGACATACAGTTATAAATGAATTATGAATTTTTAATTGTTGGCCAAGGAATAACAGGTTCTATTGTTGCACTGCAACTAAAAAAAAGTTTAAAAGAATTTAAACTAATCGAGGGAGGAAACCCCAACACAAGTTCAAAAGTTGCTGCGGGGATTGTCCATCCTATTTCCCTTAAAAGGTGCAATCTTTCTTGGAGAGGAAGAGAGTTTTATGACTTTAGCGATACTTTTTACAAAGAAGTTAATTTTGAAAGTAGTATTGAACTCTACAAACACTATAAATTATTGAGGATATTTGCATCTTTTGAAGAACAAAATAATTGGATTGGCAAAACAAATAATGAAATTTATAAAAACATATTAAGTTTAAATAATAAAGAAATAGAGAACGTGAAAAACATGTTTGGAAGTGGGGTTGTAGAGCTTTGCAGTCGGCTTTCTGTTAGTGAGTTTTTAGACTTTGTAAGTTCTTTATTATTGAAAGGTAATCTCCTTAAAAAGGATTTATTTAAGGCCAACGAACTTAAATTAGAAAATAATAGATTTCATTATAATGGGGATATTTATTCTAAGGTTATAATGTGTGATGGGGTAAATGCATTAAAAAACCCAATGTTTAATTATTTGCCAATTATTCCTAATAAAGGAGAATTACTTACAGTTTCTTCAAATATTTTACCCTCCCAGATAATAAATTGTGGTATATTCTCTCTGCCTGAAACTAAAAATATCTTTACTATAGGCTCTACTTACAGCAATGAAGACCAAAAAAATAATGTTACAGTCAATGCTAAAGAATATTTAATGAGAAAACTAAATAAAATTATTGAAATAGATGGCATTGAAATTATGGATCAACAATTTGGCTTTAGGCCAACCTCCCTGGATAGAAAACCGTTAGTTGGAGAGCATCCAATAATTAAAAATTTATATACTGTAAATGGGATGGGCAGTAAGGCAATACTTATGGCTCCGCTTTTAGTTAAGGAATTACTAGACTCCATTTATAAGAATAAACCACTAAATTCAATGGTAAATATTAAAAGGTTTTCAAAAAAAATCAATGCTGAAAATTTAGATTATGCTAAGTCTTTAGAGAAATCATTTTTATAAAAATTTAAGTTCCAACGATTTAGTATTTTTACTAATAATTTATTAATTTTATAATAAACTAAGTGAAATTCATGAAAAATATATTTATAATATCATTATTTACTCTTATTTCTATTGCATCTTATTCTCAATGCGTTAAAGGAAATTGCCACAGAGGACATGGAACTTTTTTATGGGAAGATGGAAATAAATATGATGGGTATTGGGTAGATGGTAAACCTCAAGGTTTTGGTGATTTCATGTTTGCCAATGGAGACAAATATAAAGGTGGATTTCTTGGTGGAAAGAAGAATGGAATTGGAAAATATACATGGAAAAATGGGAATACTTATAATGGTCATTGGTCAGAAGATGCAATGAATGGAATTGGCGAATACCACTGGATGAAAGAAAATGCAAAATACGAAGGTTCTTTTAAAGAAGGTCAAATTGAAAGTGTAGAAATTGAAGCTACTATTGAAACTCCAGAGAAAAACTCTCAATAATATTTTCATTGTTTATTACCTGCTAAAGCTGCTATAGAAATCTCCAAATTATTTATAGTTTGAATAGCTTTTATGCAACTATTGATTGTTGCGCCAGTGGTAACTACATCATCCACTAGCAATACTTTGTTAATACCATTAAAATTTCTTGCTAGATAATACTGTTCATCCACATTAGACCATCTATTATATCTTGATTTATTCACTTGAGATCTTAAATTGTTTCTTCTTTTAAGCTGATTTTTTAGAACTGGTCTTTTTATTACTTGAGAAATCCCATTTGCTATATATTCAGATTGGTTATATCCTCTTGCTTGTTTCTTGATTTCACTTACAGGAACAGGTATTATAAAGTCAAAATCTTGATTTTTAGATTTACAAACATTTTGAACTAGGAACCCCAACTCTATTCCCAAAACAAATGCAGTCTCTTTATTCCCGTTGTATTTCATTTCGTAAATCATTTTTTGAAGTAATTTATTCTTGAAAAATTTAAAAGCATAGATTTCTCTGTTTACAGAATATCTGCCAAAAAAAGTATTGGAATCTGAGGCAAAAGAAGATTTCACTTCCATTAAACAAGAAGAGCAAACTGCTCTTTCTGAAAACAATAAAGGTTGGTTGCATCCAGAACAAAAATCGGGATATATAAGTTGTATAAATTCTTTTAACAAGATGTATTAACTTTACTATAATTAATCGTTAGTCAACAGAAAATTAATTAATATGAACGACAACCCAACTACCAAAAATAAATATTCTTCAATTGTTATTCTACTGTTAGTAGTTTGTCTAGGGTATACAGGGTACTTAATAAGCTCCCTTAATAAAGAAAACCATGAAATATCCAAAGAACTTTCTAGTCTTCTTATGGAAAATAATGAGATGAACAAAATCTTGTTAAATGAAGATGCATTGTCTGCATCCAAAACATTTAATTTAAAAGACAATTTAAAATTATTATTGGTCTCTTATGACAGTCTTGAACTAAGCAATACTATGGTTGTAGACAGTATAAATCAACAAAGAGAAAAAATTAAAACCTTAATGACAAAAGTCGATAAACTTAATAGTAAATCAAAAAAAGACTGGAGATCGATATTCAAACTTAAAAAGGAAGCGGAAACCCTTAGAGGAATTATGAAAGGATACATCCATACAATAGATTCATTAAACACCTTAAATATTAATCTATCTAATACTTTAACAGAAAAAACCAATAAATTAAATACGGTATCTAATGAGAACCTAAAGTATAAAAAACAAAACAAAGATTTGAAGAGTAAAGTTGCTCTGGGAGCAGTTCTACAAGCAGGAAGTGTAACAGTCTCTGCTGTAAGAATTAGAAATTCCGGGACACAAAGTGAAACTACTAGGGCTGCTAAAACTAATATGATAAAGGCCTGCTTTACCTTGCTGGAAAATCAACTTTCGAAAGCAGGGGATAAAAATATCTATATCAAAGTAGTTGATCCAAATCAAAAAACGTTACTATCTAAAAATCCAATTAATATTATAAATTCTGATGGAGAAAATTTAGAACTTAGTTCAAAACGAATAGTAAATTATCAAAATGAAAACATGGATTTATGTATTTTTCATGAAATTGAAGAAGTGTTACAACCTGGTAATTATAAAGTTGAAATTTATAATGATGGGTACTTTATAGGAGGGTCATCTTTTGCTTTAAGGTAGAGTTACAAAATAAAAATTAAGCCAATTAGAAAAATTATAATTATGACTAGATATTGCCATATGTCTACAAAATATACTTGGTATTTTTTCCAAAAAATTTTAGCTTTTTCTAAAAATTTCATCTTCTTTTTTCTTCTATTTAGTACAGTCAATGCACAGTTTAACGATACTCTTCAATTTAAATATAAAGATTCTAAAATACTAATTGTTTCTAAGGGCAGCACGGATAACGAATGGGAATTTGAAAACAGTATAAATGAGGAGAAGCACACAAAAACAAAATTCAAAATAAACTTTTCATTGGGGAATATGCAGCTAAATACAAATTCTGTTTTTAGTGGCGTTAGTAATTTTAGTCCTATTAGATATAAAGCACTTAACTCTGTAAAAATGAATTTTGGACTTTTCTTCAAATCTTTTAATCTTAAAAAAGAATCTCTAAAATTATTTATTGGTGTTGGTATTGGGAAAAACAAATTAGATCTTGATAAACAAATAATAAGTATATCTCAAGATACGATGACTATATTTAATTCCTCTTTGATGTCTGGACCACCACCAGCAATATCTAAAAGTAATTTAAAACATCATTATTTTACTATTCCTGTAAACTTTAGCTGGGCACCATTGCCTAAGAAAAACCCAAAGATAAAAACCGAACTAGAGGTTATAAATCAATTTTTGATGGTTGGTAAATCCAAATTAGAATATGGTGAGCTAGACCAAACTATAGAAACTAGGAATGATTTCTTCAATAATAAATATTGTCTTTCGGGAAACCTAAAGTTTATATATAAAAATATTGGTGTCTTTTTCCAAACCAATATTTTACAATATTCTAATCTTTATAAAGATCTTTTTACTTACTCTTATGGTTTGACATTATGTATATAAGAAATATAAAAATACTATTTATAGTTATCGTGGGGTTATTGTTTATAACCTGCAGTACAGATAATGGCTACCAACCACACCTTTTGAAGCCAATTGCTAAGAAAAATTACCATGAAATTCTTTTTGCTTTAGATAAAAAATATTGGGAAGGAGATTTAGGTAAGACCATTAAAAGCTCCTTTGAAAAATTGGTTAAAACTACACCCTTACCTTATGAAAAAGAATTTGATACGGATTTTGTGGTCCCTAATAAAATTTTGAAAAACATAAAAAATAACAATTGTTTTATTTTTGTTCAGATTGAAAATTATAATTCTCAAAACATAGTCCCAGTAATTAAAAAAAATCTTTGGGCAAACGGGCAGTTAATTATAGAACTTAAGTTTAAGTCTGAACAAGCTGCTATTAATTATTTCAAGTACAAAAACAATGAAGTAAAATCAATTTTAAAAACTTTTAATTTAAACAAGATTCAGAAAGAATTTTTTGAAAAAAACAGTATAAATGAAGAATTAGAAAAATCAATGGCTTTGAAATTCAAGGCTCCCCATGGAATAAAACTTAATAAAAAAGCCAAGAACTTTTGGTGGTGGAGTAAACTTGAAATTCAAAAAGATCAAAATGGATCACATGAAATTCAAATGGGCATTATTTTGCACAAAGAAAACTATATAAACAAAAATCAATTTGAAAAAAGTAAAATTCTTTCGGTCAAAGATTCCTTGGGGAAAGCTTATCTCACTGGAAAGAGAGATAGTTCATTTATGAAAACAGTTGAAAATGAAATAAGTAAAACCATGGATACTTCCTTTTATATAAATAATAAATATGTTAAGCAAATAAAAGGCTGTTGGAGAATGGAAAACGACAAAATGGGTGGTCCTTTTTTAAGTTATTCTTGGCTCAATCTTGAAAAAACAAAAATCATAACAGCTCAAGGTTATCTTTACGCTCCAAATTTTGAAAAATCAAAATATTTAAGAGAGTTAGAGGCTATAATAGTTAGTGGAATAAAATGACTAATTCTGTATATATATTCCTTTTGAAACAGCTTGGTTTTTAATACTTTCTTTCCAACTTAGGAAATCTTCATAATCCGACTCTCCAATATAAATCTGCCTTTTGGTTTTCATCAATATTAACATTCCTTTTTGTTGAAATGAAATATGTTTTATTTTATCCCAAAAAAGAAAATGTTGTTGGTTATTTAAAATAATTAATGCCTGGTCATTTGCAATAATCTTAAAAGCTTTTTTTGCAGAAAATAAAAAAAATAGACTTTCAAGAACGAGAATATAAAGCACCACTACAAAAAAGAATACCATATCTAAATAAAACAATAGAATTATACTTAAAGGAACGAAAATGAAGAAAGGCAAAGTTTCGTAGGTAAAAGCTTTGAGCCATCCAGATTTTGAGATTTTAAATCCTTCTTTCCCCTTGGTTAATTTAATTTTTTGCCATCTGGAAAAGCTTTTAAATCCTCCAATTAACAATAAAATTATAGGAAAAAAAATGGTGATTTCTTTGAACATTATTAGCTCTACTCCGAAATCTTGATTGTGGTATAGAAAGGCCAATAATGCAAACCCAATTACCAAAATATTTGAGATTAGATTTAGAAACCTATTCATTAATTTTCAATAGGATTGTAGCCGTTACAGTCGAAAATATATTCGCAATCGGAAAGAACAATATCCTTAAGAGTTAGCATTGCAGCGATAGCAATTTGAGAATAATTTTGTGATGCGTTTTTAAAATTTCCGTATTCATTTCTCCACATCCATTTTATTAATTCCATCCCTTGAAGAGGTTCGTCTAGCTGGCTTAATAATGATTCTACATTTCTTGCCCCAGCGTGATAAATATGAAGAACTAAAAGCTTGAACCACAACTCATCTCCTTCAGGCTCAATATCTCCTACATTACATAAAATTCTGTAGGCTTGTGGAATACATATTCTTCTTAATAATTCACTAGCTGCAAAAGCAGATTTATTAAAATCTTTTCTTTCGTCAACATACTTATTTACCGTGAGTCCCATGTCTCTTGCAACTCTTTTCATTATTTGAAAAGGCCCATAAGCTCCAACACTAGAATATTTTAATTGAGCAGGACTTTCAATTAATAAAATAGATTGTGCAAACCAAGGGTCTACATTGTTTTCTTGAAAAATATTTATTGCAGTTTCTAAAGAAGGAATCACTTGTTCAATTTGGTAAAACTCCTTTTTGCCAGTAGTAATATATAATCTAGTGTTGGTATCTAAACAATAGTAATCTATAACGGAGTCTTTAAAAACTTTTTTTTCTTTCTCAGTCTGTTCAAACCACATGTCTTTCTTTATATAATCTAATATTTGTCTTGTACTAGCAATATTTATTACACAAGTGTCTTTGGTTGTTGTGATAATAGTTTTCCAAAATTTGGATTGCGCTAGAGTGTCCCAGCGTTCCACCACGAGCATTTCAGGATCTATCATCTCATGGCTACAGCTATCGTCGAAACAATAAACATCTATAATATTTTGAGCTGTTGAATTTAAACTCAATAGAACTAGCAAATAAAGTAAATGTTTTTTCATCTAAGTAAAAATATATTAAAATGAAAAGTAGAATTACTAATAGAAAACCAACTTTAAAGAGTGTATTGTGGATAATTATATTTTAACGAGAATATCTCCTGCTCTTTTAATGGTTTCTTCTTTTTTTGCAAAACAAAATCTAAGATTCTGTTCGTCATTTTTAAAATGAGAAAACACAGATATTGGAATACTAGCTATTCCATTTTTAATTGTTAAATCTCTAGCCATTTCTGTATCGGCTATTTCTGAAATCAAAGAAAAATTTAAGAGCTGAAAATAGGTTCCGCTACAAGGCTTGGCTTGAAATCTAGAAGCAGAAATAATTTCTAAAAACAAATCTCTCTTTTGCTCATAGAAGTGATTAAGTCTCAAAAAATGTTCTTCATTCTCCAAATAATCTGCTACTGCCAACTGTAACGGGTGATTGGCAGAAAAAACATTGAATTGATGAACTTTTCTAATTTCAGACATTATTTGTTTAGGCGCCACAACATATCCTAATTTCCAGCCAGTTACATGAAATGTTTTTCCGAAAGAAAAGGTAGCAATAGATCTATTAAAAAGCTTTGGGAAGCTGCAAATTGAAAGATGTTTTTTATTGTCGTAAACTAGGTGTTCATAAACTTCATCACTTAAAATAAGTAGATCGTATTTTTCAGCTATTCTTTCTAAGTTGGTCATGTCCTTTTTTGACATAATAGTTCCGAGAGGATTCTGTGGAGAATTGATAATAATCATTCTTGTTTTTGAAGAAATATTTTCTTCAACTGTATTCCAATTAATATTAAAATCTGGAGATTCCATCTCAACAAATACTGGGATTCCACCGTTAAGGTCTACAGCTGGCTGGTAGCAATCAAAAGAAGGAGAAAAAATAATGACCTCATCATTTGGGTGAATTAGAGCAGAAATAGTAGTGAAAATTGCTTGAGTTGCGCCAGCAGTCACTGTGATTTCCTCATGTTCATTATAGTATTGATTATAATTTTTGGATATTTTCTTGGATATTAATTCTCTTAATCTTAAAACACCTGGCATTGGAGCATATTGATTGTATCCAAGTTTCATATACTTGGCAACAGAATTTATAAGAATAGGGTCTACTTCAAAATCTGGATATCCTTGAGATAAATTAATTGCTTTATTCTCCAAGGCAAGTTTAGACATTGAAGAAAATATATTCGTCCCATTGTGGGGCAACTTAGACTTAAGAGATTTTTTCAAGATACTGTTTAAAGAATTATAGTTTTTTAATAGGCTTGGTTATTTTTAGACCAACACTTATAACATCTTTTAGAATAGTATCTCTCATGGCTTGAATAAGTTTAAACTTATAATCTCCTTTGATAGGAAACTTGATTTTTTTATAAAGCGAATGGTTGAAATTTGCAACAATTCCAGATTTATCTCCATTCCAGTTTCCTTTTTTATCCATCAAAAAAACTTCAAAAGTATCTGTCCTTGTCTTGTTATTTGGAAAGTAAATTTCAGAAAAAATAAACATATTTGACCATTTATAATCTGTAGATGTTCTTAACTGCAGGAAAATATTATGTGGGGTAATCGTATCTGAAATGAATGTTTGAAAAACAATAGTGTCTTTAAAAGACAGTTGGGTATTTTCAATGTCAACATAATCGTTGAAAATAATGTTTTCATCACTGCAACTTATAAGAAGGCCAAAGATTGCAATTTTAAAAAAAGATTTTAATTTCATTAAAGGATATATTATTTAGTTCTTAATAGTTTGTAGAGCTTAATAGAAACATCAAGCATTAAGATTTTAGGATTAGCATTTCTTTCCATATGAAAATAAGCATCATTCATTATAGAATTAATTTCAGAAATATTTTGGTGATTTACAAATGGTTTAAATTTCTCTAAAAAACTTCTCTCGCTTTCACTAACCCCTTCTATTTCCATATTGTAATTCCCTAATATGCATTGTCTATACATTTCTAATGAATAAATTATAAAATCTTTTATCTGCTCTCTACCTATTTTGGAAAACTCATTTACCCAGTCAATAGTATCTGCAATATTTCTTGAATAACAAAGTCTCATCCAATTAACAAAAAGAGATCTGTTCATTTCTGAAACACCAGCATCTAAGTGAATGGTTATGGCCTTGTTTAGATTGCCTTTGGAAATCTTAGCAATATTTTTTGCAGAAGAAGGCTCTATTTGAAATCTTTCTTCTAAAAAAGCAGAAATATTTTTATCCGTAAGTTTAGGAATATTAATAATCTGAAGTCTAGAACTAATTGTAGGTAGTATTTTTGGTTGGTTGTTAGATACAAAAATAAAATAAGTGTTTTTAGGTGGTTCCTCAATTAGTTTCAAAAGCTTGTTAGCAGCTTGAATATTCATGAGCTCTGGCATCCACATGACAAGAACCTTGGAGTTGCCAAAAAAAGATTTAAGGCTGATTTTAGTTAAAATAGATTGGCTTTCTTTAACCCCAATTACCCCTTGCTTATTCTCATTACCCATTTTGGAGTACCAAGTTTTCTTTCCCAAACATTTGTACTTTTCTAATGCCTCTAAGAAAAAAGATCTTTGATCGTCAGATGTTTCAGAATGCTCTGTTTTTGAGAGGTGAATGGGGTAAGAAAAATGTAAATCTGGATGTTGGTGTTTTTCAAATATTTTACAGGATGAACACTTTTTACAAGAATCAGTTGGCGTAGGGTCTTGACAAAGAAGTAAAGATGAAAAAGATAGCGCCAATTGCAAATGTCCACAACCCTCCTCTCCGTTCAATAGCAGGGCATGTGGAACTCTATCAGATTTAAATAAATCTAATAATTGAGTTTTAGTTGAGTCTTGCCCTGAAAAATCTGAAAAATACACTTTTCAAATATAGTTAAACTTTAAATTAGATAACTAGTTTGTTTGGGGCCGGTAACCCATCTAAAATATTTTTATCCCTTAGAGTTGGCAGAACCATATTACCAATATTTTTAAATATTGGGTAGGCAATAGATGCTTCTTTAGTATCTCTTTTAATTATAAAACTATTAATGTCCCAGCTTTCTATCATAAAAACAACCACTACTAAAAAAGAAAGAATTTTAATAACTCCAAGTACAATTCCAGCTATTTTATTTAATAATTTTAATTGAATAAAATTGATGAATTTTTCAGAAATTTTTACAATAATTGCCCCCAAAATAACAATTCCAAAAAATAGAATTATAAAACAAGCAATGGATAAGTATTTTTCTTGAACTTTATCAATGATTAAGAACTCTATAAGTTCTTGGTGCTGGGTTCCTATCCATACCCCAACTATTAGACTTGTGATTCCAAGGACCTGGGAAATAAGTCCTTTTTTAAAACCAATATATGCTCCCCATATTAATGGAGCCAATAAAACAATATCTAACCATATCATATTATAAAATTAAATTTTAAGACCGCAGCTATATGCTATAGCTTAGATAGATATTCACAAATTGGAGATAAAAACTATCTAATTATAAGAATCTTGGACTTGGCTTTAGAATATCCATCTTCAGATGTGGCTAAAAAATAATATACGCCACTTCCTACCATTTGGTTGTTTTTATCTAACCCATCCCAAACCGCCTGGCCCCCGTTGGAAAAAATTGTTTTAATATGAAGTCCACTTGCATCTATAATTTTGACCTCAGAATTATTCATCATTCCCTTTACAGCAATATTTCCTTGATATTCTGGTCTCACAGGGTTTGGATAAACTTTTAACTCGCCATATTCATTCGCTGGAGATGTAGCTGTAGATTTAAAACCAAGAATTCCCTTATCAGTAGCTATGAAAACTTCACCGGAAACTTGGTTGATTGCCAATGAATTTACTTTGTTACTGAACAAAGGACTATTACTTTCTGAAAAAGAATAAATTGTCTCTGTTCCCTCTTTGGAAAGCAAGAAAAGTCCGCCTCCTTGAGTCGCCATCCATTTCCTGTTGGCTCCGTCTACTGCAATATCTTTTATTATTTCATTCTCCAAAAGATACTGCAAAGTCCCATCTTGCTCAATTAAAATACTTTGAGCATCGTAGCTGGGTTCGTTCATTATTGAGTAAGAACTGTAAAAAACAACTGGACCTTTATCTGTCCCTATCCATATTTCACCATCGTTATCTATAGCTAAAGTATTTACATAGCTACTTGGCAAGGAGCCTGAACCAGAACTGGTTCCAATAATTTTATACTGGTCGTCACTTTCATCAAGAGGTGTTTGATTAAAATCATATACCAATATTCCAACTCCTTTTATAATCATCCAAATGTATCCATACTGGTTGTCTACAACTAAGTCTGTACAAAGTTGGTTGGAAGCTAATGAGCTACAATAAAAAGATTTCCAAACTCCATCTGGTGTTTTAACAGACAAAGGAGAGGTTACAAATGAATTTGCCACCCAAAGATTGTCTAAGTTATCATACGATGCACCAGCAACACAAACATTGTTCCCGTTTTGACCTATTCTTGTTTGTAAAGAGGAATTATGAAAAGTAAATCTTTCTTCGAGTTGGTTATTATTAAAACTTAAAAGTCCACCTCCAAATGAAGATGCTAAAAATTTGTTTTCATTTTTGGGATTTGGAGTAGTCCATACTATGTCGGAAATAGTATCTATTTCTTGAAACATAAGGGGAGTATTAGTCTGATTATAAAAACTCCAGGTATTATTAAATTGGAATACTCCATGCCAATTAAAAGTTTTATTCCAATTTGTTCCATCTGGTGTTCCAGCGGCAACATATAGATTTTCACTATTAGATGACAAATGAAAACATTCACTATTGTAGGGTCCTCCTTGGCCAATTCTAGCAGATGAAAAATTATTTTTAACTCTTACAAATCCTTTTGAGTCGTCTGCTATCCAATAATATCCATCGCTATAAATAATATCGTTGGGTGCTATTTCGGTATTGCCATTAAAAGCATACAGAAAGTCTAAAGTATCTAAGTTTTGATCGTATATGGTTGCATAAGATTCTGTACAGGTAGTTAGACTCTCACCGCTAACCTTAAAATTTCTTAACAATTCGGTTGGCTGGTAAATTATAGTATCCCACTGGTTATTTGAATATTTAAAGACAATATTTGAGTTGCCAAATGCAAAAAAGTCATCCGAAAAAGATTCAAGATTGTTAATTTCTGTTCCTTGTGGCAACAAGTGTGAATTCCAAACACTTGGATTAGACAAAAATGCATTGTTTAATGCCGCATACTTAATCTCGTTTTCTGTAAGAGCATAAATTGTATCCTTTGAAATATGAAGATCCTTAACTTTTATCTGTGAGTTATTGTTTCCTAGAATATAAGTGTCTTTAATTTCTTTTCTTTCTATATCTATTACAACAATACCAAACCCTGTACATGCATAAATATATTTACTATGACTGTACAGACTATATATGGTTTTATCACCTATAATAGAGCTGTTAAAAATCGACGATATATTGGTTATTTCTCCATTTTTTATCAAATCTAAATTGCTAGAGTTGTAAGCTATCAGTAAAGACTGGTGAGAATTATTAGCTGCAATACAAGAGATTCCAATTTCGCTTAATCCATTTACTGTACTCAATTTGGTTATTTCATTATTAGCATTGTCAAATTCAAGAAGAGAATATGGTGTGGATGCGTAGAAAAAGTTTCCTACTTCTACTACTTGATTAAATTCTGAATACGGCAAATGATCTCTCCATCGTTCCTACAGAAAAATCTTGAGCATTAATGAATATTACAAAGTGATTCAAAAAAAATAAAGTATACTTAAGCCATTTCATATTATGCAAACTAACTAATTATTAAAATAATTATTGCAAAAAAACTATTTTTGTTCAAAATGGCTCCGTAGTTCAACTGGATAGAATATCAGATTTCGGCTCTGAGGGTTGAGGGTTCGAATCCTTCCGGGGTCACTTTTTTTTGTTTTTAAAGCAGTTATTACTTTTTTTTAAAAACCAAAAATAGAACTGGAATCATCAAATCACATCTCAAATTTCAATATTTTTAAATTAATCCTGTTTTGTTTAACTATTTCAAAAAAAGATGTTCCAAATATTTATCTCGTGTCTTTTTTTATTAAATTGTAACTTAAAATAAAAAACAATATGAAAAAAATTACTTTAATAATGTCGTTTTTTCTAACGATATTTTTCGCTAAAGCTCAGTGTGATTATACTGTAGTTATGCAAGATGCATATGGAGACGGATGGAACGGTGCTTCTATAGATATGTCAGTAAATGGTGTTGTGATGACAAGTTTTACTGTTTCATCAACAGCTGCTACTGCTGATTCTGGAAGTTATTCTACTTATACTGGTGACAATGTTGAATTCTATTTCAACTCTGGAACTTGGGATACTGAAATAACATTTCAGATAACTGCTCCAGATGGTTCATCTGTTGGGAGTTATGGTCCATATGCAAACAATTCTGGTAACGATGGTTCTGTTTGGGTAGGTGTTTCCAACTCTACTTGTGCCCCTCCAGCATGTTTAGACCCTTATGGTCTATCTGCATCAAATGGCACCTCGTCTAGTATAGATGTTTCTTGGACTGGTGGTCCAAATGCAGCTTCTTACAATGTTGAATATGGTGTTACTGGATATACTCAAGGAAGTGGAACTACATCTACAGCATCAACATCTACAACAACAATTACTGGCCTAACAGCTTATACAGTTTATGATTTTTATGTTCAATCAGATTGTGGTACTAACGGAACTAGTTCTTGGGCTGGTCCAATTAGTTATAGCACTTGTCCTGATGGAGCTCCTTATTTAGAAACTTTTGATGCAAATCCAGCCTCTCAAGCGTTAACTAATGCAACTGGTCCTTGTTGGACACAGTCTACAAACGATGTTTTTGATTGGTTAATTAATAATGGTCCAACAACTTCGCAAACTACAGGTCCTTCAGATGATATCACTGGTGGTGGAAATTATATGTACACAGAAACTTCTGTTCCAGCAGCAGCTGGCGACAGTGCAATTTTAATTTCTCCATCTATTGATGTTAGTTCTCTTACTTCTGCAGAAATCTCTTTTCAATTACACATGTACGGTGCCTCAATGGGTACCCTGAGAGTAGATGCTTCGAGCGATGGTGGAACAACATTTAACACCATATGGACTAAAACTGGTGATCAAGGAGATGTATGGACAGAAGAAATTGTCCAACTAACTGGATTTACAACTACTGCAATAGTGAAATTTGTCTCCACTGTTGGTGTTGATGCTGGTGGAACTATTTCTTATTGGAGTGATATGGCTATTGACAATTTTCAGGTTAGACAATCTGCTACTTGTCCTCAAACTTCTCCATTAACTGCATCTAACATTACTTCTTCTTCAGCTGACGTGTCTTGGACAGCTGGTGGAACAGAAACTTCTTGGAACGTTGAATATGGTGCTACTGGATTTACTCTTGGTACTGGTACTAACACCAATGTAACTGCAACTACTTATTCTATGACTGGGCTTACACCTAGTACTGATTACGATGTTTATGTACAGGCTGTTTGTAGTGCTACTGACCAAAGTTTTTGGGTAGGTCCTTTATCTATTTCTACGCCATTTGTACAACCTGGTTGTGGAGATACTTTTGGCCCTTATTGTTATGATGCAGGAGCTTTCACTGTATTTACTTCTGTGGTAACAAACCCTGGTGACTTTATCACCTTAAATATTACTGCTGGTGAAACTGAAGTTGGATATGACAATCTTCAAATATATGATGGTGTTGGAGCTACTGGAAACTTACTTTATGATGCCGATGGTGACCATACTGGTGTTTCTGTACTTTCTACTACTGGAACCATAACCATGTATATAAATGGAGATGCCAATTGGAATTGTGTCGATGGCATTGGTGGCCCATATGTGCCAATTGAAGCCAACGTAACTTGTACTACTCCTTCGGCTTTAGACATGGAAGGAGTTTCTATGACTACAGCAACTACTATAATTCTAGCCAACGGTCCTGTTACAATTTCTGGAAAACTTAAGAATATGGGAACAACTACTGTAACATCTATGGACGTTAATTATACCATTGATGGTGGAGCTACTGTTACTGAATCGTTATCTGGGCTAAGCTTAGCAACTGGTGATTATTATGACTTTAACCACGGAACTACTTGGTCTCCTTCAGCTGCTGGAGTTTATGACATAGCAGTTTGGGCAACCAATATAAATGGCGCAAGTGATATGAATACTGCCAATGATATGGTTTCTGGATCAGTTACAGTTTACGACAATGCAACAGTTAGAAGACCTATGTTAGAGTCGTTTACAAGTTCTACTTGTGGACCATGTGTTGCTGGAAATGTAAATGTTGCTAGTGTATTAACTGGGTATACTGATGATCAATATTCATTACTTAAGTATCAAATGTCTTGGCCAGGTTCAGGTGATCCATATTATACTTTAGAGGGTGGTGATAGACGTACGTATTACAATGTTAACGCTGTGCCAGATTTCATTTTAGATGGTAATGATTGGCAAGGGAATTCTTCTTCTTTAGTAAATTCGCAAATTGATGCTGTAATAGCTGAACCAGCTTTTACTGATATTTCTTCTTACTTTACAGTAACAGGACAAACTGTGGATATTACTGTAAGTGTAAATCCAATTGGAGATTTTACAAATTCACTAACACTATACACTGCTATCTATGAAATAAAAACGTATAACAACGTTGGAAGTAATGGAGAAACTGAATTTGGAAATGTGATGAAGAAAATGGTTCCTGGTTCAATGGGATTTGCATTACCTACACTTCAAAGTGGAGTACCAGTAGTGGAGAATTTCTCTCATACTTTCCAAGGTTCTTATACACTTCCTCCAGATGCTAACAGCCCTATTGATCATTCAACGCAACATTCAATTGAAGATTTTAATAACTTAGGTGTTGTTACATGGATACAAGATGACGCAACTAAAGAAGTTATTCAATCTACTGTATCAACGATTAGCGCTACTAACGTTGAAGAATTACAAACAACAAAATTAATGTTGTTCCCAAATCCAGCAGAAAATACAGCTACTGTAGCTTTTGAAGGACTTGAAGGATCCAATGTTCAGATTGAGCTGTATAATTTACTTGGAGAATTAGTATTTACTGGTAATCACACTTCAACTTCTAATTTTGATTATTATAATATTGATGTAACTACATTTAATAATGGAATTTACAATCTTGTTTTAAAGGTTGGTGAATCGATTAGTTCTAAAAAATTACAGATTATTAAATAGATTCTTTAATCTTAATAATACAAAAGGCCTGATTACAATCAGGCCTTTTTTTGTATCTTAAATTATAGATTTAATATATTTAAATGATTATTAAATCAAAAATTATTTTATTTGAATACTTTCTCTAGATATGTAATAGGATTTGCCGGTGTAATAACAGTATTAATTTATGGACAATCTATTCTAGTTCCATTTATTTTTGCTCTTCTTTTATGGTTTACCATCAGAGTATTTACTTCAGTTTCTCAGAAATTTCCTGTTTATGGGAAATGGGTTCCTAATAAACTAAAAACAATTTTCACTACCATTTTTATTTTTTCCATTCTTTATTTCTTCACCCAACTGATATTATCTAGTTTTAATTCTATTATAGATTCTCACCTTAACTATAACGATAACATCAATGGTTTAATAAATCTTATTAATGAAAAATTTAAAATTGACTTACAATCTTATATTGAAACTCAGTACACGGAAATAAGCTTAGCAAGCTTAGCAGAAATGCTTTTCGATGCAGTATCCAAAATCATAAGTAGTACTTTAATGATCTTAATATTTGCTATTTTTATTTTTTTAGAAGAAACCCATTTTTCTCATAAACTAAAACAATTTTTATCTGAATCTAGTTCTGACTTTCATGGATTAAATAGCACGCTAAGCAAAATAGAGTGGTCTGTTGCAAAATATTTAGGGATAAAAACAATGTCGAGCTTTATTACAGGACTATTGAGTTTTATAGTGTTTTATTTTTGCGATCTTAACTTTGCAATATTTTGGGCATTTCTAATTTTTATTTTAAACTATATCCCAACTATTGGATCACTATTGGCAACTTTATTCCCTGTAGTTTTTTCACTTTTACAATTTGGAGATTTCTCAATTGCGCTGATTATTCTTTTTGTAGTTGGTTCAATTCAAGTGGTAATTGGGAAT
>CAJJCR010000012.1 GCA_905182745.1 Bacteroidetes bacterium MED-G20 | reverse complement strand
AATGTAAATAAAGAATTAGGCCCTGAAATGAAATCAACTGGAGAAGCAATAAGATTTATAAAAGACTTGAAAGATCCCTTCTTTAGAAAGATATATTCTGAAAGAAACCTATACTTAAGTAAGTAATTCTTAATTAATAATAAGTTATATTTTATAAATAAGCTTGTTATATTTGAATATGTAAACTTTATATATGAATTATAATTTAAAAGAAAACTACCCTCATTTTGTGGCAGTTTTATTTTTTCTATTTGTATCTATTACTTATTTGTCTCCCGTTTTAAATGGTCTAGCTTTAAAACAAGACGATATTGATAATCATAAGGGGGTAGCTAAAGAAATAAGAGACCATAGAGAAGCATATAATGAAGAGCCTTTGTGGACCAATTCTATGTTTGGAGGAATGCCAGCTACTCAAGTTTCAGTAAAACATGATGCAAATTTATTGAGTTATGCCCAAAAAATCATGTCTCTTGGTCTACCACATCCAATTAGCGTTCTTTTTTTATACTTATTAGGTTTCTACATACTTTGTATTTGCATGAGTATAAAACCCTGGTTATCCATTGTGGGGTCTATTATGTTTGGCTTAAGCTCTTTCTTTTTCATTAGTTTGTCAGTAGGTCATAATTCTAAAATAATGGCCATGGCATTTATGCCAATGATTCTTGGGGCATTTATTTATTCTTATAGGAAAAAAGCTATAGTAGGTTCCATATTAATGGCTTTGTTTCTTGGTCTAGAGTTGAAATCTAATCATGTTCAAATTACCTATTACACCTTTATGATCTTAATTCCTCTAGGGTTTAGCGAGCTAATTAGATTTTATAAAGCCAAAAGAATGCCTTCATTTTTTAAAACTACAGGTTTGTTAGTTGTTGCTGGTTTATTGGCAGTAATGTGTAATTCTGGAAATTTATTTATGACTTATGACTATTTACCTGATTCACAAAGAGGTCCTTCCGAACTAACTTCAAATACCCTTGGGGATAATGCTAAAGCTAAAACAGGGGGCTTAGATATCAATTACATGACCAATTGGAGCTATGGATTAGGAGAAAGTTTAAATTTTATAATTCCTAATGTTAAGGGAGGTGGCTCAGGCCCTTATTTGTTGGATGAAAATTTAATGGAAAATAATGATGTGAGCACTAGACTAAAGAATTTCGTCAAAGATGCTTATCAAAAAGGATGGACTATAAGTTCTTATTGGGGCAATCAGCCTTCGACTGCAGGTCCGGTTTATATTGGTGCTACTATCTTTGTTTTATTTTTTCTTGGTCTTTTCTTTTTAAGTGATAGGATTAAGTGGCCTCTGTTAATTATACTATTAATTTCAATCTTTCTATCCTGGGGCCACAACTGGATGTTACTAACCAAATTATTTGCTGATTTTTTCCCAGGTTATTCAAAATTTAGATCGGTTACTATGATTTTAGTCATTGCTGAACTAATTCTTCCTCTTATAGGAGTTTTATGGTTGTTTCAGTTTATAGAAAAAAAATCAGATTTTTTGAATAAAGAAGTGGATTTAAAATTTACAAAAATTGGAAACTTAAATTTATTTTATATACTTTCCTCTCTTGTAATCGTTTTCTTTTTGAGTTTGGTAATTAGTCCTGATTTATTTCTAAATTTTACATCTCAAAATGAACAACAAATAATTAATCAATTGTCTGTTATGGATCCTCAAACTGGATCTTATGTAAGTGAGTTAATTGATTTCAGAACCGGAATTCTTTCTCAAGATGCTCTACGTTCTTTAATTTTAGTCTCCATTGTTTTATTCTTTCTATTCTTATTTATAAAAAATAAAATATCAAAGCATATTTTAATTGTTTCTATAGGGTTGACAGTTTTGTTCGATATGTGGGGTGTTAGTAAAAGATATTTGAACAATAATGACCATTCAGATCTTGAAACACAGCTTACCAGAAAAAGTGGATTAAAGTATTGGCAAGATTATGAGCTTAAGTTTTATCCCCACTCTCCCAAAGCTGCTGATTTGGCAATTAGAGACTATGAAATTACTCTAAATAACGATTTAAGGATAGATGTTCAAAACACAATGAGAGATGTTTTAAATGAGTTCGAGGATAGTGATTATAGAAATAGAATTGCCAATATTCAATCTTTTAAAGCTCTTAATTTAAACACAAATTATCGCGTTTTAGAAATGGGTAATCCTCTTAATACTGCTAGAACCTCCTTTCTTCATAAATCTATTGGAGGATATTCAGCAGTTAAAGTTAAGCGAGTTCAAGAGCTAATTGACTTCTATTTTCAAAAAGAGTATGATAATTTGAATAATTCTTTAAAGAGCAATCAGTTTGATTTACTTAAGTCAAATCACTTTTTTAATATGCTAAATACAAAGTATTATATTTTTAATCCAGATGGAAATGCTGTTGTAGATTTTGCGAATTCAAATAGAGACAAGACACCAGGAGTTTTAAAAAATCCATATGCTTTAGGAAATGCTTGGACAGTCAAAGAAATTAAATGGGTCCCTAATGCTGATGCAGAAATTTCTTTTTTAAACGATTCCTCTTTTGACCCATCCAACATTGCCGTAATTGATGAAAAATATAGAGAAATAATTGAAGATATTTCCATGTCAGGTAATTCTGAAGTTAATCTCTTAAGCTATAGAGCAAATCAATTAGAATATGAGATTCAATCTCAGTCTGAAGAGTTAATTGTTTTTTCTGAAGTTTTTTATGACAAAGGATGGAAAGCGTTTGTAGATGGAGTTGAAACTCCTCATATTAGAATAAATTATGTTTTAAGAGGATTGAAAGTTAGTCCTGGAACTCACCAAATATTATTTAAGTACGATTTGCCAATTTTCAAGTATGCTTCTGTAATTTCATTTTCAAGTTCAATTATTGTTCTTCTTTTATGTTTATTAATGTTGTTTTTTAAATTAAAGGAAAGACAATTCCCAGAAATATGAAAAAGGTTTTGGTCATTACTTACTATTGGCCACCTAGCGGTGGAGCAGGAGTTCAAAGATGGTTGAAATTTGTAAAATATTTACCAAGTTTAGATTGGGAGCCAATAATTTATACTGTTGATAATGGTGAATACCCAGTTCTTGATGATTCATTAGTTAATGATTTGCCTTCAAATATTAAAGTTTTAAAGACAAAAGTATGGGAACCTTATAGCTTATACAGAAAATTATAGGCAAGCAAAAGAAACGAAAAAATAAATAGTAGTTTTTTATATGATAAAAAGCAAAATAAAATTTTAGAAAGTATAAGTGTTTGGATAAGAGGAAACTTATTTATCCCCGACGCTAGAAAGTTTTGGATAAAGCCATCTATTAAATTTTTAGATAATTACATTAAGAATAACTCTTTTGATTTTATAATTTCATCTGGTCCACCACATTCTACACATTTAATTGCACTAGGAGTCAAAAAAATCAAAAAAATTCCTTGGCTTGCAGACTTTCGTGATCCTTGGACTAATATTGATTTTTATAAAGATTTAAAATTATCAAAGTGGGCGGATATAAAACATAAAAAGCTAGAGAAAAATGTTTTGTCTAATACGACTGAAATCGAAATAACAATCGGTAATCACTTAAAAGATGAGCTTCAAGAATTACAAAATTTTGTAAGTTATTGAAAATGGGTTTGATGAAGAAGACTTTAAAAATAATGATTCAAATTCTTTAGATTCATTAGTTTTCTATAGCACATATTGGATCATTTACACCTTCTAGAAAACAACAAATGGAAAGTTTTAAAAGAAATTATAAATGAAAATAATAATTTTGCAAGGTAAACTCCAACTTAAATTAATTGGAAAAGTAGATTAAATAATGATAATTCAATTAAGGAATTTAATCTTGAAGAAGTATGTTAAGAGGTTTAGTTATTTAGCCCATAATAAAGTTATATCTCACCAAAAATCATCAAAAGTTTTATTGTTAATGGTTAATAATACACCAAACTCAAAAGGAATAATCACTGGAAAAGTTTTTGAATATATGGCTTCCAATAGACCCATTTTAGTCATTGGACCAGAAGATGGTGACCTAGCAAAAATTATTAGTGATACGAAAAGCGGTGTTGTTTGTGGTTACGATAATGAAGTAAAACTAAAAGAGGTTATTCTTGATTTATTTAATAATAAGTTAATTTTTAATCCATATTTTGAAAAATATTCTAGAAAAAATCTAACTAAAAATCTGTCAGTAATTTTAGATAATCATTTAAATAATGAAAAGCTATAATGATAAATTTTGACGATACTAAAGCTGTATTTGCCCATAAGTCAAACCGAGAGCTTAGAAAATCATACTATCTTTTTTCAATACTCCAACACTCTTTTTTAGTTAAAATTGGAAGTTTATTACTAAAAATTTCATTCTTTTTAAGAATACCGATTAAAAAAATCATAAAAATGACCATTTTTAATCAGTTTTGTGGAGGAGAAAATATCCAAGATTGTTCCAAAAAAATTAATGAACTTTCTCAATTTGGAATAGGAACTATTTTAGATTATTCAGTGGAGGGGAAAGAAAACGAGTCTGATTTTGAAAAAACAAAAGAAGAAATAATACAAACTATTTTTTTATCAGCAAAGAACAGTAAAATTCCATTTACTGTTTTTAAAATTACAGGATTAGGTAAATCATCTTTAATCGAAAAAGCAAGTCTAGATTTTCAAAGTCTTGATGATAACGAGCTTGTAGAACTAAACTTAGTTGCTATGAGAGTAGATGAGATTTGTAGAGTTGCAAGTGAAAATAGAGTTCCTATTTTTGTAGACGCTGAAGACAGTTGGTATCAAGATTATATTGATAAAGTGGTAGAAAGTATGATTTTTAAATATAATAATAAATTTCCAATTGTTTATAATACTATTCAGCTTTACCGTCACGATCGGCTACAGTACATGAAAGATTTAATCACAAGATGTAAGTCTAATAATAAATTTCTAGGTTTAAAATTAGTTCGAGGTGCTTACATGGAAAAAGAAAGGGAAAGCAACTAAAAAGAATTATCTAGACCCAATTCAAAAAGATAAACGAGCAACCGATAATGACTTTACTAAGGCTGTAGAGTTTTGTATAGAAAATATTGAGACTGTAAGCCTTTGTTTAGGAACCCACAATGAAAAAAGTGTTTTACATTTAACTGATCTCATGAAAAAAAGTGCTTTTAATAAAAACGATTCTAGAATTTGGTTTGCTCAACTTCTTGGCATGAGTGACCATATAAGTTTTAATCTTTCAAAAGAAGGATACAATGTTGCTAAATATGTTCCCTATGGACCTATAAAAGAAGTTATTCCTTATCTTATAAGAAGAGCTGAGGAAAATACTTCAGTTTCTGGACAAACAGGAAGAGAACTTTCTTTAATTAAAATTGAAGTAGAAAATGAAAAATCAGTCTAAATAATTCATTGGCACTTTAGTACCTTTTATAATTTTAGAGTAAACTTTAATAGAACCTACAAGAATCTCTGCTTCTACATAAATTGGAATTCTATTCGCGTCGTCACTCACAAAAACATCCATAGTTTCATTGGCTTTAAAAATAGTTCCTTCAATTAGTTTAATCTGAAAATGGATACAATTTATAGATTTTTTATTCTGATTAGTTACTTTATTTTTTCCTTTATAAATAATATTTATGTTTTCATAAACTTGTTTGTCTAAAACTATATTTAATGGAATAGTATCGTCTTTTTGGTATTTATTAAAGTTTATAGCTCTACAAAAATATACAGAACTCATAATATCAAAACTGCAATTTATTATATCTAAAGTATCTTTTGTAGATTGTTTATTTTTGAAATCTAAAATATAAGCTAGATTTCTATCATAGTCAAAATCATAATCGTAGTCTAGCTTAAAATCGCCTTCTCTGACTCTTCTTGTGAAGTGAACTGGAAGTGAAGTTTTTTTTGAAATAAAGGATGCATATTTATCTCTAACTTTAAAAAACCAGTCATAATTTTTCAAGGTCCTTCCTTTTCCTTCCAAATATAGACATGGTTGATTTTTATATATCGAATCTTCTACTTTGAACCTTACTTTTCCAGCAGAAACCCATGTTTTACTCATTAAATATTCAATATCATATATAACTTCTTCGCCAGCTATAAAAGGAAGATTATTGTAAATACAATTTGTTTGGGCCGATAAGTCAAAAACTAATAAAACAAATAAAAATTTAAATAAACTATTCAGCTGTTTTATTAACAAAAGCAGTTATTTTAAGAATTGTATTTTCAGGGGACGTATTTGCAGAAACTGTTACAGTTTTGGTTTGCTTGCTACCAGCTTGACCTTTAGATGGTCTAAAAACAACTTCAATTTCACTACTTTCACCTGGAAGAATTGGTTCTTTTGGCCAGTTAGGGACAGTGCATCCACATGATCCCTTTGCATTTGAGATTTTAAGCGGTTCGCTTCCAGAATTTTTAAAGGTGAAAGAATATTTATTCTCAGAATTAACGTCTACATTTCCAAATTTATGAAGATCGGTTGCAAATTTAATATTTGTTTTAGGTAATTTAGAAGAACCATCCATTGTAGGAGTAAATGGATTTTCTCGAATGTTTTTTTCTATATTATCTATCTTGCTTTTGGCTTCAGGGTCAGGAGATATGTATGTTTTATTTGGTGATTTAGTGAAAATATCCTCATTATTAGTTGTTGAGGTTATACTGTAAAGAGAAATAAAAAATGCAACTAAAGAAATTGCAATTGCTATATTAGACTTGTCTTTCATAAATTTTTTTTAGTTTGCTAAATTATAAAACCCTTTGTTATTTTTCAAAATTTCAAGTGATTTTTGCAATGGAGCATTTAATTCATTGATTATTTCATAAAATCTTTTGTAATCGAATAAGTCTTGAGCAATATTTGCTTTTAATCGAATCTCAATAGTATTTCTAGAATCTTCAAATTCAGGTTTATTAAATTCTATACCTTCTTTTTTTGCAAAATTTATTAATTCAGTAGTTATATTTTTACTGTTAAAATCCTTTTTATACTTTTCAAATTTGAAAATATTTTTTTTCTAAAGAAGATCTATTTTTGTTTACCCAATACAAAGCAAATTGATTAAATACCCCTTTTCTGATAAGTTTGCTGAAATAATCGCTCGTTCCAGTCGTATCTAGTGGGACGAAATAATCTGGCACAATACCACCTCCACCATAAACTATTCTATTTTTTAAAAGAGTATTGAATTCTTCGTTCTTGTTGTTTTTTATGCTGTCTTCGCTTAGGTCTGCACCTGGACTTATACCTACTATACTTTTCTTTTCTGTAGGCCATAGATCCTTTGTTGTAAGGTTTTTGGATGCATCTTCCGCTTGGAGTGTAATATTTAGATGTTGTAATTCTTGCTTGTGTTCCATCTGGCAATTGAATTGGCTTTTGAACAAGTCCTTTTCCAAATGTTCTTCTTCCTACAATTAATCCTCTGTCCCAGTCTTGTATAGCGCCACTGACTATTTCACTTGCACTAGCACTACTTTCGTTGACAAGGACAATAACTTTTCCTTTCTCAAGTAATCCTGTTTTATTTCCTGAATAGGTTTTCTCAGGAAATTTCCTCCCTTTGGTAGAAACAATTTTTCTATATCCTGGTAAAATTTCATCTGATAGGTCAACGGCTGTCTTTAGATATCCTCCTCCGTTATTTTGTAAGTCTAGAACAAGATTTTCCATACCCTTACTTTTTAATTTAAATACAGCAGTTTTAATTTCTTTTATACTTGTAGAAGAAAAATTATTGAGTTTTATGTAGCCAGTATTTTCGTTGACCATATAAGAAGCATCTACACTATAAATTGGGATTTTATCTCTAATAATTTCAAAATCCAAAATCTCTTTATTTTTTCCCCTTACAATGCCTATTACAACTTTAGTTCCTTTTGGACCAAGAAGTCTATCTCTTACTCCCTTATTCTTTATTCCATTGCCTGCAACTAATTCATCTTTTATTTTAATGATTTTATCTCCAGCCATTAGACCTACTTTTTCAGATGGCCCTCCAGGAATTGCTTGAACAATTAGAATAGTGTCTTTAAATATTTGAAATCTAATTCCAACACCTGTAAATGAACCTTTTAATGGAGCATTCATATCGTGAATATCTTTTAATGATATATAAGTAGAGTGAGGATCTAATTGCTCTAGCATATATCTTATTGCATGTTCTGTAATTAGTGAATTATCAACAGAGTCAGGGTACATTAGATCGAAAAATTTAATTCCTTGAGAATATTTTTCGAGGTTGTTTTCAAAATTAGATTTAGACACCTCCAATTGGTCTCGATGATTTGGTATTTTTTTTCTAATAAAAAGTAATTTCTAGCGTATCTTTTTCCTCGCCCAACTGCCCGCCTGCATAAAGCTTAATCTCACCACATAATACCTCATTAAACTCAGAGTAATAGTAAATATCTTTTAACTTGTTTTTATTAATTTCTAGGATTTGATCATTTTTTTGGATGTTAGATAAGTCTGCACCACTGCCTTTAAATACACTATCTACAAGAATTTTTCCTTTTTGGAATTTAATTGAAAAACCTAGGGAGGTTTTTTCAGATGGTGTAATTCCAAGCATTTTAAATACGGAATCAGTTTGGTAAAGTGCCATTGGTCTTAGGTAATTATACATTCCTAGAACTAAATCATTTTGTAATTTTTTTTCATCCACTTCTTCAACATACATTTGTTCGATTAGAAACAATAACCTTTGAATTTTAACATCAGTAGATCTAGATTCTAGATCCTGCCCAAGAATATTAAAAGTTATAAAGGTTAGTATGGATAATATAGTATGTTTAGCAGGCAATTTCTTTATGAATTAAATTTTCTATTCTGTTAAATTAGCTTAATTCAAATAAAAAAAGGTAAATGTTAAAATTTATTTTTTGTATAGGTATAAAATTGATTTACTCTCAAAAAATGAATCTTCAAAATAATTAATAATTTTCTCGATTTTAAAATTATACTTTTTAGAGACTTTTTGTATTTCCTCTTTTAAATCTCCTCCTTTTAAATAAATAATTCCATTTTGTAATTCGTTTTTATTTGATTTTGCAATGTTTTGTTCTATCCAAGGACAAAATTTTTCAAGCTGGGTTACTGCTCTACTTACAATAAAGTCAAATTTCTGAGTAAAATTTTCAACTCTTTCAATTTTTGATTTAACATTTTTTATTTCTAATTCCTCTACAATTTGATCAACAACTTTTATTTTTTTCCCAATTGAATCTACCAATGTGAATGAAGTGTTTTTAAAATATATAGCTAATGGAATGCCAGGAAAACCTCCACCAGTTCCAACATCTAATATTTTTGTATTTTTTTTAAAATTAATAAATTTTGCTATAGACAATGAATGTAGCACATGTCTTATGTAAAAGTTCTCTGTATCTTTTCTGCTGATCACGTTAATTTTAGAATTCCAATCTAGGTAAAGATCTTTAAGAGTTTCAAATTGATGTATTTGATTTTGATCTAAGTTTGGAAAATAATATTGAATTATTTTTGCTGAATCAAATTGTTTCAAAACTGTGTTTCATTATGTTGTAAAGAAACTCTCTTGCTCTAAATAGTTGAGCTTTAACTGTTCCTAGTGGTAGATCTAACTCTATGGATATTTCCTCATAGCTCATCTCTTTAAAATACCTCATTTCAACTAAGATTTCGTATCTGGGTTTTAATTTTTTCACATACTTTCTTATTAATTGAATTTTTTGCTCATTTACTGTGATTTCTTCAGGTGTCATTCCATCGCTTTTTATCTCAAACATATATTCCTCTCCGTCATTGTTTGATACACGATTATCAATAGACATTACATTTTTCTTTTTTTTTCTTAGAAAATCAATACAATTATTAGTTGCAATGGTAAATAGCCAAGTACTAAAAGCAAAATTTGGTGTGTATTGGTTTAACTTGTTGAATGCTTTTCCAAATGCTTCTAATGTTAAATCTTCTGCATCATCATTATTGTTCACCATTTTAAGCAACATATAGTATATAGGATCTTTATACTTATCCATTAAATCAGAAAATGCTTGTTGGTCCTTATTCTTTGTTGCTCTTTGGACTAATTCATAATCTTTTTGAGCTTTTTCAGAAAGGTGTGACAACGATTTTTCTTTCTCCATTAAAGTCTAATTCTTCTATTTATTTGAAAGATAGGTTGGCAAAATAGTAAGATGATTTCATAAATTGGGAATGCCCAAAGAAGATCTTTGCACATCATAATCTTGAAAGCTTTGTAATTTGCCGCTATAATTAATAAATATCTTACTGTAAATAGAATTAGGCCAATCTTCAAATAATTAGCTGAGAAGAATGAAAATATTAGTAAAAAGTAAAAAGCTAATGCACTTAAATATTGCAGACCTAATAAAAATTTGTGCTTTTTCTTGTATTTAAAATTTGTAGTATGGTGTCTTTTTTTTTGATAAACCCAGTTTCTAAATTCTTTCTTGGGTTTTGATATCGTCATGCTTTTAGAATTAAATATGACTTGGGTGTTGCTTATATTGGATGCTTGATTAACAAATAGATCATCATCTCCAGACTCTACATGGTAATGGAGATTTAAATCCGTCGTTTAGGTAATAAACATCTTGATGGTAAGCTAAATTTCTACCAACACCCATATAGGCTAATTTTGCTTTTGCATATCCTAATGAGTTTATCGCAATTTGAACTGTATCAAATCTTATGATTTTATTTAAAAATCCTTTTTCTTTCTCATATATACCTACGCCAATTACTATTTGCTTTTCATCTCCAAAGCCTTTACTCATTTCATTTATCCAATATTCTGACAAAGGATGACAGTCTGCATCTGTAAACAATAAATGATTGTTTTTAGCAGCTTTTATTCCAATAGTAATTGCTAGTTTTTTTCCAAAATTATCGGTTTTATTGTCTGGAATATCTACTATTTTAAGGTTTGAATATCGATTTTTAAAATTGTTCAATATTTCAATACTATCATCCCAAGACCTATCGTTAACAACAACAACCTCAAAGTCGTCATATTTTTGATTAAGTACTAAAGGAAGATTTTTTTTAAGATTTTCTTTTTCATTTCTAGCACAAATAATTACAGTTATTCCATTTTTCTCTAAAAATTTTCATTGATAAAGGCTACTCTTGCGCTGAAATAAAACAAATAAAAACATTGAATTAAAAAACTTGCAATAAGAAAAATAAAACCAATTTCTGAATAGATCATTTGTATTAAAACATTTAAAAATTAAAAGTATTGCTTAATTAAGATGTTCTATATTTGTTCTAAAGCAGTTTATCCACAGTTTTATGAACTTTACTCTCTCCAAAAAAGATAAGAATTCAAATGCAAGATCAGGTATTCTAAAAACCGACCATGGTGAGATTAAAACTCCAATATTTATGCCTGTTGGAACTGCAGGAACTGTTAAATCAGTTTCTCAAAGAGATTTAGAAAATCAAATTAATGCACAAATAATTTTAGGTAATACTTACCATTTATATCTAAGACCAGGTATTGAAACACTAGAAAAAATAGGGGGCTTACATAAATTTATTTCATGGGACAGACCTATTTTAACGGATTCTGGGGGATATCAGGTCTATAGTCTTTCAGAAAGAAGAAAAATTACTGAAGAAGGGGTTAAATTTAAATCTCATATTGACGGATCTTCCCATTTTTTTACACCTGAAAATGTAATGGAAATTCAAAAATCAATTGGTGCAGATATTATCATGGCTTTTGACGAATGTACCCCGTATCCTTGCGATTATTCTTATGCCAAAGATTCTATGGAAATGACCCATCGTTGGCTAAAAAGATGTGTAGATGGATTTAATTCAACTCCGTCTAAATATAATTATTCACAAGTTCTTTTTCCAATTGTCCAAGGAAGCACTTATTCAGATCTTAGAAAAAAAAGTGCAGAAGTTATTGCATCTTTTGATATGCCAGGCAATGCAATTGGCGGTCTTTCTGTGGGCGAACCTCATGATTTAATGTACAAGCATACTGAGGAAGTTTGTGCTATATTACCTATTGACAAACCAAGATATTTAATGGGAGTAGGAACTCCATCTAATTTATTGGAATGTATTGCTTTAGGTATTGATATGTTTGATTGTGTCATGCCATCAAGAAATGCAAGAAATGGAATGTTATTTACTTCAGAGGGCTCTATTAACATAAAAAATAAAAAGTGGGAAAATGATTTTAATGCAATTGATCCCAATGGTTTCTCTAGCGTTGATAATCGTTATTCCAGATCTTATCTTAGACATTTATTTGTTTCAAAAGAAATGCTGGGTCCTCAAATTGCAAGTATCCATAATCTTTCTTTCTATTTGTGGTTAGTAAACGAATCTAGAATCAAAATTGAGGAGGGAACTTTTACTGAATGGAAAAATAAAATGGTTGTTAAGCTCGTTGAAAGACTGTAAAGTTTAAAATGAAAAAATTAGATTGGTTCATTGTAAAAAAATTTCTTGGAACATATGTCTTTATGATAGGTGTTGTTATGAGTATTTCAATGATTTTTGATGTTTCTGAGAAATTAAAAGACTTTATTAATCCCGAAAACAACCTCACATTTTATAAAATTATTACTGAATACTACCCTTACTTCTTTATTCACTACGCAAATTTATTCTCCTCTTTAATTATTTTCCTGTCTGTTTTATGGTTTACAAGCTTTATGGCTCAAAGATTAGAAATTGTTGCAATTCTAAGTAACGGCGTTAGTTTTTGGAGGTTTTCCAGATATATTATTGCTTCTTCTTTTTTATTAATTATCTCAGTTTTAATGAACCACTATATTGCTCCTTATGCAAATAAGAACAGGCTAGATTTTGAAAATAAATTCACTAAATATAATGCTCAATTTTAAAGATGTTCATTTAGAAATTGCTGAAGGAACTATTGTTAGTTATCGGCAATTTATAGGCAATACTACCACAGTCAGACGGCTTTGGGTTGAGAATTGGAAAGAAAATGAAAATGGACAATGGGAGCTAGAAAGTGATATGCAAGTTGAGCGTGCTGAAGCGGGCAGTATCTCAAATAATTGGAAGCTTAAAAATACTTTTATAAGAAAAATTGGAAAGATTAATGACGAGCTTATAACAAGAAAATATAATAGATACAGTTTTGTCTTTTAATATTATTGATCTTGGACAAAGATCTGAGATTACCTATGCTATGACAACCCCAGAACTTATTAAATACAGAGCAAAAGAAGAAAATAAAGGAAACTCTATTGCTCAAATTGACATAAGTAGGCATGAAAGAACAGCTTATCCATTTGCTGCATACATTTTAACAGTTATAGGAATATCTGTAGCATCTCGTAAATCAAGAGAAGGTGTTGGAAAGAATTTAGTTATAGGACTTTGTTGCGGTCTGGTATATGTATTTTTTATGAAAATGACTACAGTTGCTGCAGTTAACATTGGTTGGAATACAATATTGGCAGTTTGGTTTCCAAATATTTTCTTTTCTATAGTGGCTATCTTTTTGTTCTACAAAAGAATAATCTCTTGATGAATTATTTTTTTCAATCTTTTAAATCTTATTTTTTTATTGCCTTTCTCCATATAGATTTCATAATCTAATTCTTGAATATTTATTCTTCCTCTATAAAAAGGGTTTGCAATTGTAAACCCATTTGATTTAACCCAGTTTATATTAATCGTTTTTAAGTTTTTTTGAATATCTAATTAATTGTGATTTATTTCTCTAGGTCTCTAGTAAATTCTTTGCTATACTTTTTTTCAAATTTTTCTAAAACTTTATAAAAGTTGAAATTATCCATATATATATTGGTGTCTACATGTTGTTTTTCTTTTATTTCTTGTAAAGTTTTGATTATTAATTGAAGTCTTTACATGCAGAATCATCAAATGAAATATCTATAGAAATAGTATCATTGTTGCTTTCCAAAAAATAGTTTTTGGTATTGGTATTGGTTTCACTTTTAGAAAAAAGAATATTACCGTTTATTATAACATCGAAAATTTTTTTAGAAAAATCCTCATTAATATTTAGAAATTCTGATTTTTCAATATTAATTTTGATAGGATTGGCCAAAAGGAATTTTTTTATTTTGTTTTCTGGTAGCCAGTCCCATTCCCTATCATTGAAAAGAGAATAAACAAAAAACAGACCTAAAATAAAACCTACAAGGTAAAATTTAAGTCTGTTTAGAAAATTCATTTAAATACCCTAATGGGCTAATTAATATCTGTAATATTCTGGCTTGAATGGCCCTTCAACTTTAACACCTATATAGTCAGCTTGATCGTCTCTTAAAGTCTCTAATTCTACACCAATTTTTGCAAGGTGTAAAAGGGCAACTTTTTCATCAAGGTGTTTTGGCAACATATAAACTTCGTTTTTATAATTATCACTGTTTTTCCAAAGCTCTAGTTGAGCTAAGTGTTTGGTTGGTGAACGAGTTACTCATTACAAACGATGGATGACCTGTGGCGTTGCAACCTAAGTTAACCAATCTCCCTTCGGCTAATAAAATAACGTCTTTACCATTAATGGTGTACATGTCCACTTGAGGTTTGATAGTAGTTTTGGTAGATCCGTGATTGTCGTCAAGCCAAGCAACATCTATCTCGTTGTCAAAATGTCCGATATTACAAACGATGGTTTTGTCTTTCATCATTTCAAAATGCTTTCCTTTAATGATGTCTTTATTTCCAGTTGCTGTAACCACTATGTCTGCTTCAGCTACTGCATTTTCCATTTTCTTCACTTCAAAACCATCCATTGCAGCTTGAAGAGCACAAATAGGATCAATTTCTGTAACTATCACCCTGGCTCCAGCACCTTGAAGAGAAGCTGCAGATCCTTTACCAACATCTCCATAACCTGCAACTACTGCTACTTTACCAGCCATCATTACATCGGTAGATCTTCTTATTGCATCAACTAATGATTCTTTGCAACCGTACTTGTTGTCAAATTTCGATTTTGTAACAGAGTCATTTATATTAATTGCTGGCATTGGAAGCGTTCCATTCTTCATCCTTTCGTAAAGTCTGTGAACTCCAGTAGTTGTTTCTTCAGAAAGACCTTTAATGTCTTTCACTAAGTTCTGGATAGTTGTCCAAAACCATATTTGTTAAATCTCCGCCATCATCTAAAATCATGTTCAATGGTTGGTTGTCTTCAAAGGCAAATAGAGTTTGTTCAATACACCAATCAAATTCTTGGTCGTTCATTCCTTTCCATGCAAATACTGGAATACCCTCTTTGGCAATAGCTGCTGCAGCGTGATCTTGTGTTGAAAATATATTACATGAAGACCAAGTAACTTCTGCACCTAAATCAATAAGAGTTTCTATTAGAACTGCAGTTTGAATAGTCATATGAAGGCATCCAGCTATTCTGGCTCCTTTAAGAGGAAATTCCCCTTTGTATTCTTCTCTCAAAGAAATTAACCCTGGCATTTCTGCTTCTGCTAATCTAATTTCTTTTCTTCCCCAGTCAGAAAGACTGAGGTCTTTAACTTTAAAGTTTTCTTTTACTGAATTACTCATTTTATATTTTTTTGGCAAATGTAGTTTTTAGACTTATAAAAAACAAGAGTAAATTACTTTGTCTAAGGTTTGTTCGTTTAAATTAGAAATAACTTGTGAAACCAAGGTGGATTTTTCCTGTTCTAATTAGAAACGGATTGTCAATTTTTCTACCCAAACCATAAATCAATGTTAGAAGACCATTTTGCATGGAAATATTTGTTCCAAATCCAAAACTTTGAAAATAATCCTCTTTTATAAAATTATTGGTTTTACTTTCGGTCCAGGCAAAATCTGAGAAAAGAAAAACATTAGATTTCTCATCTATTAGATATCTAAATTCAAAATTTCCTAGAATAAACGAACTTACCCATATAGATTCTTCATCAAAACCTCTAATAGTTTTATAGCCGCCTATCCTAGTTAATTCATTTTCGTAAAGAATATTATTTTGAATGGTAGATCCAGAAAGTTTAATTTTAATCGTAGTTCTTTTAATTAAGCTTAGATAACTTGAAAAAGATAAATTACCATTAAAGTTTGGTGATCTTAGGATGTTATTGGCCACTGTGTCTAATGCATAAGTTTCTTTCCATCCATAAGCAAGTTCACTTTTAATTTTAAATCCTCTTAAAGGGTTGATTGGATTGTCCAGTTTTTTAAAATTGGTTACAAACCCAAAGCTATTAACAGATGTAGAACTATAATCATTTTCAAGAAGACTGGTTGAGTTATTGTTAGTAAATAAAAAACCGTTAGAAAAATTGGAGTTGGACTTATAATTAACAATCAGCTTTGAATTAAAATTAAAAAACGAACTGTCTTTTTTAATCATATCTAATCCACCTTGAATCTCGAAATTCGTATTAAATAGAAATGGATAGCTAAGCTCAGCAATAAGATTTTGTGAAGAATTGAACATTCTTCTCCAATTTATTTTTAGTACTTCACCATAACTTAACGCATTTTGGAAACTTAGAGCTACATTTCCTGTAAGTTGTACAGTTTCATTTTCTCCAGGTTGAATACCAACAAGGCCATTGATACTGTTTTTAGACTGTGGTTTAAAATAGGTGTATACAGATGCTTTGTTGTCAATAAACTCATATGCTGGCGGTCTTATTTCTTGAATGAATCCTGTATTTTTAATATTTTCACTGATTTTATAAATCTTGTTTAGTTCAAATAGGTCTCCATTTCTAATATCTGTAAATTTATATACAAGTTGAAGTTCTTTTTTAGTGATTTCTGGATTTATGATAGAATCAATTTTAACCAAAGGTCCTGAGTTTAAATTACATATTAAATTAATTTTTGAGTTTATAATTTCGCTCTTTTGGAATTCGAATTCAGCAAATGGAAATCCATTGTTATTCATTAGAATAATCCACTTTTTTATTTTATCAGAAAAATCATTAGCATTAAAATAAGTTTTGTCGCTATTAAAATCTTCTCTTAGATTAAGCGATAAAGAATTTGGTAAATTTACTTTTATACTGTTTAAAGAAATTAGATTTCCAGTCTGTAAATAGATTTTTAATTTTTGATTTTTTAGATTTATCGAATCAACATTACAATTAAAATATCCACTTTCAATTTCTGAAAGCAAAATATTATTTACTAGTTCTGAAGCTCTGTTAGAATTAATTTTTTCGGCTTTAAAAAGCTCAAGATTCTTATAAATTTCTAAGAAATTTACTTGTTGTCCAAAAAATAATATTGGAAAAAAAAAGATTAATATTATTGTTTTCTTTAAACCCATATTTTACCAAATAATTTCTTTTAAATGGTTTGATTTTAAAAACTCATTTGCCTTAGAAAAATGTTTACAACCAAAAAAACCTCTGTAAGCTGAAAGAGGGGATGGGTGAGGTGCTTTTAAAATAATATGCTTTTTAGAATCTATTAAAACTTCCTTTTTCTGGGCATAATTCCCCCATAAAATAAAAACTACTTTATTTTTCAATAACGAAATTTCTTTTAAGATATTATCTGTAAATAAATCCCATCCTAAATTACTATGAGAGTTTGCTGTTCCTAACCTTGCAGTTAATGAAGAGTTCAATAAAAGAACTCCTTGATTTGCCCAATATTCAAGATTTTTTTTAGTTTGGGGAATAGAATTCAAGTCGTTTTTAATTTCTGTAAATATATTTCTTAAAGATGGAGGAGTCTTGTGATTTTCATTGACTGCAAATGCAAGTCCGTTTGCTTGATCTTCTCCATGGTAGGGGTCTTGGCCTAAAATCACAATTTTTATATCTGGAAAGATAGTTTTCTCAAATGCTTTGAAAATATTTTCTTTTTTTGGACATAGCAACTCATTAGAGCTGCAATTTTTTACTTCACTGTTTATTTTTTGAAAATATTTTTTTGAAAACTCTTTTTCAAATATGGATATCCATTCTCTATGTAATTGTTTTGTATTCAATTTGTTATTAATTCTCTTACAATAAAATAAAAATCATTTGATTTTATTGTTGGTATGTCTTTTTTAATAATTTTGTTAATAGCTATTACGAAAAAATCATGAAAAAATTATTCACTTACACATTTGCAACTATAGTTTTGTCCTCTTTGTCTTCTTGTTTTGTATTCCAACCACCACAGAAAACATGTCCAGCTTACAGTTTAAATTCTCAAGAGGATAACCATAAAGAGTTAATTACATTACAAGATAAAAAAACTAAAAAAGCCAACTTTTAAATTAAAGTACTTTATTTGTTTTAAACTTTCCTTTAAACAATTCTTTTTATTCTACATTTTCTTTATTTTTGCTATTAATGTACAGAATAGCAATCTTTTCTTTAATAACCATACTTCAGATTTTTTCTGTTTCTGTCTTTTCTCAGGTTCCTGTTAATGAGAAGTTAATGGTGAGAATATCTAAGGAGATTTGGTTGGGAGGTACTCTTCATTCTAGCGGTTTTGCATTGAACTATGGCATGTCAAAGTTTAAGACCTTCAAGAAATAAATCTTTAATTAATGTAGATTTTGTAAGTATAAACCACGATAAAGAGTATAAAATTTTTGGAGATTTCGATGAAAATGCGAAGAAATTTATTTTTGGCAAATTAAACTCTCTTTACACTGTGAGGTTTGGTTTTGGTAATAGAAAAATTCTTTACGAAAAATTAAGAGAAAATGGTTTGCAAATTACAATGAATTACACAGTAGGTCCATCCTTAGGCTTGGTAAAGCCAGTTTTTTTAGAAGTTTTTAAGTACGATTTTTCAGGAAGAATTGCAGGAATTTCTACTGAAAGATACGATCCGGAATTACATAATTTTTATACTATTTACGGGAGGGCTTCTTGGACAGCTGGTTTAATGGAAACAAAAATCAACCCAGGTATGTTTTTTAAATTGGGACTTGATTTTGATTATTCAAGTAACAGAGAAATTATAAATTCTTTAGAGCTAGGGTTTTCGGTTGATGTCTTTTCTAAACCTGTAATTTTAATGGTGGAAAATAACAATTACAGATTTTACCCTAGTGTTTATATTAATTGTTCTATTGGAAATAAATTTTACTAATGAGTGTTAATACTGTTGCGAAAACTAAAAAGCCCAAATGGCTTAAAGTTAAATTACCTACTGGTGAGTCTTATAAAAATGTAAGAAACCTTGTTACGGAACATAAACTTCACACAATATGTGAAAGTGGGAATTGTCCAAACATGGGTGAGTGTTGGGGAGCTGGAACAGCTACTTTTATGATTTTGGGTAATGTTTGTACGAGATCTTGTGGGTTTTGTGCAGTTGCTACCGGAAAACCCGAAGCTGTAGATGCTTTTGAGCCTGGAAGAGTGGCTAATTCGGTTAAATTGATGAAAGTCAAGCATGCGGTAATTACTTCTGTTGACCGTGACGACTTACCAGATGGAGGTTCCAATATTTGGGTAAGTACTGTCAAAGCAATTCGAAGACAATCTCCTACCACTACGTTAGAGACTTTAATTCCGGATTTTGCTGGAATTTGGGAAAACTTAAATAACATAATTGAAGTTGCTCCAGAAATTGTTTCTCATAATATTGAAACTGTTAGAAGACTAACAAAAACAATTAGAGTACAAGCAAAATACAACAGAAGTTTAGAGCTTTTGTTACGTCTTAAACAAGGAGGGATGAAAACGAAGTCTGGCTTAATGCTGGGATTAGGAGAGACAGAAGAAGAAGTTTTTGAAACACTTGAAGATTTAAGATCTGTGAAAGTTGATATTGTAACTATAGGTCAGTATTTACAACCAACACCAAAACATGCACCTGTTGAAGAATTTATAACACCAGAGCAGTTTGCAAAATATAAAGAATTTGGTCTAAAAGCGGGGTTTAGGTTTGTTGAAAGTGGTCCTTTGGTTAGGTCTAGTTATCACGCTGAAAAACACTTATTTTAAATTTTTTAATTTTTTTTTGATAAAATTCATTCAACAACTGCTTGAATAATTTAATAATTTGTATTTTCGAAGTAGTTAAATAAATACCCATGAAAAAAATTGTTTTATATCCATTAATGTTTTTAGGAGTCGTAATATCTCTCTACACCTTATCAAAAAACGATAATAATATTTCTAGAAAATATTCTTTTAAAGAAATTTCAGATTCCAAAGCTTTTGCTGGTGCTAAGGGTGCCCAAGAGTATGCAGAATTAATGTATAAGGACGTTGTTACTGGAAAAGTTGAATTAGCCAAATTGGCTGCTGCAAAAGATCAAGTTCTTCAAAGAATGCAGTCCAGATCTACCAATTTAAGTTTTGTTGAAGAAGGACCAGATAATGTCGGTGGAAGAACTAGAGGAATTGCTATTGATCCAAATGACGATAATGTAATGTATGCAGGCTCTGTTTCAGGAGGTCTATTCAAAACAGTAAATGGTGGTTCAAATTGGACTAGAGTTCAAGAATTTGATAATACTATGGTTAATAGCGCAGGTGGTGTAGGTTCACTTGGGATTTCATCTATTGCTTTTTCAGAAGATGGCACTATGTTATACGTTGCTACTGGAGGTTCAAGGTTTAATGAAGGCCTTATCGATGGTGATGGTATTTGGGTAAGCAATACCGCTTCTAGTTCCCTAACTTTTAATCAAATCCCTGGCACTGATAATAAAGATATTTTGAAAGTGATAACTAACCCAAACGATTCTAAAGGCGCTTACTTTGTTGGAATGGGTGTTGGGTTAAATAAAATAGAACAGGGAATGAATGTTATTCCTGAAGCTAATACTATTTCTGGAATTCCGACCAATGCTACAATTGGCGACTTGAAGGTTTCAGAAGATGGTCAAGTTATGATATTAGGCTTAGATCAAGGTGGAATAAGATCGTGGATTAGTCAAGATGGAGGTGTTAATTGGACAGATTTACATTCTAACGGTGAATTATCAGGAACTGGTACAATTAGAGGAGAATATGCTATTTCTAAGAATAAAAATGATGCTAATAATTACACTCTATATGCTTTATTTGCATCTTCAGCTGGCACACTCGGTGGAGTTTACAGATCAGTAGATAACGGTACTACATGGTATCAAATAGCTCCAGGTGCTACAGGAAATTTCACTCCTTTAACGTCAAGAAGTGGTCAAGGTAATTATGATTTGGTGGTTACATCAAGACCTGACGGTGAAGAATGTATAATTGGTGGAATTGATTTATGGTCTTGGGTACATACTCCAAATTCTGCAGATCCAGAAAATGGCCAATGGTATGCAGTTTCAGCTTGGTATGTAGACCCTTCTGTGCCTATTTATATTCATGCCGACAACCATCGTCTATTATGGAAGAACGATTATACATTATTAGTTGGTAACGATGGTGGTGTTCAGCTAAGAACAGGTGGTTCTGGTACCAATCAATTTGGATCTGTAATTAATAAAGGTTATAATGTTACACAATTTTACTCTATGGCTTTTGGAGGCAATGGTTCGGTAATTGCCGGTGCACAAGATAATGGAACGCAGTATAAAGACAATTCTCTACCATGGTCTAAGGAGTTTGCAGAGGTTTCTGGTGGAGATGGTTTCGAATGTGAAATTTCTTATTTAAACAGCAACGCATTTGTAACTACAGTATATAATGGTTCTATTTCTAGATCAAGTGACGGCGGAACTACTAGCCAATCAGTTCCTGCACCCTGTACAGGTATTGTTGGTGAGAATTGTGGTCCTTTTTACAATGCTATTGCTCTTATGGAGAATCCGGAGGATTTAAATACCAAAGATTCTGTTGAATATGTTCCTAGTGAAGATAAATCTGCTGGTGATACTATTACTTACTACAGTAAATCATTTGGAATTCCCATTAAACATGTTCTTACTCAAAACTTAAATGTATATGATACTATGAATATTGTAGGAACAGATACATTTGTTACTATAACTGGGGCAGATACTTTGACTTTGCCAGATTATGTTCAATCTTATTTTATAACACAAAACGATGCTTCTGTTTATGTTACAAGAGATATGATGAGATATACTACTGTACCTGAATGGTGGAGAATTTATAATTTGTCTAGTTCAATAAGAAGTTTTGAAATTTCACATGATATGAACTATGCTTGGACTGGTTCTTACAATGGAAGTCTTGTTAGAATTACAGGTCTTGGAAATGCTTATTCAAAGCAAGAAGCTGATATTGCATACAGACCTTCAGCAACTGATACTTTGATAGAAATTGCTACAGGTAATTTTATAACAGGTTCTTTAGTGAATCAAATTAATTTTGCGCAGGACGGAAATCTATACACAAAACAAAATGGTTCGGAAATAGCATACAAAGTTCATTACGAAAGTGTATCCAATTTCCCTGGAACTATTACAGACATTTCTGTAGACCCTGGTAATCCAGATAATGTTTGTGTAGTAACATGGAGGAACATCAACCAATCACGTTTACTATTCAACAAATGCTACATCATCAAATCCTTCTTTTAACTCTATTGATGGGGATTTACCTGACATGCCAGTTTTTGGATGTATTGTTGAAAGAGATCCTAGTACGGATGTTATTATAATAGGTACCTCATACGGAGTTTTTTCTACCGATAATATCGCTGGATCTAGTACAAATTGGGTTTCTAATAATACAGAGATTGGGACTATCCCAGTTTACGATATTTGCCAACAGTGGAGAGATTGGGAGGATCCTATCGGAAGGTGGATACAGACAAGTAAATAATCCTGGAGCAATATACGCTTGTACTTATGGAAGAGGAGTTTGGAGAGCTGACAACTTACTTTCATTGTCAGAACCAATTGTTCAAAATGAAGTTTCCAGAAATATATCCTCTACTAAAATTTATCCAAATCCTGTAGTTCAAAATGCAAATATTTCATTTGATCTAAATAATACTAGTCTTGTAAATATTTCAATTTATAATCTGAACGGTAGTTTAGTTAAAACACTGTACAATAATGTTAGAATGAGCAAAGGGAATAACAGTTCCCAAATAAATGCTTCTGAATTGTCAATGGGCACTTACTTAGTAGTTGTAAAAGCTGGTGAAGAACAAGAAGTTGTCAAATTTATCAAGTACTAAATTTTCAAAATATTATTTAAAAAAAGACCCTGAATTATCAGGGTCTTTTTACATTTACAAAAAAATTACAATGAGTAAAGTTAAAATAGGAATAAACGGTTTTGGAAGAATAGGTAGAATGGTCATTAGAGCGTGTTTAAAAAGAGATAATGTTGAAGTTGTTGCGATTAATGATTTAGGTAGAATAGAGCATTTAGCTTATTTACTAAAGTACGATTCGGTGCATGGTATTTGCGATGCAGAAATTTCTGTTGAAAATAACCAATTGTATGTTAATGGAAGGCATATTAGAATAACTGCAGAACGTGATCCAAAACTACTCAAATGGAATGAAGTTGAAGTAGATGTAGCTGTAGAGTGTACTGGTATATTTACAACATTGGAACTTGCTCAGTACCATATTGATGGTGGAGCAAGAAAAGTAGCTATCTCTGCACCTTCAAAAGATGCTCCAATGTTTGTAATGGGTGTTAACCATAACGATATTAAATCTTCTGATTTAATTGTTTCTAACGCATCTTGTACAACAAATTGTTTGGCTCCACTCGCTAAAGTATTAAACGATGCATATGGTATAGATGAAGCTTTAATGACTACTGTTCATGCAGCAACTGCTACTCAGTTTGTTGTTGATGGTCCATCAAAAAAAGATTATAGAGGAGGAAGAAGTTCTTTACTTAATATTATACCTGCCTCGACAGGAGCTGCTAAGGCTGTAACCAAGGTTATTCCAAGTCTTGTTGGTAAAATCACAGGAATGGCATTTAGAGTCCCAACTGCAAATGTTTCAGTGGTTGACCTTACAGTTAAGCTTAATAAAAATACTTCATATGACCACGTAATGGAGACATTAAAAAAAGCTTCTGAAAATGAGCTCAATGGAATTTTAGGATACACAGAAGAGTTAGTTGTTTCTCAAGACTTTATTGGAGATGCTAGAACCTCTATTGTAGACGCAAAAGCAGGTATCCAACTTAACGAGTCTTTTTACAAAATTATTAGCTGGTACGATAATGAAGCTGGTTATTCTAATAAACTAATTGATCTTTCTGCTCTAATAAGCAGTATGTAATTTATTCTACTTAAATTTCTTAATTTCCGTAGTTTTCCCATTGTAAACCGCATAGGTGAAGTGATTTATCCAATCACCCAGGTTTATATATGTACAATTTTTATCTATTTTATGTTTTATAGGAAAATGTCTATGCCCAAAAATAAAGTAATTAATTTCTTTATTTTTTTGGTATTCTTCTTTACTAAACTGAATTAACCATTCCTTTTTTTCGCCAAGAAATGAAGGACTTCCACTTTTTTCATTTTCTCTGCTTTTCCTAGACCAATACCTTGCAAATGAAAAACTTAGATTGGGATGAATTTTAGAAAATAACCATTGACAAAATGGGTTGGAAAAAAACTTTTTAATGAACTTATATTTGTTGTCTCCTGGCCCAAGTCCATCTCCATGTCCAATGAAAAAAACAGTACCATCAATCTCTCTTAAAATAGGCTTCTTAAGTACTGTCACTCCAATTTCATTTTCTAAATAACCAAACATCCATAGGTCGTGATTTCCTGTAAAAACATGAATATCAATACCATTATCTTTTAAGGTTGCAAGTTTACCTAAAAACCTAGTATTGCCTTTGGGAATAGTGTGCTTGTGTTCAAACCAAAAGTCAAAAATATCACCAACTAGAAAAATTTCTTTTGCATCTTTTTCAATAGAAGATAGCCATTGAATAATTACATTTTCTCTGTTATTATTATCATCATGACTTCCTAGATGAAAATCAGAAGCAAAATATATTTTATTTCTATTTTTTATGGCTTTATAGTTTTTTTAATGGTGAAGGGGTTTATACTCTTAAGATTAAATACAAAATTTATTCTTTGCAAAAATTTAAAATCATTTAATGTTCCTCCAATATTTTCAGAATACAATATAGGTAGATAAATTCCTATTATTTCTTCATTTATAACGATGCTGGTGTATATCCCAGCATTGTATCCCCAACTGATTTTGTTTTCTCCTGTCTTAGATTTAAATATTCCAAAATCAGCAAATACACCAATAGGAAGTTTCGGAATATTAATTTTAAAATTATTAGAAACCATCCAGTTGTTACTTCTTAAAGTGGTGTCCATTGCCTTAAATCCCCCATAAGAATTATCATTTTGTCTGGAAAATAAATATTCTTGATTTGAAGAATTTCTCCCAAAATAGGTGTTGTCATATAAATAATCTGTTCGTCCATTCTTTCCACTAAGATAAAATGAATACTCTTTGGAAATGTCTTGGTTAAAATGATAACCAGCATAAAATCTCCAACTAATTTTATCCGAACTTTTATTATAGGACTTTTCTATTTTCGAGGTTAATTGTATACAATTAACCAGATTAGAATTGTCATTAAATCCATATATATAGTTTAATTTTAGTTCTTTAGGTTTTAGAATTTGTCTACTTTTTAAATTGTATTCTATTTCACCATAATAGGCTATTTTTTTTCTTGATTCTGGTGGTGAAATTAATGTGACATCTGGCTCAAAGTCATCTACTCTTATAGTTCTTAGATTTATATTTTGAAATGGAGAGCTTCTTAAGTTTTTAGAGGTTATTCTTAAAGCTGTAAATATCTCTTGCTTGGTCCATCTTTGTTCTTTGTATAGATTATCATGTTCGTTATGATAACTTCTAATTTTATAGCCCAATTTAATTCTTGGAAAAAGCCCATTTGTATTGATATTGGTTTGAATTTTTCCTGATCCAACCAATTTTTTTAAGCCAAAACTGTAAAGAGGATTTATCAACCATTCTATTTTTTTATCGTTTATGCTAGAATTATAAAGTGCTAGTCCAACCATTGTTTTGTCGTAAGCATTTCCTGCTATAACAGGGGAATAATAAATTAGGTTTTCTTTATTATTATTTATACTTATAGGCAGAAATTTTAATTTTATTGGTTTGTAAAATTTAAATATTCCATTTGCTTTTGCCATATGATTTTTGTAATTATAATCTGTTGTTATCACATTATAATCCATAGCAATTTTTGAAGGTTTCACCCTTGTTTGAAATACAAAAGATGTATCTTTTTCAAATCCATTGATCCATTTTTCAGAAATTATTTCGTTAGAATCATTAATCATCTGAATTGGGATAGGAGATTTATATCCTGTCATATTCTTTAATTTAATTAAGTATTCTTTGTCATTTATTTTAGATACTTTTTTTAGGGAATAGTCTGTTTTTTTAGTGGTTTTAATATAATCTTCAAAAAACCAATCTAATTTTACTTCACTTCCTATTTCAAAAACTAGTTTAATATCATTTGGACTCGGGTGTTTAAATTTCCATAGGTTAAAATATTCGTTCATACAATCGTCAAAAACTTCCTCGCCTAGGTAAGATTTCAGGTAATTAAACCCAATCCCAGTTTTTGAATAAACCATTGCTCCATAATTCATTTGTGTAAAATTTTTAGATCCCATTTGTAAAGGTTGGTCATAATTTCTAGAAGCATTAAATTGGTAAGCTATATGCTGTAATTCTTTTTCTTCAATAGGAATATTTATAGAAACCCCTCTTTCTTTTATTTTTTCTTCTTTATTTTCATATCCATTTGGATATTTCTCTTCCATATATCTAATCTCAATATAGGTGTTGAGACCTTCATCCATCCAAGCATTATCTCTCTCATTACTTCCTAAAATTCCATAATACCAATTGTGTCCAACTTCATGAATAATTACAGTTTCTAAAGATTTACTGTCACCAGATCTTCCAATTACTGTTATATTAGGATATTCCATTCCACCTCCTGCACTAATAGTCCCATCAACGGCTGTTACATGGTTGTATGGATATTCTCCAACCCATTTTGAAAAATATTTTGTTGCATCATTTATATACTCAATAGATCTTCCCCAAAGTTTCGCTTCACTATTTGTAAATAGCGCCCATGACGTTACATTTTTACTCTCTAGTTTTACTTCTCCTTTGAGAACGTGGTATCTTTTATCTGCAAACCAAGCAAAATCGTGCACATTTTCCTGGATAAATCTTAATGTCTTTTTCTCTTCACTACTATTTGGAAAGCTCATATCCTTTCTTCCCGAAGAATCTCTAATTGGTAATTTGTTTTCTTGGATAAGTTTTGAAGTTATTTCTGCTCTTTCATTTAGGAACTCTAATTCTTCTTTATTTTGTAAGTCTCCAGTAGCCATAAGTACATAGTTTTTTGGTACAGTTATGCTAACATCGTAATCTCCAAATTCCGAGTAAAATTCGCCTTGATCTAAATAAGACATTGGATGCCATCCATTTTTATCAAATACTGCAGGTTTGGCAAACCACTGAGTAATTTGATAAGACTGACCTATGTGTCCAAGTCTTGAAAATTTACCTGAAGGAATCTTAACTCTAAATGGCGTTGTGATAGTGATTGAATCTCCTGGCTTTAAAGATTTTGTAAGATGAAGTTCACAAATATCTATTTGTTCATTTAAAAATTGCCACTTTACTTTCCCCCCATTTACTTTAAAATCCAGAGAGTCTATATAGCCTAAATCTATTGAGTCGGCATATTTAAAAGAAATACTTCCATCTGAATATTTTTGTTTAGCGAGGTTTGTGCTACTGTTCTTATAAGCATTTGGCCAAAGATGAATAATAATCTTTTCTAAAGAGGTGTATGAATTATTATAATACACCATTTTTTCAAAACCGCGTAAAATATGATTTTCATCATCCAATTCAACATCTATGTAAGTTTCTACTTTTTGTTGAAAGTATTCTTGACTATTAGTAATTAATACAACAAAACAGGTAATTATTGTTATGATTAGTCGCTTCATTCTTATAATTTATAGTATTTCAGAAAGTTGTTTTTCTAAATCATTCCCTCTTAAATCATAAGCTATGATTTTTCCTTTTGCATCAATTAAAAATGTCTTAGGAATACTAGAGACTCCATATTTATTTCCAGCTGAAGATTTCCAGCCAGTAAGCTCACTAACATGATTCGACCAAGTCAATTGGTCTTGAGTTATTGCAGCAATCCATTTATCTTTGTTTTGGTCTAGTGAAACGCTGTAAACAGTAAACCCTTTGTCTTTATATTTGTTATAAAGCCTAACTACATTAGGATTTTCAGATCTACAAGGTCTGCACCAAGAAGCCCAAAAGTCTAAAAGCACTACTTTTCCCTTAAGTGAGCTTAAAGCTATAAATTTTCCGTCGGGACTTTTAAGATTTATTTCAGGTGCAATTGCTCCAATATTTATACCCAACTCTTCTCTTATATTTTTCTCTTCATTAACTCTGTTTTTTTGTTGAAATATATAATCTTCTTGCTGCTTGGCTTGTTCTATTAGCTTAACTACTTCCCTTAAATATTTTTGTTTTTCAAATTTTTCTTGAACCACAGTTTTGATTATCATTAACTCATTTTTAAAATCCATAGGGTTCTGAATTTCACCAAGAAGCATTATTATAGATGGTGATTTTTCATTTTCACTAATAAACTCTTTCAAGTAGGATTGATAGTTCGTTATTATATTGTTTCTAATTATAATCTTTTCTTGTTCATCGGTCGTATTTATATTCTGCACTTGACTAATAATTCCATTTCTAAACTTAAAATATTTTTGCAATAATATATTGGTGGAATCTCCAGTAACAACCAATTCATCGTAGACCCCATTGGTGAAAAGAAATTTATTGCTCTCATTAGGACTTCCTATAAATAGAACACTTTTTTCAGGGGAAGTGCCAACTAAAAAAATATCCGATTTCAGTAAACTAATGTTAAATTGGTGAATTCCAATATTGGACTTTGAAGAATCCATTTTTGCAGGATTGTTCTGGTCAATTTTGAATAAGTAAACATATTGATCAGTTTGTTGAATAAATTCTAAAAAATAATTATTCTCATTATTAATAGTTGCTTTTTCTCCTTGGCAGTTTATAATAACTAAAATCAGTAAAATTGAAATATATTTTTTCATTTTTTAATTGAGTAATTGGTTAAGTAATTGATTTATTTTTTTTGGATCTGCTGTTCCGTTAGAAGCCTTCATTATTTTACCAATGAAAAAACCTGTAAGTTTTTTTTCTCCGTTTTTAAATCTTTCTTTTTCATCGGGATTTTCATTCAATATTTCTGTAATCAAATCTTTAATATTATTTTTATTTTGTTGATTGATCCACTGGTTTTTTTCGGCTATTGAATTCGGATTTTCAATTGGGTATTTCAACATTTCTGGAAATAATTTTTGACTGGCCAAGGAATGAGTAATTATTCCGTTATCAATCATATTTATAAGAATTCCTATGTTTTTAGCTTTAATTGGAAAATTTATTATTTCTATTGCTTTTTGATTTAAGTAGGACTTAATACCTCCCATTAGCCAATTGGTTGCTCCTTTATAGTTTTTGGTGAATTCTAAAATACTTTCGTAATAAAAAGCAATTTCTTTTTGTTCAATAATTACTAAGGCATCGTAATTAGACAATCCATATTTTATAGTAAATTTTTCAAACAAATCATTTGGAAGAGCTGGCATAGATGATTGAATATCCATAAGCAGTTTTTCTTCAATTTTTACTGGATTCAAATCTGGCTCTGGAAAATATCTATAATCGTGTGCTGCTTCTTTCTTTCGCATAGCTCTAGTTTTTCCACTTGGCGCATCAAAAGTTCTTGTTTCAACATTAACTTCTCTGTTTTCATCTAATAATTTTGCTTGTCTAACAATTTCATAATCAATAGATCTCTGAACATTTCTAATTGAATTTAGATTTTTAATTTCTACTCGATCTCCAAATTGGTCGTTTCCAATGGGCATAATTGAAACATTCACATCACATCTCATACTTCCTTCTTCCATATTACCATCGCATATGTCCAAATACCTAAGAAGTTTTCTTATTTCCGAAACATATTGGTAGGCTTCGTTCGAGGTTTTAATTACTGGTTCAGTCACTATTTCTAAAAGTGGAACACCAGCTCTGTTTAGATCAATAAGTGTATTAAATGGGTCTAAATCGTGAATGCTTTTACCAGAATCTTCTTCCATATGAATTCTAGTCAGTTCAATATCCTTGGTTTTGTTATTTTCTAATCTAATTAAAATTTTACCGTTTTTACAAATTGGTTTTTTATCTTGAGTTATCTGATATCCTTTAGGTAAATCTGCATAGAAATAATTTTTTCTATCAAAATGCATTTCTCTAGTAATGTCACAATCTAGAGCCAAGCCTAATTTTACTGCATGATTTACTAATTCTTTATTAAATTTTGGTAATGTACCAGGATGACCTAATGATATAGGAGAAGTTAGAGTATTAGGAGAGGCTCCAAATTCATTTTTATCGCCACAATATGCCTTTGAATTAGTTTTGAGTTGTGCATGAATTTCAATTCCTATTACAGGCTCATACTTGGTTAATACATTTTCTAGCTCCATTTCTAAATAGATTCTAAGATATTTTTAATAAGTTTTGTTAAGTCTTGTTCAGCTTTGGAAGCAACATTTTGTACATCTTGATGGGTCACTTTTACAATTTTTCCTGGAACTCCCAAATCTGTTATTATAGAAAATCCAAAACAGGGAATTTGCATATGTCTTGCTGCTATAACTTCTGGAACTGTGCTCATTCCAACCGCATCTGCACCTATTTTTCTAATGTAGGAGTATTCTGCTGGTGTTTCAAGGGTTGGACCTGTTAGACCTGCATAAACACCATTTACCGTTTTAATATTCAAATTTTCAGAAAGAGATTGAGCGATAGCTATTAATTTTGGATCATATGCATCACTCATATCAGGAAATCTAGTTCCAAGTTCTTCTATATTAGGGCCAATTAAAGGATTGGTTGGGAAAAGGTTTATATGGTCATTTATAATCATAATATCTCCAATTTCAAAATTGGGATTAACTCCTCCTGATGCATTGCTTACAATTAATTTATTAATCCCCAGAAACTTCATAACTCTAATAGGGAATACAATTTGATTCATTGTGTAGCCCTCATAAAAATGAAACCTACCTTGCATTGCAATTACTTTTTTATTCCCCAATAAGCCAAATATTAATTTACCCTGATGTCCTTCTACTGTGGAAACAGGAAAGTTGGGAATATCTTTGTAGGAGATAGATTTTTCTGTTTTAATTTCATCCACTAATCCACCAAGACCAGTCCCTAAAACAATACCAATTTCTGGTTCAAAGTCAGTTACTTTTTTTAAATACTCAGCGCTGTCATGAATGAGCTTTAACATACTTCAAAATTTTTTCTTCAAATTTATCTTTATTCCTTATAAAATCAACACTAACTTTCAAATAGTATACAGGAAACTTCGATAACTCTTCAAATTCTTTCATTTTCTGAGCATCTTTTTCAGTAGTCAGGATTATTATTTCGCTATTTTCTCTATTGAAATAATCTATAATTTTATTTATATCCTTTTTTTGATATCGAAAGTGGTCTTTATATTTAAGATGTTTAATTTGAATATTTAACTTTTCTAAATATTCAATAATTGGAAGATAATTTGCAATTCCAGTAACCAATAATATCTTTTGTAGAGATAATTTTTCAATGGTTTTATTTCCATCTAAAGAAACTATTTTATCATAAACTATTTTACTAAAAAAAACCTCTTTTGTGAATTTTAGACTTTTCTCTATTCTATTAGATTCTTCTAACGATAAATTTTTAGGACACTTAGAAATCACAACACAATCAGCTCTATTAATTCCTTTCTTAGATTCTCGAAGAAGTCCAACTGGCATCATCCAATCTTTGTAAATAGGGTTGTTGTAATCACAAAGTAGAATATTAAAGCCAATTTTAACGCTTCTGTGTTGAAATGAATCATCAAGAATAATACAATTTACTTTTGGATGCTCCTTTAAGATTTTATTTAGCCCATTAACTCTTTTATGGTCTACTGCAACAATTTCTTTTGGTAAATTTTTTTTCATTTGAAGAGGTTCGTCTCCAACATCAATACAATTGCTATCTAAGTTTACATATTTAAAATCTTTTGTTTTTCTTCCATATCCTTTTGACAAAACAGCAATCTTAAAATCGTTTTGTAATAATTTAGAAATATATTGTGAATGTGGTGTCTTTCCTGTCCCGCCTACTGTTATATTTCCTACTCCAATAATTGGAATATTAAATTTATTCTGCTTGAATATTCCAATCTCAAAAAATAAATTTCTAGTACTGGTAATTATCCAAAACACCAATGATATTGGCAATAATATCCAATTGTACCATTTCATTGTTTTATATTTGAATTCATTTTTCAAATTATGATAGTCAAAGATGTAACAAAATATTTAGAAAAAATAGCTCCTTTGCATTTACAAGAGAGTTACGACAACTCTGGTCTTCAAGTTGGGGATTACAATTCTGATGTTAAAGGAGTATTGGTTTCTCTAGATGTAACCTTGGAAGTTATTGACGATGCTATCAATCAAAAATGTAACTTAATAGTGGCTCATCATCCAGTCATATTTGCTGAAATTAAAAATGTAACTAAAAATTCATTAGTTGGTTCTATTATTTTTAAAGCTATTAAAAACCAAATAAATATTTATGCTTTTCACACTAATTTAGACAATGTTTCCAATGGAGTAAACGCTAAAATTGCAGATATTATTGGTCTTAAAAGAAAAAAGATTCTTCTGCCAAAACAAAATCTTCTAAAGTTGGTAGTTTTTGTTCCGGTATCTCATTCGAAAAAAGTTTCTCAAGCTCTTTTTAGCTCAGGGGCAGGAAACATTGGGAATTATAAAAATTGTATTTTTACATCTTTTGGAGAAGGAAGTTTTTTTCCTATTTCAGGTTCAAAACCTTTTAAAGGAGAAAAAGGTATGCTAGAAAAAGTAAATGAGGAAAAATTAGAAGTTATTTTGCCAGATTATCTTCTTTCTGACATAATTCAATCTATGAATAGTGCTCATCCATATGAAGAAGTTGCCTATGATGTTTTTAAACTTCAAAATAATTCTAACTCAGGTTCTGGTATGATTGGAGAGCTAGAAAAACCAATAGAAGAGCTGGAATTTCTTAATTTAATAAAGGAGAAATTTCACTTATCAAGTTTTAGACACACTAAATTAATTGATAGACCTATTAAAAAAGTTGCTGTATGCGGTGGTTCTGGAAGTTTTTTATTAAAAAATGCTATAAATGAAAATGCTGATATTTTTATCACTTCTGATTATAAATACCATCAGTTTTTTGAAGCTGATAATAAAATTTTAATTGCTGATATTGGTCATTATGAGTCAGAACAATTCACAATAGATTTAATAAGTGATTTTTTAATGAAAAAATTTATTAATTTTGCAATCCGTTTAACAACAGTTAATACGAATCCAATTAATTATTTATAAAAATGGCCAGAACTAAAAAATACACACCAGAAGAAACTTTAAGATCACTATTCAATCTTCAATTTATTGATTCTAGAATTGATAATATGAGGGAAGTAAGAGGAGAATTGCCAATGGAAGTTAAAGATTTAGAGGACGAAATGGTTGGTCTTACAAAAAGATTAGAAAAAGTAGAAGAAGAAACTGAAGAACTGAATCAGTTAATTTTAGAAAAGAAAAATATTATAGAAGAATCTAAGTCTTCCATCAAGAAATATTTAGAGAAACAAAAAAATGTTAGAAATAACAGAGAATTTGATTCTTTAAGTAAAGAAATTGAGTACCAAGAATTGGAAGCTCAGTTAGCAGAAAAAAGAATTAAAGAGAATTCTGCTAGAATTGATGGTAAAAAAGAAATATTGGATGAAATTCAAATCCTTCATAAAGCTAAAGAAGAGGCTTTAGATGCTAAGAAAAAAGAATTAAAAGAAATAGTTTCTGAAACAGAAAGAGAAGAGAAAATATTAATGGAAGAATCAACAAAAGCTTCTAAATCCATTGATGAAAGATTTCTCAAGGCATACAATAGGATAAGAGGAGCTTCTAAAAATGGTTTGGCAGTTGTAGCTATTGAAAGAGGAGCCTCTGGAGGTTCCTTTATTAAAATACCACCACAAGTTCAATTAGATATTGCAGCTAGAAAGAAAATTATAGTTGATGAACATAGTGGTAGAATCTTAGTAGATGCTTTACTCGCTGATGAGCAAAGCACAAAGATGAATAGAAAAATAAATAAGGTTTTAAGTGCCAAATAAAGGTATTTTTTACTTTTCCTTTTTACATATTCCTTCAAATGGGTAATTTAGACTGTCAAATATATTTATATGTCGTCAAAGGGTATTGTTAAAAGAAGTGAAGATTTTTCAAAATGGTATAATGAGTTAGTTTTAAAAGCTGACTTAGCCGAGCATTCCGATGTTAGAGGATGTATGATTATTAAACCCTATGGTTATGCTATTTGGGAAAAAATCAAAGATCAATTGGATGTAATGTTCAAAGAAACAGGACATCAAAATGCTTATTTCCCATTACTTATTCCGAAATCTTATTTAAGTAAAGAAGCTGCCCATGTAGAAGGTTTTGCCAAAGAATGTGCAGTAGTTACACACTACAGACTAAAAAACTCTGCGGATGGTTCTGGAGTTGTTGTTGATCCAGCTGCCAAGTTAGAAGAAGAGTTAATCATAAGACCAACTTCAGAAACAATTATCTGGAATACTTATAAAAAATGGATTCAGTCCTACAGAGATTTGCCAATTCTAGTCAATCAGTGGGCCAATGTAGTAAGATGGGAAATGAGAACAAGACTCTTCCTAAGAACTTCAGAGTTTTTATGGCAAGAAGGACATACAGCTCATGCTACTAAATTAGAAGCTATTGAAGAAACCGAGCAGATGCTAGAAGTTTATACAAAATTTGTCGAAAATTTTATGGCAGTTCCTGTTATAAAAGGGGTTAAATCTGAAAAGAAAGATTTGCTGGTGCTGAAGAAACCTATTGTATTGAAGCTCTTATGCAAGATGGTAAAGCTTTACAGGCAGGCACCTCCCATTTTTTAGGTCAAAACTTTTCAAAAGCATTTGATGTTACTTTTGCAGATAAGGAAGGGAAAAAGAATCATGTTTGGGCTACTTCGTGGGGTGTTTCTACTAGACTCATGGGGGCTTTAATTATGACCCATTCAGATGATAAAGGTCTCGTTTTGCCACCTAAATTATCTCCAATTCAAGTAGTAATAGTACCTATTTACAAAAATGAAGATCAACTTAATATTATTTCGGATTATGCTCGTAAATTGAAAAAAGAACTTTCAGAACTTAATATTTCAGTAAAATTTGACGATGACGACAATAAAAAACCCGGATGGAAGTTTGCAGAATATGAAATGAAAGGGGTTCCACTTAGAATTGCTCTTGGTCCAAGAGACATGGAGAACCAAACTGTAGAACTAGCAAGAAGAGATAATTTAACTAAATCTACAGTTGCACAAGAAGGTTTGCCCAAGTTGTTGTTAGAGACTCTAGAGAATATACAAGACGAATTATTTTCAAAAGCTAGTTTGTTTTTAAATGAAAATACTACACAGGTAGATTCAATTGATCAAATGAACCAAATTCTAAATACTAAAGGTGGTTTTATTGAAGCATTTTGGAATGGAGATTCTAAATCTGAACAAAAAATTAAAGATTTAACAAAAGCTACTATCAGATGTATACCATTAGAGTATTCTGAATATGGGAACTGCGTTCTTACTGGGGAACCTAATTCTAAGAAAGTTATATTTGCTAGAGCATATTAAAAATAATCAATGGATTATAAAAAAAACCAAGATTTACTTTTCAATTTAATTAAGGACAAGAGTGTCCTTAAGCAGGACGTTTTTAGTAATATCATTTTAAATTTTAAAGTCCTTAAAGGAGTCTTAAAGGAAATAGGAGATGATTTAAACGATAAGCTATCGGATATTGACGAAAGAATAATAATAGAATACAAAGATTCTGGAGAGTTTGAAGCTCAATTAAGAGTTTCTGGTGATTTATTAGTTTTTCAAATGCATTCCAATGTTTTCAAATTTGATCCAGAAAATAGTCTTTGGAAGACGAGCTATATTTCAGAAAATACAAATAGAGGTTATTGTGGTTTAATTAATATTTATAATTTCTTGAACGATTCTTTTAAATACAACAGATCCAACGATTTAGGATATTTAATTGGAAGATTATTTATCAATCATGAAAACCATTTTATGGTTCAAGGCAAAAGACAATTGGGTTTTTTGTACAACGACTTTATTAATGCAACTGTAGATAAAGATAAGTTGAAATCTATTGTCCAGTCTGCCATATTATATTCTTTGGACTTTGACCTTTTGGTACCTAGTTATGACCTTGTAAATAAAGTTTCAGTTAATGAGGTTAAACAAGTCGGAGACCATCATAAATTAAGAACCGCTAAAAGATTGGGCTTTGTATTTGAGAACAATAATGATGAAATTTAATTTTATTTTTTGAATTTGATTTGATTTTTTTTGCCTAACTAAAAAAAAAACTAAATTTGCGCTCCATTTGATAAAAATGGCCCGTTCGTCTAGGGGTTAGGACGCCAGGTTTTCATCCTGGAAACAGGGGTTCGATTCCCCTACGGGCTACTAAAATAAAATAATATGGCAAACCATAAATCTGCAATAAAAAGAATTAGGTCAAATAAAGACAAGACCCAAAGAAATAAATACCAGCATAAATCTGCTCGAAGTGCTATTCAGAAACTTAGAGAGACTACCGATAAAAAAGAGGCTGGTTCTCTTTTAGTATTTGTATCTTCTATGATAGATAAGTTAGTGAAAAAAAATATCATTCATAAAAATAAAGCGTCCAACCTTAAGTCAAAACTCACTAAAAAAGTTAACGCTTTATAAAGTTAGCAATAGACAAAATATTTAAAAGAGCTGTAATAGCCTTTTTTTTTATTCTATATTGAAATTTAATTATAGGTCAAAACATATTAAGTTGCATTCCAATGGCTTAAAATACAGTTTGCCAGTTAATTCCAACAGATTCATTTTCTTTCTAAGGTCTTTATCCATATAGAGCATCTACTTAATTGAAAATTAATTGTTCATATTGCTCCATAATAAGTTCTATAAATAGAAGTTTATTATATTTAAAGGTCTTGTAAAAATTTAATTTATTAAATGAGAATTATAACTATAGTGGGGGCAAGACCCCAAATAATAAAGGCTGCAGCTTTATCCAGAGTCATTTCAAACAACTTTCAGAACATTGAAGAGATAATAGTTCATACTGGTCAGCATTATGATAAAAATATGTCTGATGTTTTCTTCACAGAACTAGAAATTCCCAAACCACAAATTAATTTAAAAGTAGGTTCTTCATCTCATGGATCTCAAACAGCATTAATGATTGAGAAAATTGAAAAAGTAATGCTAGAATATTCACCAGATGCTGTGGTTGTTTACGGCGACACCAATTCTACTTTAGCTACTGCTATAGCTGCTTCAAAACTTCATATTCCTATTGTCCATATAGAGTCTGGTCTTAGATCATTTAATAAAAAAATGCCAGAGGAAGTAAATAGAATTTTGTGTGATCATGTTTCCACCTTACTTTTTTCGCCAACTAAAAGTGGGTTTAACAATCTTCTAAATGAAGGTTTTTCAAAAGAATATTCAAATAACGCATCTGCAGATCACCCAAACATTTACCATTGCGGTGATGTTATGTATGACAATAGTCTGTACTTTTCTAAGCTTAGCGATGAAAATTCAGATATTTTAGAAAAATTAAAATTGCGAAATGAAAAATTCATTTTAGCAACAGTTCATAGAAATGACAATACCGATTCTGAAATTAAATTGACAGATTTATTTTCTACTTTTTTAGAAATTACTGAAATACATCAGCTAAAAATTATTCTTCCTTTGCACCCAAGGACTTCTAAAATGATGGAGCAGCTTTTAGATTCTAAACTTTTAAAGAAAATCCAAGAGTCTAATTTACTTACCATTATTAATCCAGCTGGTTTTCTAGACATGATTGCACTAGAGAAAAATGCTCAATTAATAATAACAGATAGTGGAGGAGTTCAAAAAGAGGCTTATTTTTTTAAAAAACCATGTATTATTTTAAGACCTCAAACAGAGTGGGTAGAAATTGTTGAAACTAAAAGTGCAGTTATTTCAGATACCAATTCCAAGATAATTTTGGAAGCCACAGAAAGATTCTTGTCAAATCCAGATTTAGAGTTTCCGGGAGTCTTTGGCAATGGAAACGCAGCTTCATTCATAGCTCAAGAAATGCTTAATCAATTTTCATGATTACTGTATATTCTTCTATAAAAAGTTCTAGGTTGGAATATGTACTCCATTTTATTTTTAAAAATTTATTAGAAATTGAATTTAAATGGACTCAAGATTCCACAAATTTAGAGGGAGTTATACTTAATTATTCAGATGAAATACTTCCATTTCAAAATTATCAAATACAGCCATCAGGATTTCTAGTAGATGGCAATTGGGATTTTAAAAAGTATATTTTCTTAAAAAACAAATCAAACTGTTTTTTCCCTCAAGAAAAAGGCGATCACGATTTTGATATTTTAAGTTCTATTTTTTTTATAATATCTAGAATGGAAGAGTACCATACTAAAGATTATGATGAGCACCAGAGATTTATTTCTAGCAATTCTAGTCTAGTAAAATTAAATTTAGAGCAAAATCCTATAGTTGATCAGTGGTGTTTTTCGCTATTAAGTCAATTAAATGCAAAATTTAATGTGGAATTAACTTCCCCAAGAAAATTCCATCAGTATTCTACTTTTGATATTGACAATGCTTATGCTTTTAAGTATAAGGGTTTCTCTAGATCTTTAGGTTCGTTTTTTAAAGATTTAATTAGTTTTAGATTTTATAAGTAAAGCAACGACTTGAATTTCTTGTAGGGAAAATTAAAGACCCATATGATAACTATGATTACATTCTTGAATTTTTAAAAACAAATCAATTAAAATCAATCTTTTTCTTTTTGTTAGGAGATTATGCGAAGATGGATAAGAACATCAGTCACAAGCATCCTTATTTAATTAATTTAATAAGTTCTATATCCAAGAATCATTTAACTGGAATTCACCCGTCATATAAGTCATTTAATAATTTAGAGACATTAAAGATGGAAATTTCTAGATTAGATAAAATTACCAATAAAACAAGTGTTTCTAGATTTCATTATCTTAAATTCAACCTTCCAAAATCCTATCAGATTTTATTGAAAGCTGGAATTAAGCAGGATTACAGCATGGGTTTTTCAGATAGAATAGGATTTAGAGCTGGAACTTGTACATCATTTTATTTTTATGATTTAGAGAACGAATGTACCACAGATTTAAAAATATTTCCATTTGCATATATGGATGGTGTTTTAAATGATAAATTAAAATTCACACCAGAACATTCATCTAAACTAATTTCTAAAATAAAGTATGAAGTGAGAAAAGTTAATGGTGCATTTAATGCTGTTTGGCATAACGAATCTTTAAGTAATCAGGACAGGTGGAAAGGATGGAGATCAGTCTTTGAGACAACTTGGTTAGATTAATCCACTTTTGTTCGTTAAATTCATACCATGAAAGTTTATAATTTTAGTCAGTATTCATCTCTTTACAATAAGTTTTTATCGGAGCTTAGAGATGAAAACATTCAAAAAGACAGTATGAGATTCAGAAAGAATCTAGAGCGTTTAGGGGAGATATCTGCCTATGAAATTAGTAAAACTTTACAGGGTTATTCTCAAGTTACTAAAACTTCTCTTGGCACTTCCAAAACTACTGTTCCATCTCAAAATTTAGTATTGGCCACTGTTTTGAGAGCTGGCTTACCCCTTCACAATGGATTATTAAAATATTACGACAACGCTGAAAATTGTTTTATTTCAGCATACCGGAAACACACTAGTAAAGAAGAATTTGAGGTGGAGATTCAATATATGGCAAGTCCTAACTTAACCGATAAGATTGTTTTGCTTTCAGATCCAATGTTGGCTACCGGAAGGTCTATGGTTTTAGCTTATAAGGCACTTTTAAAAAAAGGTATTCCTTCTAAAATTCATATTGTTTGTGTTATTGGAAGTGAACAAGGGGTTGAATATATTTCCAAAAACTTTCCTGAAGATACTACTCTTTGGATAGGAGGAATTGATTCTAAAATGACTAGTGAGTCTTATATTGTTCCAGGATTAGGAGATGCTGGAGATTTGGCGTTTGGAAAAAAAGAAGATGAATGAGTTGGGATGTCTATGTATATGTATTTTTTTTAGCACATGTTAAGTTTTTATTTGCTGCATCAATTGCAGAAGCCACAACAGACTTAAATTTTCTAGAAATTTTATTTCATCTACACTTGGCGCATTGTTTTGTTACAATGTTTCTTATTTGGTTGGACAGATTTATTTTTTTTAAAAACAATCCTTCTAAAGACAGGTTTTTTTTAAAAAAGAGCAAAAAAAATTTCAAGAAAAGAAATAGGATAATAATTAGAATTAAAAATTCAAAATTAGGTTATTTAATTTTGTGCTCACTAGCCCCAGTTTTTTTAACAATTCCAATAGGAACTTTTGTAGTTCTTAAATTTTATGGAGATAGGAAATTGACTTACTGGTTAGTCTTTACCTCTCTTGCTTCAATTTCTTTTATTTTAACCTTTATAAATCACTTTATTTTTAATTGATGGATATAAAGCATTTGTTTTTTGATTTAGACAGAACTTTATGGGATTTTGAAACCAATTCTTTTAATGAATTGATTAATTTATACAATTGTCACAATTTGCATCAAAAAGGAATTTCCATAGCAGAAGAATTTGTAAAAGTTTATAAAAAAATTAATGAAAAGTGCTGGGAAAGATATAGGTTAAATCAACTTAGTAAAGAAAATTTAAGATTCGAGAGATTTAAAGAAACCCTTGAATATTTTGGCATTTATAATTTAGAACTTTCAATTAAAATTGGGGAGGATTATGTTAAAAACTCACCCTACAGAACCATATTGATACCTGATACATTTGAATTGTTAGAGTATTTACTCCCATAAATATTCCTTACATATAATTACTAATGGATTTGAGGAAGTTCAACATGTCAAAATTGACCAGTCTGGCTTGGCTAAATTTTTTAAAATAGTTGTAACATCTGAAATGGCAGGAGCAAAGAAACCAAGTCCTTTAATATTTAATTATGCTTTAGAAAAAGCTGGAGCAAGTCTAGAGAATTCTGTAATGATTGGGGACGATTTAAATACAGATATTCAAGGCGCTCTAGAGTTGGGAATGAAGGCTATATATTTTAATCCTAATCAAAAATCAAATAATACAAATGTATGGAAAGAAGTTTCGAACTTAGACGAAATTAAAAATATTCTTCTGTAGCCCCCCCCTCTTATAATACGGAATTTTTTTATTTAATATTGAGCAAACTATCTTTGTTACTTCGCTCAAATTCAGTAAATTTGAATTCTAAAAATTTTTGGATTTTAATCAGTTAGGTAGTTTGTAATTTCCAAATTTTAAAAAATTTAAAAGTCTTTAAAATATGAGTTTATACCAAGAGTACTTAAAAGAAATTGATTTGCGAAAAGAAGATGGTCTTCACCCTAAGCCAATTGAAGATGGAGAATTACTCAGTGAAATTATTCATCAAATAAAAGACGAAACCCACCAATATAGAGGCGATTCAATTAATTTCTTTACCTACAATGTTATTCCTGGAACAACAAGTGCTGCAGTAGTTAAAGCTAAATTTTTAAAAGAAATCATCCTTAAAACCTTCTCTTTAGAAGAAATTTCACCAGCTTTTGCCTTTGAACTATTGTCTCACATGAAAGGTGGTCCTTCTATTGACGTACTACTTGATTTAGCTTTAGAGTAGCGATTCTTCAATGCCAAACAAGCAGCTAATAGTACTTAAAACTCAAGTTTTTCTTTACGAAGCTGATATGTCTCGATTAGAAGAAGCATATAAAATGGAAATTTATTAGCCAAAGAGATTTTAGAAAGTTATGCAAATGCTGAATTTTTCACCAAACTTCCAGCTGTTAAAGAAGAAATAAAAGTAGTTACCTATGTAGCTGGAGTAGGAGATATATCTACAGATTTATTATCTCCCGGAAGTGATGCCCACTCTAGGTCAGATAGAGAGTTACATGGTAAATGTATGTTTGAACACAATGTAGAACGTCAAAATGAACTCCTAGCTTTAAAAGAGAAACATCCTGATAAAACTATTATGTTAATAGCAGAAAAAGGAACTATGGGTGTTGGATCTTCAAGAATGTCTGGTGTAAATAATGTAGCACTATGGATTGGAAACAAGCAAGTTCTTTTGTTCCATTTATAAATATAGCACCTGTAGTTGCTGGTACCAATGGTATTTCTCCAATTTTCCTTACACAGTTGGTGTAACTGGTGGAATTGGTCTTGATCTTAAAAAATTGGGTAAAGAAAAAAGATGCAGATGGAAATACTGTGACGGATTCAGATGGTGAGCCGTATTAGAAGAAGTTTATTCTGTTAAAACAGGAACAGTTCTTACCATAAATACAAAAAAGAAAAAATTATATAACGTGGAAAAGAACTAAGTGATATTTCTGCTGCATTTACCCCCAAAAAATGGAGTTTATGAGAGCAGGTGGTTCTTATGCAATTGTATTTGGAAAAAAATTACAAACATTTGCAGCAAGACTTAGGTATTGATATGCCTACAGTATTTGCCCCGTCAAAAGAAATTTCTCATCCAGGGACCAGGGATTAACTGCTGTAGAAAAAATATTTAATAAAAATGCTGTTGGAATAACTCCAGGCAAAGTATTACATGCTGGTTCTGATGTTCGTGTTGAAGTAAATATAGTAGGTTCACAAGACACAACTGGTCTTATGACTTCTCAAGAGTTAGAGTCTATGGCCGCGACAGTTATTTCGCCTATCGTTGATGGGGCTTACCAGTCTGGATGTCATACCGCATCAGTATGGGATAAAAAGCACAAGAAAATATTCCTAAAGCTCATGAAGTTTATGAATGATTTTGGACTTATTACTGCCCGTGATCCACTTGGATAAATACCATGCAATGACTGATGTGATTCATAAGGTTTTAAATGATCTTACTGTAGACGATTGGGCAATTATTATCGGAGGAGATTCTCATACTAGAATGTCTAAAGGGAGTTGCTTTTGGTGCTGACTCTGGAACAGTTGCTCTTAGCACTTGCTACAGGAGAAGCTTCCATGCCAATTCCAGAATCTGTAAAAGTTACTTTTAAAGGAGAAATGAAGTCTCATATGGATTTTCGAGATGTTGTTCATGCTACACAATCTCAAATGCTTGGATAGATTTGAGGAGAAAATGTTTTTCAAGGGAAAATTATTGAAGTGCATATTGGTACTCTTCTTGCAGATAAAGCATTTACTTTTACAGATTGGACTGCAGAAATGAAGGCAAAAGCCTCTATTTGTATTTCTGAGAATGATACTTTAATAGAATCTTTAGAGGTTGCTAAGAGTAGAATTAGTATAATGATAGATAAAGGAATGGACAATAAACTCAAGTCCTTCAAAGGTCTTATAGATAGAGCAAATAAAAGAATTTCAGAAATTAGATCTGGAAAAAAACCGGCATTAACACCCGATTCTAACGCTAAATATTTTGCAGAATTTGAAGTAGATTTAGATATTATTGCTCAACCAATGATAGCAGATCCAGATGTAAATAACGAAGATGTTTCTAAGAGATATACCCACGATACTATTAGACCACTTTCATATTATGGTGGAAATAAAAAAGTTGATCTTGGATTTGTAGGCTCTTGTATGGTTCATAAGGGCGATCTAAAGATTCTTGCCCAAATGCTTAGAAATCTTGAAAACATTCATGGTAAAGATTGAATTTCATGCACCCTTAGTAGTTGCTGCTCCAACTTACAATATTATTGATGAATTAACAGAATGAAGGAGATTGGGATGTCTTACAAAAATATTCTGGATTTGAATTTAATGATCAATGCTCCAAAAAACTAGCTCGAACTGAATATGAAAATATGATGTATTTCGAGAGACCAGGATGTAACCTTTGTATGGGGAATCAAGAAAAAGCTGAAAAAGGAGATACTGTTATGGCTACTTCTACACGGTTATTTCAAGGACGTGTTGTTGCGGACTCTGACAGAAAGAAAGGAGAGTCCCTATTGGCTTCTACACCAGTAGTTGTTCTCTCCGCAGTTTTAGGTAGAACACCTTCCATCGAAGAATACGAAAGTGCAGTAGTCGGTATCAATTTAACAAAGTTTGCACCACCTCAAAAAAGTTTGTGTTCCTGAATTTTTCTGGCTTTGTTTTTTTCCTAAATTAGATGCAATGAATAATGCTTGAATTTAAATTATTTTAAAGAAATATTTTCCAATTTCTTTCTTAGATATACATCTGTATTATTATTATCTAAATATTTCTTTATTTAATGCACAAAAGCCTTATTCAGAGATAACTCCTACGACGCTCTTTTTGTTAAATGGAATAATACTTTGGATGAAAATAACCATGCTCTAGCATTAAGCTGTCCAAAAATTGATACCGTTAGAATTGCTGTAATAGGACTGGGAAACCGTGGACAATCTGCATTAGGTAGACTCCCAAATATTCCAGGAGTTAAAATAGTTGCCATAGCAGATATTGACTCAAATAAAGTAAATAATTTACACGAAAAATATTTTAAAAATTACCAATATAAAAAACCCGTAAAGTATTATGGTAAAGAGGATTGGAAGGTTATCTGTCAAAGAAATGATATTGATTTAATTTATGTCTGTACCCATTGGGAATTGCATTCTCCAATAGCAATTTATGCAATGAAAAATGACAAACATGTAGCAGTGGAAGTTCCAGCAGCAATGACAGTAAAAGATTGTTGGAAGTTGGTAAAAACTGCAGAGAAAACCAGAAAACATTGTATTCAATTAGAAAATTGTATGTATGATTTCTTTGAAATTACAGTCCTGAATATGTCTCAAAATAATTTATTTGGTGATTTAGTCCATGCGGAGGGTGCCTACATACACGATTTACGAGCCTTAAATTTTAGCAATACTTACTATTGGAATCACTGGAGATTAAAGAATTTACAAAAAACAAATGGCAATACTTATCCAACTCATGGTTTGGGACCTTTAGCACACTTGTTAGGCATTCATAGAGGGGATAAAATGACTCATTTAGTATCTATGTCCAGTAATCAATATGGATTAACAAAATATTCAGAAGAAAATTTTGCACCTGAAAATAAATGGAATGGAAATAGTTTTGAAAAGGGAGATATGAATACAACATTAATTAGAACACATAAGGGTAAGACTATAATGTTGCAACACGATGTGACTAGTCCTAGACCATATTCCAGGCTATTTCACCATAAGTGGAACTAAAGGTTTTGCTCAAAAATATCCTGTTAAATCAATGGCATTTGAGCCCAAGGCTCACCGCTCAATAAGTCTAGAAGACATTAACGATACACTTTTGAAATATGAGCCAACTGTAATAAAACAAATAAAAGATATAGCTCAGCAAATAGGTGGACATGGGGGAATGGATTACATAATGGATTATAGATTAATTTACTGTCTAAGAAATGGACTTCCACTAGATCAAGATGTTTACGATGCAGCTGAGTGGTCTTCCATTGTAGAGTTATCTAAAAAGTCAGTGAATAAGGGAAGTAAGCCTATGAGATATTCCAGACTTTCACCAAGGGAAATTGGAATTTATTGGATAAAGTGAATTATTATTTGAAGTAGAAATATTATGCTTTAGTAACCTTAATATTTAACGATAGCATAGATAAATTACTATCGACATGAAAAAGTCTTATAATCAATTTTGTTTCTTGATTTCATAGCCATAATTATAATCCCAAGACCTGCTCCTCCTTTTTTGGATATTTGTCCATTAGTCAAAGTTTCTAAATAAAGTGCTTTTAGCTCAGGTCTTTCAAGTGTATTTAAATGATCAATGTTTTTAGATATCTTGATTTCTATGTAATCCTCATTATCAATTAAGTTGGAAAAATTACAAATAAAAGAATCTTCTAAATCATAGATATGGAAAAAAGAAATCTGATTATTTTCTGGGCCAAATTCGCCATGATTTTTTATGTTTTGAAGTCCCTCAATTAAAATATTAAATAAGTTTTTTATATTTTTTTTAGCAGCACAAATTTCAAAAAGTTTGGACTCTGCTTTTTCACTTAGGTTGGTTATAGTGTCGGGTTTCATTTCTCCCAAGTGTGTGAGAAGAAGTTTTCCAGAAGCATCTTGAATTGCTTTTATGGAATTATTATATACATTATCTATAGATTCGACAAAATCCACCTATGAATCTATTTTAAATAAATATATCTAATGTTTGTCAATGTTGGCATGTCTTTAATGATGAACTGCTAAAATTTAATGATAAAGAGCAATGATTTTTTTAAGATCACTTTTTAAAAGAATGTTATCTGTTTTTTTGTAGCTAAAATTAAGATTAGTTAAAATTCTTTTGGTAATATGGCTATATGGACAAGGGATGTAATAATATTCATTATTAATCACATTAATTTCTTGAATAAAGTCATGTACATCTTCTTGCTTTAACATAACCCCTTGGCTAAAAGGATTTATGTAAAACTTAACATCTTTTTTAGTGAATTTGTAGTTGTTTGGGTATTGGTGATTTTCCTTTGAATTTAAATAACCTACTATAAAATGATTGGGTAAATTTATTCCCATTATAGGCAAGTTTAAAAGTCTAATAATCTCGATATACAGAATAGAATTTGTTAAAGGGATTTCCTTTTTTAGTTTGTAATAACTTTCCAAAAGAAGAAGTTCAGGAGCATTGGATAATTTTTTTTATCTCCTTTAAAATTGTAAATGTCATACAAAACGTCATTGATAACACTTACTTTTTCAATTGGACTCATGGTATCAGATAAATGCTTGGAAATATCCGATGCTATTGTACTTAATTCGTTTTGAATATAAGATTTAGTAATGTTTGGAAAAAAGTATTGATCAATTTGATTAACTCCATCAATTAAATTTACTGGATGATGAATCCATTCTTTGTGTTCTTTTAAAATTTTTGTAAGACTTATCTCATGAGTTATTCCACTTATTCTGGATTTAAATACTGGACCGTATTCATTTTCAAAATTTGCTTTTTCTAAGTGAGGAATACAATCTGTACCAAGATCTAAAAGTTGACTTTTTATCTGATTAAAAATAATTTCATCCGGATCGTCAAGTAAACTTACCAGTGCATCTATTTCATTTCTATTCTTCATACAAAGAATTAAATCTATTTTTCTATACGCTATTTCTTTATAAAAGTTCTCAGAATTTAGATTTAAATTCTTCTCAGTACTTTCTGCACCAAGTTTGCAACTGTTTTCTTGTAGTCATCGGAAAAAGTATTGGTAAATCGATTTCCTATCACAGCACAAACTGTGCATGAATGATGTCCAAGTAAAGCACTCAATCCATACAAAGCAGATGTTTCCATTTCAAAGTTTAATATTTTATGATTTTTATGCTCAAACCTTTTAAGAAATTCATTCATGTCTGGCACTCTAGTGCTTAATCTTAACGTTCTTCCCTGAGGTCCATAAAACCCATTTGCAGTTGCAGTTATACCTTTAAACATTCCTTTTCCAATTTTACTTGCAAGTTCTTCACTTCCCTTGACAAAATAGGGTTTGTTGGCATCATTTGGCCATGGAGTCTGTTGTAAAAATGCTTTTTGAAGTGCTTTTTCTTCAGGTTCATATACTGGTTTGTAAAAGGATAGTAATCCATCAAAACCCAGTCCAAAAGAAGATAAAACAAAAGTATCAACAGGAATTTCATTTTGTAAAGCACCACATGTTCCTATTCTTATTATATCTAAAGATGTATGTTTTCTTTTAATAGTTTTTTCTCAAAATCAATATTAACTAGAGCATCTAATTCATTAATTACAATATCTATATTGTCACAACCAATGCCTGTAGAAATAACAGAAACTCGTTTATTGTTAATTAGTCCAGTATGAGTTACAAATTCTCTCTTAGATCTCTTAAATTCTATTCTGTCAAAATATTTTGAAATAGTTGGTACTCTTTCTTGGTCACCCACCAAAATAATTGTTTGACCAATTTCTTCGGGTTTCAGGTCTAAATGATAAATTCTTCCTTCCTCAGTAATTATAAGCTCAGTTGGGGGAATAGTTTTATAGTTTGAATTAGCTTCTTGGAGCATTAACTAAATTTAGAAAAAATAACTTTTCAAGGGTCTAAACTGCTGAAAACTTTTTTCAAAATATCTGAGGTTCTTTTCATTGGATTTTTCCTTATTTCCTTTTCTTGAATTGCTACCAACTTAAATAGCCCAAGAACTGCTCTTTCTGATAACGTATTTGTTCAAATCAGTTTCAATAGATTCTTTTCCAGAAATTCTAGTGGATTGATTGTATTTTTTTACAAGAGGTTCCCAATAAGCAGTTAGTTTTACTTTTTCAATTGCCTTTTTTACTTCAGTCAAGAATAAATTATATAGTTCGGTATTGGTTTGTTCTTTTAAATAATTAGTTGCTGCATTGTCACTTCCTTTAAGTATTTTAAAACCATCACTTACAGTCATATTTTTAATAGCATTTATAAAAATAGGAGCAGCTGTTTTACAAGCTTCTTCTGCTGCTTCATTAAGAGTTCTTTCAAATTTCTCCACTTTTGTATCTAATCCCCACTGCATAGCTTTATCTCTTACAGCTTT
>CAJJCR010000011.1 GCA_905182745.1 Bacteroidetes bacterium MED-G20 | reverse complement strand
CTTAATACCCAAATTCCTTTAGATGAAAACTCTGTTGTATGGCTGGACTTATATCCAGATAAAACCAAGGGCAAAAACTCAAATGATGTAGGGAGCTTGTTTTCTTTTAAAATAGAGTCAATATAATGAAATTTAACCCTCTTTATATTAAGCAGCTCATTGAGCTGTTTTTTAAAAGTTCTAAAACACTTTAACTCTACTGGGATATTTTTTATTGGTCCTCTTATTTGAGTTCTTTAGCTTAAGTGAGAACTTCAAATAAAAAACAATCTAGGTGTTTTGAGAAAAAAAAAGGATTAATTAACAAGACTAAAGCTAATAAAATTATAGCTTTTTAAAGAGAATCAATTATAATTTGTTTAGAATAGGAAAACATGTTCACCTTAATCTGTTTATCAAATAATTGAACGTTTAACGTTTTATTAATACGAATCAACTCTTAAAAGTATTTAAATATAGTTATTGTAGCGAAAAAAAAACTATTTATACCACGATTGTACTTCTTCTAAAAGAATTGCAGGAACATCAAGTTTGTTCTTTTTACGGTATCCATTTAGTTTTTGATGAACTGCTGTTGGTTTTGCTTCTAAAAGCAATTCTTTAGAGGTATAAACGCTATAATTAAAATTAAACCAATAACAGGTCCTGGAATATTTATTTCAAGAAATTCGCTTTTATTAGGGCCTGTTTCCCATTTTTCTGGCTTCATTTGGGGGAAAAATAAAACTTCTTGGATAGATGGTTGATTGCATAAAAACATAACTAATCTATCAATACCAATCCCCATCCCTGAATGTGGGTGGCATGCCATATTCCAAAGCTCTTATAAAGTCTAAATCAATAAACATAGCCTCTTCATCCCCTTTTTCTGCAAGTTTAACTTGCTCCTCAAATCTTTCTTTTTGGTCGATAGGATCATTTAGTTCTGAGTAAGCATTGGCAAGCTCTTTTCCATTAACCATTAACTCAAATCTTTCTGTTAGCTCTGGATTGTCTCTATGCTTTTTGCACAATGGAGACATCTCTACGGGATAGTCAGTAATAAATGTTGGTTGAATATAATTGCTTTCACACTTTTCCCCAAAAATCTCATCAATTAACTTTCCTTTTCCCATTGACTCAGTAACTTCAACCCCAATGGATTTACAGGCCTCCATCAATTCTTTTTCTGACTTATTAGAAATGTCTATCCCAGTATGTTCTAAAATAGAATCTGTCATTGAGATTCTTTTAAATGGTTTTTTGAAATTCACTTTTTCATTTCCAATCTGAACTTGAGTAGTTCCTAAGACCTCGTTGCAAATGAATTCTAGCATGTCTTCTGTAAAGTTCATCATCCAGTGGTAATCTTTGTATGCTACATAAATTTCCATTTGGGTAAATTCAGGATTATGAGTTCTGTCCATACCTTCATTTCTAAAGTCTTTGGCAAATTCATAAACTCCTTCAAACCCACCTACTAAAAGTCTTTTTAGATATAGCTCTTGGCAATTCTAAGATATAATGGAACATCTAAAGCGTTGTGGTGAGTTACAAACGGTCGTGCTGCTGCTCCACCAGGAATTGTTTGTAAAATTGGTGTTTCCACTTCTAAATAATCTTTTTGAGAAAGAAAATTTCTCATAGAGTTAATGATCTTGGTTCGTTTTATAAAAGTTTCCTTTACATTTTCATTTACTACAAGGTCAACATACCTTCTTCTGTATCTTAATTCAGGATCATTAAATTCATCATGAATAATTCCTTCGTTATCAGTTTTTGGTTGTGGTAAAGGCTTTAAAGATTTACTTAGCAAATGGAATTTATCTACATTTATGGAGATTTCTCCAACCATTGTTTTAAAAACTTTTCCTTCAACACCAAGAGACAATAAAGTTATCGCAACCATTTTTTAAAAAAATTGTTGTACATAAATTTATCCTCTGATAGACAAATCACATCTCTGTTAAAATAAACTTGAATTTTACCTTTTGAGTCTTGAATAGTGCCAAAGCTAGCCTTGCCTTGAATTTTTCTTCGCATTAATCTACCTGCAATAATAACCTTTTCCCCTTCCTTAAAGCTTTCTAAAATATCGACAGAATAATGGGTGACCTTAAATTCTGCGGCTGGATATGGGTTAATTCCGTAATCTATGATCTTCTGGAGACTGTCTCTTCTAATCTGCTCTTGTTCTGAAAGCATCTAATTTATCGAACTAAAATACCTGATACTTTAGTTACAGAATGAGGGTTAACACAAAGTACTGGAACTTTTAAATCATTAGCCACAATTTCTTCTTGAAAAGAATTTTCAAAAAGGCCTAAGACAGTTTCATCTGCAAGGTTCATAATGGCTATCAAGTCAGCATCAACTTCTTTAGAAAGTTTGAAAATACCCTCTGTTAAGCTATCTCCTTGGCCGACTAAGTGAGAGGAGTTTTTAATTTCTTTGGATTCTAGATAATTACTCGCCCAGATTTGGTTTGCCTTAAGTTTGGTTTTAATAAATTCATCCGAAACATCGTTGGTTAATAAGTGTACTTCTGAATCAAAATAATTAGCAATTTTTGCTACCAACTCTAGTTTTTGTTTGGTTTCTACATTTAAATCTAGAGGAACAACAATATTGTCATATCCGTTGGAGTTCATCAACTTTTCCTGAGTAACAATAAATGGCACTGGTGAACTAGTAATAACTTTAATTGCTCTACTTCCAACTAATTTTTGCCATCTACTAGCTTTGTGAGTTCCCATAAAAATTAGAGAAATTCCTAGTTCAGCTGCAACATCTCCAATATCTTCAAATATATTTCCAATTCTTACAAAAGAAGTTATGTTACAGGTATTAGAAAAAGAGTTTCCTAAAGTTATCTCTCCTTGCTGAGCTTTTCTTTAGCTTCTTCTACCTCATCTCTAGAATTTACTACGTGTAATAAGACTACATCTGCATTAATAATTTCTGCAAATTTTATAGCATGTTGCATAGCGGACTGAGCTACTTCTGAAAAATCTGTTGGAACTAATAATTTGGTATTCATTTTATATACTTTTTAAATATTGGTAAATTTTAGTTTATATGGGCTAATAAGCTTTAATCGTTTCAAGCTGTTTTCTCATTAATAACTTCTTTAGCTTCCACTCTTGATTCTTCTGAAGAAGTAATGTCTTTGAGAACTGCTCCCATTTTACAATTTCCTGAAAATATTGCTCCAGGCTCAATAGAAAGTTTGTTGGTAGAAATCTCTCCCTGAAGTTTAGCAGTGCTTTTAAGTGTAAGAAGTTCGTCTACTTCAATAACGCCATTTAATTTACCTTCTAAATCTGCATTTTTACAATAGATATTTCCATCTATTTTTCCAGTTGGCCCCAACACTAGTCTACCCTTTACAGTGATTGTTCCTTTGAGGTAGCCGTCAATTCTTATATTGGAATCAGATTTAATATCTCCCTCAATATGTGTACCCTCAACTATTCTGTTTAATCGCTCTGGAGATTGATTATTATTATAATTTGCCATGCTCTTGTCCGATTTAAATACCATAATTTTTACAAATATACAAAAAACAAGAAAGTTAGCTTATTGATAAAATTCTTTAAAAAATTTGAGGTAATTATCTGCATTTTTTTCCAAATATAATTCTTTCAAGTTTTGGGGAGTCACCACAAAAAATTTCTCTTTTCTATAGCTTTTATTAGCTCCATTATTGACTTTAAAAGTTAGATAATAATCAAGCGCTTTTTGACTATTATTGAAACGTTTAACAATTATCATTTGATCTGATGTGTTCAAAAACGTACTGGAAACTTTTAATTTTAAATCTGAAAAATTAACCGAATTAAAATCTGCTACGTTATTTTTTGCTTTATTCATAGAAAATCCTCCCTTTGGATCTAAAACAAAATAATGTAAAGTGTCTGGACTAAAATTAAATTTCCATTTTTCTTTATTTATTAAATTTTGAGCAGTTTTAATTTTTAAATCATTTAAAACAGCAATCGCTTGATCCGCAATATCTGTCCCTAAACATTGAGTCGATATTAATTTTAAAGTTTTTATTAATTCTCTGCTACTATTTGCAGTATCGTTGAGCTTCTTTAAAGAGTAGGCTTTTAATAAGCCATATTGACAAATCAGAGGATTGGTCGAGTCTTTGAGTTTTATGGGAGCAAGTTTCTAAAACTTTACGTAATATTGGATTATAAATAAGCAAAAACAAGTGACAGATAAATTTTTGTTCTTTTTTCTTTGCTTTTTTATTAGTATTAAATTTTCGCCTCCAAATAAAAGTTTTGAATATTTTCTTTTTGGATATTTTCTTAGATAGCAGTTCCTTCATCTCATTGCTTTCTTTTGCTCTCTCTAAGTCTTGGTAAATATTATGTAATTCGTAGATGGAAGCAATGGATTGAGTTTCAGGCTGGTAATTTTCAATTATTCTTTTAAAATATTTCTCTGAAAGTTGAAGATTCTTTGTCTCATAGTGGTGTATTAGACCAAGGTTAAATAGTGAAATCATAATAGAGTCATTCATGGATTTCAATTTATTTTGGTCATCGCATGGAAGGCTTTTGGAAAGATCATCAAATAATTCACTATTTAAGAAAGAAAGAGTAGGTTCTTCATTATCATCTAAAAAAATAGCAGTTTTAGTACCTCTTCTCCAGTTGTCTTCTGGTATTCTTTTCCCCATTTTTTATCAAACTCTACTTTTACCACGCTCCAACATTTTTTGGTCCCAAATAAAAAAAGATTGATTAATCGGGACTATTGCTACTAGGAATAGACAATTCTTTATTAGAATTAGTTAATAATGGTGCTTCTGATTTTTTGGCTCTTTTAGCAAGTTCTAAATCTAAAACTTCATAAATCTTATCGGTTCTCTGCTTGGGGTCTAAGGAGCATATATAAAATAAGCTATCGTTTTTTTCTATTAAAGTTTTATGGATAAAAATATTTTTTAGCAGCTTGTACTTTTTATCTACTTGGTTTTTATTTTTATAAGCTTTCAATGCTGTTTTTTGAATTGAATCGTAGTAGAGATAAGATGTAATATACTGAGACTTTTCAAAAAATAAATCTCCCATTCTTTTCATAGACTTAATTTTTTGAGACAAATTATTTGTACTTAAGTTAATTGACTTTTGAAGTTGTTCTTTTCCTAATTCTTCTGCATCATTTTTAAATGAAATCTCAGCAAGAGCATAATAAATTTGATCAAAATATTCAATGTTTTTATCGTCTTTAAGCATCTTTAACAATTGGGATTTGATCGCTTTAGAATCTCTTCCGCTAAAAGAAAGAGCCCTATTGATTTTTGCCTGAAAAGCCATTTCATATTCTGGATTTCTTTCTACAACTTCTTGATAGTACAGGGAGGCTTTGAAATTGTTTTCCAAATGGTATAATTGGGCGAGAACGAAAAATAGTCTTGTTTTAAAAGCTTTTTTGTGTTTGTTGACAACAGCAATTTCTAGGTTTTCAATAGCTTTCTTATAAGACTTGCTTTGAATATAGAGATCTGCTAAAGTTGGATAAATTTCATTAATGATATTTGAAGAAACAAGGGGCTCTTTACTCTCTAAATAGTCCATTCTTTCGTCGTAAATCAATGCTATTCTTAATTTTTGTTTCGGTGTAAGTTTTTCTTGATTTTTAGATTCTAATTGTTGTTCCTCAAACTTAATAATTAAGCTTAATAAAATTTCTTCTGCTTCGTCAAAAGCCCCCATTTCTATAAGTAACTTTCGATTGCCAATAAATACTTTCATAGTAATTGTCTTCAATCTCATAATGGTTTTCCACATATTGAAAGATTTTCAATGCTTTTGAAAGATTTTTTTTATAAAATCTTGTTTTACCCATTGTCATCCAGTTATCATCAATGTATTTACACCACTCGCTATTTCTATTTTTTCCTTTTTTTGCATGTGGCATTCTATGACTGAAAATGACAAGTTCACATTTTCTGTATGCTGTATCCATTGGTGCGTACCAATTTTTAGACTGTTCCATACTTGGAAGAGGAAAAATTGGTAAAATTAAATTGTAATTTTCTTTTCTTGTTTTTAAAAAGTCGTTGTAGGTTACTTTAATAATTTCATTGGCATTGAAAAACCCGTTGTATTTTGCGTGTAAATTGTGAAATTTTCTATTTAAAACTTTGTTTTTTTCTTTACTATCAGGACCAAAGCAATAGAAATACAAAAAATATAATAAAAGCTCTTGATCAGTTTCATTAAAAAATTATATCTGTAATATTAACTACAATCTATTGAACTTATTGTATTAGTTATTTATTCAATTAAAGATTGTTTAATTTAGAGTAAATATATTTGAGATATTTGCATAATTAATAAATAAATGGGCAAAACAATAAAAACTAAATCAAAGTTCACAATTTGGCTTAAGAATCTGCAAGAAAAAAAAAGAGTTGTAGTCCTAGACGAGGGAAGTTTTGAAGAAAAAAGGAATTTCACTACTTCCAAGTTTTCTTTATTATTGTTTTTCTAGTTTCTATAATTGTATTTTCAATCTTATTTTTTCTATTGATATCCTACAGTTCTATTAAAAATTTTGTTCCAGGATATCCCAGTGTGACAGCTCAAAAAGAGCTTATAGACAAGAATATAGAGCTGGATCAAAAACTAAATGACTTAATTAGTAAAATTAGTAAAGAAGAACAGTATATAACTAACTTCCAAAAGATTGTCAAAGGAGATATGCCAATTAATAGAGATAGCTCTGGAAAAGTCTTTAAATCACAAAATATAAATACTAAAAATGAACTTTCGTTCTCAAGTGACAATTAGAGAAAAAGTTGACAAAAGAGAGAAATACGATATTGACGTGATTCCTGGTGGTGCTCTAACCAAGGATGTTCTTCCTGAGTTATTACTTTTCCCACCTTTAGCTGGAGAATTAACCAACAAAATGAATATTTCATCAGGACATTTTGGAGTAGATATTATTGCTCCTAAAAACGAAGCTGTGGTTGCTATCCTTAAAGGAACTATCGTTTATCAAAACTGGTCCCCAACAGATGGGCATGTGGTTCATATTCAGCATAAAAATAATTTACTATCTATTTACAAGCACAGCTCAGAAGTTCTAAAAAAAATAGGAGATTATGTAGATGCAGGAGAGCCAATATCTATTGTTGGTAATAGTGGAGAACACTCGACAGGTCCTCATTTACATTTTGAACTTTGGCACAATGGTTACCCCATGGATCCAGAAAAGTTCATCAATTTTCAATAAAGTTTTTTTCTTAAGTTCATTATACGTAAATTTGCATGCTATTTCAAGGAATGAAAGAATTAAAAGAATTTTGTATTCCATTTTCAAGCCTTAAACTTGGATCAAATTTTTTTGACTTTGAAATAGATAAATCGTTCTTTGATATTTTTAATTATTCCCGTTACAGTCGGCTGTAAAATTTCTTTAAACTTAGAATTCAGAAAAGAGAATTTATTGATGGATTTAAGGTTTAGTTACAGTGGTTATTGCGAAGTTTTTTGTGATAGATGTCTAGACTTGGTGAAAGGTTCCGATTAGTAATAAATTTAATTGTCTGATCAAATTTCTTCACCAAGAGTCAAGAAGTCATCAAGGGCGATATTGTGTACCTCCCTGAATGAAAGCTTTGAATACAATATTGGCCAATTATTTTACGAATACTTTTTAGTAAATTTTCCAAAAAGAGTAATTCATAAAGAAAACCAATGTAATACCAAGCAAATAAAACTTTTGAAAGAATACTCGCAAAAACAAATTAGTAGCGAAGAAGATCCAAGGTGGAATATATTAAAAAGATTAAAGAATGAAAAATAAAAATTTTAAATAAAAAGTTATGGCACATCCAAAACGAAAAACATCCAAAACAAGAAGAGATAAGAGAAGAACTCATTACAAAGCAACTTCTCCACAATTGGCTACTTGTCCAACTACTGGTGAAACTCATTTGTATCACAGAGCACATTGGTCTGAAGGAAAACTTTATTATAAGGGTAAAGTTGTAATGGAAAAAGAAGCAGTAGCTTAACTTTTTTTGAAAATTGGATTAGATATATGGGCGGAGACAATTCGCCAGATGCAACTTTAAATGGTGCCTACCTAGCTTCCAAAGAACTCGGCAAAGACGAAACTATTGTTTTGGTTGGTGACGAGAAATTAGCAAAAAGTTGGTTTAAATCAATGATATAGACTCTTCTATTTTGAATTTATTCATGCTGATGAGGTAATTCCATGAACGAACATGCTACAAAAGCTCTTCGAAAAAAACCCAATAATAGTATTTCAGTAGGGTTCAATGCTCTTAAGAATAAAGAAATTGATGTGTTTTCCAGTGCTGGAAATTCTGGTGCAATGCTGGTTGGGAGCATGTTTTCAATTGGCCCAATCAAGGGGTAATAAGGCCAAGTATAACTTCCGTTTTGCCTAAAAAAAATGGTGGAGTTGGATTAATTTTAGATGTTGGTGTAAATGCAGATTGTAAGCCTGATGTATTATTTCAATTTGCATATTTTGGGAAGTCTTTTTGCCGAAAATGTCTATAATATCAAAAAGCCAAAAGTTGGTCTTTTAAACATTGGAGAGGAAAAGGGAAAAGGAAACTTACTAACTCAATCTACTTACCGTTTATTAGGAAGACAATGACGATATTAATTTTGTTGGAAATGTTGAAGGAAGAGATCTTTTTAATGACAAAGCAGATGTTATAGTTTGTGATGGATTTACTGGAAATGTGGTCCTTAAAATAGCAGAATCTTTTTATTCTTTAATTAATCAGAAGAATATTAAAGATGACTATTTTGATAGATTTAACTATGAAATTTATGGCGGAACACCTGTTCTTGGTGTGGATGGAAATGTTTTAATTGGCCATGGGATTAGTAATGAAAATGCTATAAAAAACATGATTTTATTAGGAAAAGACCTAATTAATTCCAACCTTAATTCTAAAATTAAAAAAGCCTTTAGATGAGCAAAGTAAATGCAGCGATAACATGTGTGCATGGTGTCGTTCCTGAAAAAATTCTTTCTAACAAGGATTTAGAAAAAATGGTAGACACAAATGACGAGTGGATTACCTCAAGAACTGGAATTAAAGAAAGAAGAATTGTAGCAGATGGGGAAACACTTTCAGATTTAGGAAGTGAAGTCGTTAAAGCTATTTGTGAGAAAAGAGGAATTTCTCCACTTGAAATTGACATGATAATTGTTGGTACTGTAACTGCAGATCATAGATTTCCAAGCACCTCCAATATTAGTTGTGACAAAAGTGGCGCAACCAATGCCTGGGGTTTTGATTTAAGTGCAGCTTGCTCAGGATTTATTATACCCTTGTTACTGGACAACAATTTGTTGAATCAGGAAGATATAAAAAGGTGATTGTTTTAGGAGGAGATATTATGTCCTCCATTGTCAATTATAAGGATAGAAATACTTGTGTATATTTGGAGATGGATGTGCAGGAGTATTATTAGAGCCTGATCAAGAAGGAAATGGAATAATAGATTCTATTTTGAAAGCGGATGGTTCTGGAAGAGAATTACTCATCCAAAAACATGGAGGTTCGGCTTTCCCAATTACTAAAGAAAATGTTGGTCACCCAGATAATTTTATTTTTCAAGAAGGTAGATCTGTTTTCAAATTTGCAGTAACTAAAATGGCCGATGTTTCTGCTGAAATAATGGAAAGAAATAATCTTACAGGAGAAGATGTTGATTGGCTTGTCCCTCACCAAGCAAATTTAAGAATAATAGATGCTACTGCTAACAGAATGGGATTAACTAAGGATAAAGTAATGATTAATATTGAAAAATATGGCAATACTACATCTGGAACTATCCCACTATGTTTGTGGGAATGGGAGAAAAAATTAAAAAAAGGAGATAATATAGTATTGGCCGCCTTTGGAGGTGGATTTACATGGGGAAGTGTTTATTTAAAATGGGCATATTAATAAGATAATTAAGGATTAAATCATTTTTATTTTAGATTTACATATTATTTAATGAATTAAATATGAATATTAACGAGATCCAAGATTTAATAAAATTCGTCGCTAAAGCTGGTGTCAACGAAGTAGAAATCGAAAAAAAAGATTTTAAACTTGTCATAAAGTCTGACTATATGGCCAAGAAAAAAACTAATTTTAAAGAAGAGACTAAAATTGTACAACAGATAAGTCCTGTTGGATCAATTCCGCAAACAATGGTACAGCCTCCACAAGTAGTTGCTGAAGTCTCGGCTCCTGCAGAAAAAAAGCCAGAGAAAAAAGAAGACAGTAATTTAATCACTGTGAAAGCACAAATGATTGGGACCTTCTACAGATCCTCAGCCCCAGACAAACCACCATTTATTGAAGTTGGATCGATAATTAAACCTGGAGATACGCTATGCATAATAGAAGCTATGAAGCTCTTTAACGAAATTGAGTCTGAAGTTTCTGGAAAAGTAGTTAAAATATTACTTGACGATGTGTCCCCAATAGAGTTTGATCAACCTCTATTTCTTATAGACCCTTCTTAAAAAGAACACTTTAACTATGTTTAAAAAAATTCTAATAGCCAATAGGGGAGAAATTGCATTACGTGTAATTAGAACTTGTAAAGAAATGGGAATTAAAACTGTTGCTGTTTATTCAACTGCTGATAAAGATAGCTTACATGTTAAATTTGCAGATGAAGCTGTATGTGTAGGTCCTGCATCTAGTAAAGATTCTTACCTGAAAATTCCAAATATTATTGCTGCAGCTGAAATTACAAATGCAGATGCTATTCATCCGGGTTATGGTTTCTTGTCGGAAAACGCAAATTTTTCTAGAATTTGTCAAGAACATGAAATTAAATTTATTGGTGCTCTTCCTGAACAAATAGACTCTATGGGAGATAAAGCTTCGGCTAAAGAAACCATGAGAAAGGCAAAAGTCCCTACAATACCTGGATCTGTTGGAATTCTCAAAGATTTTCAAGAAGCTAAAAAAGTTGCTAAAAAATAACCTATCCTGTAATGCTCAAAGCAACCGCTGGAGGTGGTGGTAAAGGAATGAGGCTTTGTTGGAATGACGAAGAACTAAATGATGGTTGGTCCTCAGCTAGAAAGAAGCAGCTGCCGCATTTGGAAATGATGGTATGTATATGGAAAAATTTATTGAGGAACCTAGACATATAGAAATTCAAATTGCTGCAGATCAATATGGTAAAGTTTGTCATCTCTCTGAAAGAGATTGTTCCATTCAAAGAAGACACCAGAAACTAGTAGAAGAAACTCCTTCTCCATTTATGACTACACAGTTAAGAAAAAAGATGGGGGAAGCTGCAAAAAAAGCTGCAAAAGCAGTTAATTATGAAGGGGTTGGAACCGTTGAATTTTTAGTAGATAAGCATCGTAATTTCTACTTTATGGAGATGAATACAAGAATTCAGGTAGAGCATACCATTACTGAAGAAGTAATAAACTACGACTTAATTAAAGAGCAGATTAAAATTGCCTCCGGAAAAAAAATATCAGGAAAAGATTATTTTCCTCAAATGCATGCTATTCAATGTAGAATTAATGCTGAAGATCCCATAAAAACTTTATCCCTTCCCAGGGAAAATTACCAACTACCACTCTCCTGGCGGTCATGGAATTAGAATTGATACTCATGTATATGCTAATTATATAATTCCACCGCATTACGACTCTATGATTTCTAAATTAATTACTGTAGCCCAAACTAGAGAAGAAGCATTCAGAAAATGAAAAGAGCATTAGATGAATATATCATTGAAGGAGTTAAAACAACCATTCCTTTTCATCAACAACTTTTAGAAAATGAAAAGTTTTTAGAGGGAGATTTCACTACTAAATTTATGGATGATTTTGAGATAAAATCTTAATCCATTAACTGCTTGAAGCTTTTCATTAGCTTCTTGAATAGTTCCGATGTTTTCAAGCGTTAAAATCAAGACTTTATTCCTTTCTTTAAGTTGTACTCCTTTTTTGTGCTTTTGGACAAAGTTTAAAACCTTGGTAAAACTAGTTGATTCAAAATAAGTTGGATGACTAGTGGTGAATTTTCCAACTAATTTATTTTGTTTTATAACTAATTTTTCAAACCCTATCTTTTTGGCTTGTTCTCTAAGGTTTAACGTGTTAATTAGTTCTTTTGTTTGGCTTGGGATTTCTCCAAACCTATCTTTCAGCTCTTTAGAAAAAGCACTAATAGCCTCATGAAATGTTAAAGTATCTAGTCTTTTGTATAGGGTAAGTCGTTCATTTATATCATTTACATAATCATCTGGAATCACTAATGATAAGTCTGTTTCTAAAATACATTCTTTTACAAATCCCCTCTCCTTAAGTTCTTCTGAAAATACAGATTTAAACTCATTTTCTTTTAATTCTAGAATTGCTTCATCCAAAATTTTCTGATAAGTGTCAAATCCAATATCATTGATAAATCCACTTTGGTTTGCTCCCAATAAATCTCCTGCTCCCCTTATGTCTAAATCTCGCATTGCTATATTAAATCCACTTCCCAAATCTGAAAATTGTTCTATTGCATGGAGTCTCTTTCTAGCTTCGGAAGAAAGATGTTGAGGTGGTGGAGTGAATAAATAGGCAAATGCTTTTTTATTTGACCTCCCAACTCTTCCTCTTAAGCTGGTGCAAGATCACTTAAGCCAAAATGATTGGCATTGTTAATTATTATGGTATTGGCATTGGGAATATCTATTCCAGATTCTATAATTGTTGTAGCCACTAAAATATCATAAAGTCCGTCCATGAAGTCTAAAATAATAGCCTCTAGCTTTTTACCTTCCATTTGGCCGTGCCCTACAGCAATTCTTGCATTTGGACATAGTCTAGTAACCATGGCTGCTATTTCATTAATATTTTGTACTCTGTTGTGAACAAAAAACACTTGCCCTTCTCTATCTATCTCGTAGTCGATAGCCTCTTTAATAGTGTCTTCGGAAAATGACTGAACAATTGTTTCAACTGGAAATCTGTTTGGAGGAGGTGTATTAATAATGGATAAATCTCTAGCATTCATAAGGCTAAATTGAAGCGTTCTTGGAATTGGTGTAGCTGTTAGTGTTAAGGTGTCTACATTGACTTTTATATTTTTAAGTTGGTCTTTAACTCCAACACCAAATTTCTGTTCTTCATCAATAATTAAAAGTCCTAAATCTTTAAAAATAACATCCTTTCCAATTAATTTATGGGTTCCAATTAAAATATCAATTTTCCCCTTTTTTAAACCTTCTAAAGTAATTTTAGTATTTTTTGAAGATTTAAAACGATTGATATAATCAACATTACATGGAAAATCTTTAAGTCTTTCAGAAAAAGTTCTGAAATGCTGAAAAGCTAAAACCGTTGTAGGAACTAAGACCGCCACTTGTTTGTTGTCTGCTACTGCTTTAAAAGCCGCTCTAATAGCAATTTCAGTTTTACCAAAACCAACATCTCCACAAACAAGCCGGTCCATTGGATGTGGCTTTTCCATATCTAATTTTACTACAGATGTTGATGCGAGCTGGTCTGGAGTGTCTTCATAAATAAAAGATGCCTCTAATTCATTTTGAAGATAGGTGTCAGGTTGAAATTCAAAACCAGATTGCATTCTTCTTTTAGCATATAATTGAATCAAATCAAAAGCTACTTCTTTTATCTTTTTCTTGGCTTTTTGTTTCGCCATTGACCATGCAGGGGATCCTAATTTATTCAAAGAGGGTTTGGTCCCCTCTTTCCCAGAAAACTTAGTTATTCTATGAAGAGAATGGATACTTACATATAAAATATCTCCCCCTTTGTAAATTAATCTTATTGCTTCCTGCTGCTTTCCTTGCACATCTATTTTTTCTAATCCAGAAAATTCTCCAACTCCATGATCGATATGTGACAACAAAATCTCCTTTTTGTAAATCGTATATTTCTTTCAGAGTGAAGGTCTCTTTAGATTTAGAGACGCTTTTTCTTGAATTAAACCTATGGTATCTTTCGAAAATTTGGTGATCTGTGAAAACTACAATTTTTTCATTATGGTCTATAAATCCTTGGTGAAGTCCTATTGTAATAAAGCTACACAAGGATTCTTTATCTAGTTCCATAAATATGGATCGTAGTCTACTGATTTGAGAATCTTGATCAGAGCAAATAAAAATAGAATATTCTTCATTTTTCCATTCTTCAAGACTTTTAACCAGAATATCAAAATTCTTATTGAACTTGGGTTGCTCTACAGAGTTGCAGTCAATAAATACAGCCTCTTTTTCATGGACAGTTCTATTCCATTCTAAAACTTTATATTCTTTTATCTTAGTAAGGAATTCTAATGGGGATAAGTACATTTCTATCGGAAGAAGCAGACTCTTTTTTTCTTTTATTTTATTGTAAACTTTGCTGGCTATTTCAAAGCCTTGCTCCATTTTCTTTTGAGATATTTCTAAGTCTTTCGCCCATAGTGTGGTGTTCTTTGGTAAGTACTCAAGAAAAGAAACTCTATCTTTAGAAAAAGATATATTGTTGATGTTGGGGACAATTTTAATCCTGTTTATTGTTGTTACAGAGAGCTGATTAACAGGGTCAAATTCTCTGATAGACTCAATCTCATCTCCAAAAAGCTCCACTCGATAAGGCATTTGATAATTAAAAGAAAAAACATCTATAATCCCGCCTCTTATTGCAAATTGACCAGGCTCGTATACATAGTCTACTTTCTCAAAATCTAAATCAATCAATATTTCGTCGATTAAATCCAATTCTAGTTCCTCGCCTACGGAAATAGTCAAATTATTTTTCTCGAAATTCTTTTTTTCAATTACTTTTTCTACAATAGCCTCAGGATAGGTTACTACAATTAATTTTTTTCTCTCTTTGCCAAGGGCATCTAAGACTTCCGTTCTTTGAAGCACGCTTGTAGAGTCAGAATCCATAATTTGGTAAGGTCTTCTGTAGGATGCAGGATAGAAAAGTAAAGTTGTTCCTCTTTCAGAGCTGAATAAGTTTTCTAAATCATTAAAGAAGTATAAGGCCTCTTCTTTGTCGGGAAGAATAAAAAGATGGTTCCCATTTTTTTCCTGAATAAGACAATAACTCAAAAAAGATATGTAAGATCCAGAAGTGTTTTTTAAAGATATTCCAGAACTATCTTGCCAAAGTCTTGAAATTTCGGAAAAAGCACTTGATGCAGCTAGTCTAGTTTTAAACTGATTTAGACTCACTCTCTATAATTTCTTCTAATTGGTCAATCATTTTCTTAGAGCCTACAAAAAAAGGAACTCTTTGATGGAGTTCAGACGGAATGATGTCCATAATTCTTTGGGTTTCTGAAATTGCTCTTCCTCCAGCTTGCTCAATTAAGAAGGCCAATGGGGCACACTCGTAGGTTAGTCTTAATTTTCCTGTTGGATTGGTTTCAGTGGATGGATATAAATAGATTCCACCTTTAATAAGGTTTCTATGGAAATCTGCTACTAAAGAACCTATATATCTAGAGCTATAGGCCTGTTTTCCTTTGAGCTTGTTTTGAGACTGGCAAAATTTAATATATTCTGCCACAGGTTTTTTAAATTGGGTTAAGTTGCCTTCATTAACAGAATAAATTGTTCCTTGATTAGGCGTTTTCATATTTGGATGAGATAAAAAGAATACACCAATACTTGGGTCAAAAGTAAAACCATTTACTCCACTTCCTGTGGTGTAAACAAGCATAGTTGAAGAACCGTATATAATGTAGCCAGATGCAACTTGTTGATTGCCTGGTTGTAAAAAATCTTTTAATTCGACTGGCGATCCTTTTAGAGTTTTTCTCTTATAAACGCTAAATATGGATCCAACAGAGACATTGACATCTATATTAGAAGATCCATCTAGGGGGTCAATTAACACAACATACTTAGCATCGTTATTAACGTTGTTCTTAAAAGCAACAAAAGAATCGTTTTCTTCCGAAGCAACACCACATATTACTCCTCTTGCGGATAATGCATTTATAAACGAATCATTGGCAAAGACATCTAATTTTTGTTGGTCTTCTCCTTGAATATTTTCTCTGCCTGAAGATCCTAAAATTTCTTTGGCTAATCCCGCTTTATTTATTTGATGACTAACTATTTTAGAAGCTAACTTAACAGCACTTAAAATTTTGGATAATTCACCTGTAGATCCAGGAAAATTATTCTGCGATTCTACTATAAATTCTCCAACTGTTTTGTTCTTCATCTACTATTTTTTACAAATATCTAATATTGCAGTGTATTTGAGGTGAAAGTGCAGAAATTATTTTTTACACCATAAACTATAATAGAATATATTAGCTTTAGAATTTAATTTAAAAAAATTGAGTAAAGTATTTAAATTTGGTGGTGCATCTGTAAAAAACCCAAAGGCTATCTATAATCTTAAAGAGATAGTGTCTTCTTACAATGAAAATTTAGTAATAGTTATTTCTGCTATTGATAAAACCACCAATAAATTAGAACTAGTCTGGAAAAACTATCTAAAAAATGAAACCCTTAAATCTACTGAAATAGCTACAGAAATAATAAAATTTCACGAGGCTATTATTGAGGATTTGGAATTAAAAAATACTGTTGGTTTTCTGAAGTTATTTAATGACTTAAGGCTAGAATTAGTTGATTATATTGGAGCTAAAACAAAACAAGAAAACAATATAAGTTACTCTAAAATTGTTTCTTTTGGAGAGCTTTTCTCCACTTTAATTATTTCCAGTTATTTAAATAAAGAAGGTATTGAAAATCAATGGATAGATGCTAGAGAGTTTATAAAAACTTCTAAGAATGCTACAGATTCTAGAATTAATTGGGAGGAAACTAAAAGAAAAATTAATTCCAGTCTCAGTAAAGATAAATCTTATCTCACTCAAGGGTTTATTGGTTCTAATCTAGATGGAGAAACTACTACTTTAGGAAGAGAAGGAAGTGATTTTTCTGCTGCTATTTTTGCTTGGTCAATGGATGTAGAAGAAGTTATTATTTGGAAAGATGTGGATGGATTATTAAATGCAGATCCAAAATGGTTTGATAAAACACAAATTCTTAAGAAAATTTCTTTTAAAGAAGCTATTGAACTTTCCTATTTGGGAGCGTCGGTAATTCACCCTAACACAGTAAAACCTCTTAAAAACAAAAATATTCCTCTCACAATAAGATCTTTCATCAAAAAGGAACATAAAGGAAGTTCTATTAGTAAGGTGGGAAAAGATGATAAAAGTATTCCCTCTGTTATCTATAAACCAAATCAAATACTACTTTCCATTAGTTCTAAGGACTATTCCTTTATTTTTGAGGAACACATCAGTGATATTTTCTCTATTTTTTCTAAAACTGGGTTAAAGGTTCATCTAATGCAAAATTCAGCACTAAGCTTTTCTGTTTGTGGAATAATTGCTCCTTCCGAGTTGCAAGTTTTGATTTCAAAAATTCAAGAAAAATATACTTTAAAATACAATGAAAAAGTAAACCTTCTTACCATTAGACATTTTAAAAACTTAGATATTCCAGAGTTGTTTAAAAATCAGGAGGTATTAATTCAGCAAAGAAGTAGGTCTACTTTAAGGTACGTTCTTAAAGAAAAGAAATAAAAAAAGCCCCTGAAAAGAGGCTTTTATAAAAGTTAAATTTAAGATTGATTATTAATCAACATCCCAAAATACTTTATCGGTAGTTTCATCACTTCCGCCATTAGCAGCCGAAACATTTGTAGAGTTAACTGAGTATTCATCAACGCTATAATTATATCTTGTTGGAGTGATTGTACCAGCCTGAGCTGCAGTACCCATTGCTGGATAGTCGTACATTTTCCAAGTACACCATGCTTCTAAACCTTGATCGTACATAGCAACCCATTTTTGAGTTCCTATTCTCTGTTCAGCCATTGAAGCGTCCCAAGCAACATCCGTTTCAAGTAAGAACAAATCTGCTGTAGCTTGATCGCTACCCCACTGAAGCATAGAAGCAGAAACTCCATTTTTATAATGAGTTTCGGCATCCCCACCAACATTCCATCCTCTATTTGCAGCGTCTGCTAAATGAAAGCATACCTCAGCATAAGAAAGTAAAACTCCAGGATGAGTTGGAACTTCTAATATATCACCAGGTTGTGAGAAATCAGCATATGCACCATCTAATCCATGTTGTCCAGAGCTAGTAATTGCTCCTGTAGAATCTAGATTTCTAAAATAAATGGCTCTTCTTGGATCGTTAGTTGCATTCATTATATCCGCTAATGTGACAGATGCTAAAAAATCTGTTCTGCCGCTTTGTACTAAATCTTCCCAAAGAGGGTTAGTATTTGGTGTAGATGACTGATACATTATATAAGCATGATCGTCATTGGATGCAAAAACTCCAGCAGCAGCTGATTCAGCCATAGCTTGACTACCACTTCCTGCAACATCTGCCATTCTCATTGCCATTCTTAATTTTAGAGAATTGGCTAACATTGTCCAATGAGAGTTACTACCTGCATAAATCAAATCTGAACCTGCAAAGTCTCCCATATCAGAACTCCCAGAAAGAATGGTTATAGCTCCATCTAAAGTAGTTGCTAATGAGGAATAAATAGTACTTGCATCGTCATAGGCTGGAGATAGGTTATCCACTCCCATTAATGCTTCACTGTAAGGGACATCGTTAAAAATATCCACCAAAATAGAATATGCGCATACTTCAAGCACATCTAAAACAGCTAACTGAGTGTTTTTCACCGCTTCAGAATTAGTAGCGCTTGCATTGACAAACCCTCTACATTCTTTAACGTCTCTTAAAACTCTTGCATACATTCTTTCCATAACTTCTCCGTTAATATTTCTATTAATAAGCTGGAAGTTTGACTCATCTGTATAAGTAGATTGAGTCCAGTGTTGAGACCACAATCTAAATGTATTTACATTTACATTGGGGCTTGCCAAATAATCCATTAATTCTACAGTAGCATTTGCAAATAAGGAATTTGCAGGGACTGTTGTTGGAGATTTGTCATTGTTATTGAATTGATCAATATCTTTTGTACATCCTACTGCAATGAGTAGAAATAATACCAAACTATAGTTTATTATTGATTTCATTTTCTTAAAATTTAAATGTTACGTTTAATCCCAATTCTCTTACGGCAGGATATGCTCCTGATTGGTACCCTTGTATATTTCCTGCGCTTAAACCAGCTTCAGGATCAGTATGTGGACTCTTTTTATAAAGAATTGCAAGATTTCTTGCCATAATGCCAATATCTATACCTTGGAAACCTTTTCCAGTGAACATGCTACTTGGCAATGAATAAGAAATAGAAAGCTGTCTTAATTTAATATAAGTCGCATCATAAACATGCATTGCATTTGGAGCATTTTTCCAGCCTGCATAATTATTGTAATCTCCTACAAAACCGTTGACCGTATTTTCAGTACCATTTGAAGTATAATTACCGTCTGCATCTAGAAGGTAAGATCCATCTGCGTCTGTAGATGCCATTACACCGCCAATTGAAAGGCCACCGCCATTGGCAATCGACTCTCTAACCTCGACACCATCAGCATTAGTTCCTGCTTGATCAGCATAAACCCCAGTTCCATAACCATACCATGTATCTAAAGAGAAAAAATCTCCTCCCCATTGCACATCTATCAATGCGCTGGCAGTTATGTTTTTATAAGAAAAAGTATTGGTCCATCCACCTGTCCAATCTGGCATTATATTACCAATAGTTTGGGTAGAAGCAGTTTTACCATAAACCATTCCGCCTCTAGAAGCAGATGGATGGTTAACAACAATTTTCTCCCCATCATGGTAAACAAAATCAGTTCCTTTTATAGAACCATAAGATTCTCCAATGGTAGCCTCAACTGTAACACCTCCTTGAAAAGAACCTAATTGATAGGTTTCTAAATTTCCAGTTAACTCTAATACTTCATTCCTGTTTCTCGCCCAGTTAATTCTAGTATCCCAACTAAAATCTCCCGATTGAAGGACATTGGCATAAAGCTGAAGTTCGATTCCTTGGTTTTTAACTTTTCCTGCATTTACATATTGATAATATGTTCCCGAAGAAGAGGAAGGTCTTACCGCAAGTATTTGGTTATCTGTTGTTGCTTGATACAAAGTAATATCTAAACCAAGCTTGTTGTTGAAAAACTTGTTTTCAAATCCAATTTCTAAACTTGTAGTATTCTCGGGAAGTAAATTACTATTGTATCCAGTGTTTGGAGCACTAGCTAAAGTTGAAGATCCAAATGCAGTTCCCATTGAGTATATATTTTGGAGTCTTTGCATTGGAGCATCGTTACCAACTTGTGCATAATTTAATCTCAATTTACCAAAGTCCATTCCAGAAATATCAAATAATTCTGAATAAATTAAACTTGCTGTAGCAGCAGGATAAAAGAACGAATTATTATCTACTGGCAATGTAGAACTGACGTCGTATCTAGCAGAAAGGTCTAAATATAAAAACCTATCGTAGGCCAAAGTTGCTCTACCTAAGTATCCGTCAACTGCTCTTGCTGCGTCTGTTTCGCTAGCAGCTTCAGGTGTATTAACACTGTTACTGAACGAATAGACTCCTGGGACAACTAATCCGCCATTGGTTTGTCCGTCCGTGATATTGACTGCAGACCTTCGTAGGTTGGTTCCAACCATTCCAAAAAGATTTAATTTATCATTTAAATCTTTATCAAAATTTAAAAACAAATCATAATTTCTTTCAAAGAAATGTTTTACTATACTTACTATACTTTGCCACATCTACAGATTGAGAACCAATTCTTTCTTCTCTAATTCGCTGTAGTTGTCGTTGGTAACTCTACCCATAACATTTAACCAATCGTTAATTTCATAGTTTAAAACCATATTACCAATAAATCTATCTCTAGAATCAGTAGAAAAGTTATTATTTCTCATCCAATATGGATTGTCAAAATAATGAGGATCTGCTCTTGTAGCTTCTGGTGAAGAAAACCCGTAAGCGTTCCAAGATAAATTGTTTCCATTTAATTCGTAAGCAGCTTTTTGAGATTCCATATCGACAGCTACATCGTACCATTGTCTAAAAGATTGGTTAACATTATTGTTGTCATAACCAGTTCCAAATCTACCAGTTCCCTGATTTTGCACGTATTGCATTGATGAGCTAAAGTTTAATTTATCACTTAATTCATAACTAACGTTAAGAGATGCATTATTTTTTCTTAACTCACTATTAGGCAGTACTCCATTAGCAAACATATCACTAACAGAAAATCTGTAAGACCCTTTGTCGCTAGCGCCATCTAAAGAAACTGCGTTGGTTGTCATAACAGATGTTTCATAAAATGTAGTTGGATTATTTGAACTCCCCTGAAAAGGTCTATGGCTGAAGGTATGTTGAAAGCTCTGGGTGAATTGACTCCCAAGTCAAAAGATTATCAACACTTGAAAATGGAGCTCCATATGAAGCATCATCTCCCATTGGATTTGCCAATGCGTCATCCACGCCGTCTCCATCTAAATCTATATTTTCAATATATCCATTGGTCACAATTCCGTTAAAAGACGTATCAGGACCATAAAACTTTCCATATCCAGAACCGTACTCGTTCTGGTAGGTTGGCATTGTGTTTTTATTAATCTGTCCTACAGTTGTATTATGAGTTACAGTAACTCCAATACCTTTTTTCCCCTTTGTTCCTTTTTTGGTGGTAATAAGTATAACTCCATTTGCTGCTCTTGCACCGTAAAGTGCAGATGCTGCTGCACCCTTTAGAACATTTATAGAAGCAATATCTTGTGGGTTAATGTCCATTGCAGCATTACCATAATCAAATCCCCCTCTTCCGGTTTGTTGATTACTTCCGTTAGTAATATCGTTATTAATTGGGATACCATCTACTACATAGAGCGGCTGGTTATTTCCGTCAATTGAAGAATATCCTCTAATTATAACATTAGCTGACCCCCCCATTGTTCCACTATTTTTAATTTGTGCACCCGCAACTTGACCCGATAATGAACTCATAAAGTTCACATCTTTCATAGTTGCCAGATTCTCACCGTCGATAGTTTGGGTTGCATATCCAAGAGATTTCTTGTCTCTTGAAATTCCCAAAGCAGTTACTACTACTTCGTCCATTATAATTCCCTCTGTCATGGTGACATTTAAGGAGGTTTTATCCCGAATTTCTATCTCCTGTGTTTTGTACCCAACAAATGAAAATACTAATGTTCCATTAGCATCTGATTCAATTGAGTATTTTCCTTCTCCGTTTGTTACAGTTCCCGAGGATGTTCCTTTTACCTTTACACTTACACCAGGTAAACCAGATCCTCCATCATCCGAAACAAGACCAGAAATATTTTGGGATTGTCCATACATTAATGTACAGGTCCCAATCATTAAGATTGTTATTAATTTTCTCATTTTATTATGGTTTGTTAATTATTGTTAACTAAACATAATAAAAATATATTATCATATATACATATATATATTAATATATATTTTCAAATATAGCTTTGTGTATATATTAAAAGTAATTAGATAAGGGCTTTTTGAATTTAAAATTTTTATATTTGAATATATTTATTAATTATATAATTTAGTTTTTAAGTAAAAATAAAATATGTATAGGAAATTATTACTCTCATTATTGTTTTGTCAAGCTTACAATTTGTTGGCCAGACAACTAAAATAAATGGTAAAATTATTGACCAAGCAACGTCCTTGGGAATTCCATTTGCCACTATTCAAGTCAAAGGGACAGAAAAAGGAACTACATCAGATATAGACGGTAAATTCTCTTATAGAGGCAGAAAAAGACCAACTTTTAGTAATTAAAATGGTAGGGTATGTTAACAAAGAAGTTTTGGTAGAAGGTTCAGGAAGTTTTGAATTTTTTCTAAAGAACGAAACTCTTGAAAGAAATGGTAGTAGTGGGATACGGGTCTCAAGAGTCCGAAGACGTTACAGGGTCCATTGTACAGGTTGATTCCAAGCAGATTATGCAAACGGCAGTTGCTGGCGCAGCAGATGCACTTCAAGGAAGAGCAGCAGGAGTTGAAGTAGTTAATAGCAATGGATCTCCGGGATCTAATACAGAAGTTAGGATTAGAGGATTGGGTTCTATTAATGGGTCTCCCGTTTTATATGTTGTAGATGGAATGCCCTTGGACGGGGCTGCGGTTAATGCTATTGCTCCTCAGGATATTGCCTCTATTGATATTTTGAAAGATGCATCAGCTGCGGCTATTTATGGAGCTAGAGCAGCTGGAGGGGTAATATTAATAACAACCAAAAGAGGCCAAAAAGGCAAGCCTAAAGTAACTTTTGACACTTATTATGGTGTGCAATCTTTAATTCAAAAAATGGATATGATGAATGCTGGTGACAATGCTACAGCATTTAATTATGCAGATGCTGTAAGGGGCGAAACACCAGATGCTGACTTTGCAGATCCTGATGCGTTAGGAAATGGTACTGACTGGCAAGATTTGCTTTTCCCAGGCGGATCTATCTACAATGCCCATGTTAATATTTCTGGTGGGTCTGAAAAAGCAACTTACTCTGTTTCTTTAGATTATTTTGATGAAAAAGGAGTAGTGCCATCTACTTTTTATAAAAGATATTCTTTTAGAAATAATCTAGACTTTGAACTTTCCAAAAAAATAAAAGTTGGAACTAGTATGAGTTTGGTTCGAGATGGTGGAAAAGGAACCTCTTTCAATGGTGACAGACCTGAAAATAGTATTTTATTAGCTGCCATGTCTATGGACCCTACTATTACCCCGACAACTCCTTACACTGATTTTCCAGACACCTTGTCTTTAGTTCCAACCGATCATGAGTTTTACAGTGCAACTGACTCCTTGGCATGGATGAATACTCCAAGAGGAAATACTGGAAATCCAATAGCCTCCTTATATAGAAATGGTACTCAGTATGGAATGACTTGGACAGACAAGCTTTTAACCAATAATTATATAGAGTTTAAACCATTTGAATGGCTAAAATTTAAAAGCATCATTGGTTGTGACTATTCTGTTCAAAATGGTTGGTACTACAACCCTGTTTTTTATATAGACGCTACTGACAAAAACGATATTGATGGATTAGGAAACAATTACAATAAGTGGTTTTCTTGGAATTGGGAAAACACTGTTCAGATTGATAAAAGTTTTGGGAAACATACTATTTCTTTATTGGGAGGTACTTCAGCATATGATTGGGACAACAGAAATTATGGTTTTAGTAAATCTTATTTGGGAGGATCCGTTAATAATGAAGTAACCCCAAATATGCTTTTAAGTAATACTGGGACTATTAATACTGCTTATAACGAAGGCTACAGCGGATTTAGCTACCGAAGATATGCTTCTGTATTTGGACGGTTGAATTACGAATACAACGATCTTTACTTTTTTACCGGGACTCTCAGAAGAGATGGTTCTTCAAGATTTGGCTCTGCTGAGAAATTTGGTGTTTTTCCTGGTTTTTCTGCGGGTTGGAAAATTCATAACGAGAAATTCTTTAAAAGCCTACAAGAAAATAGTGGCTTAGATTTTATAAGCTTTTTGAAGTTTAGAGGAGGTTACGGACAAATAGGTAATAGTGAGCCAGCTGGAGACTTTGCTTTTAATGGGACAACATCCATTAACAATAGCGCCGTGATTTTTGGCCCCGATGGAACACAAACTCAAATATCGGGATCTACTGTAGATTATGTTCCAAATCCATACTTAAGATGGGAAACTATTGGGATGACCAACTTGGCTGTTGACGCAGGATTCTTTAACAATAAATTATGGGTAACTGCAGAATACTATGTTAAAACTACTTCTGATATGATTATGGGAAATCCTAATATTCTTTCAGCATGGGGTGTTGGTGGTGCTGCAAACACCAACATTGGATCTATGGAAAATAAAGGTTTTGACTTCTCTTTAAGCTATCAAAAAATGGAAGGAGAATTAAATTATTCTATCTCTACTAACATAAGTAGAGTATCCAATAAAATTACCAAACTATTGGGTGACGACTCCTTTGTTATACAAGGTGGAAGTTTTCATGCTATGGAATACTATACCAGAACTATTGTAGGTAGTCAAGTTGGTGAATTTTGGGGTTATGAATCCGACGGCATTTTCCAATCTCAAGATGAAGTAGATGCATTAACATATGTGGACGACAACGGGATTAGACAACTTACTTATGGTTCAACTGTTGGTCCTGGGGATTACAGATATGTTGACCAAAATAATGATGGTCAGCTGAATGAGGAAGATAAAATTAAAATTGGATCGCCTTACCCAGACTTTACTATGGGTATCACTGGAGATATCTCCTACAAAGGTTTTGACTTTAATGTATTTATGTACTGGAGTTATGGAAATGAGCTTTTTAATACTGTTAAAGTCTTTACCGAAACCCCTTATGAGCAAACCAATATGTCAAGCTATATGCTAACCGATGCTTGGAGACCAGACAACACTACGGCAACTATTGCTCAGCTGGGTGGTGACAGACAAAATAATTATTCAAGATCTTCTGATAGGTTTATTGAAGATGGCTCTTTTTTAAGATTTAAAAATATTTCTTTAGGATATACCATCCCTGAAAATGTTTCTAGAAAAGTTAACATAGAAAAATTAAGATTTTATGTAGCTCTTCAAAACTACTTTACGATCACAAAATATTCCGGACGAGATCCCGAACTAGGTAGTACCTGGGGAGTTTTTGTTCAGAAAGCAGACTTAGGAAATTATACCATTCCTAAAACATTAAATTTTGGAATTAACGCATCATTTTAATTAAAAAAATATGAAACACTTTAAAAAAATTTTATGCTTTATTATTGTCTTTGCAAGTGCATCTTGCAATAAAGAATGGTTAGAACTAGAACAACCTGGAAATAACGACAAGCCCTATTTTGTAGATGCAGGGAGCGCATATGAAGCGGTAATTGCAGCATACGATGTTCAAGCTTGGAGAATGAATGTTGTCACTTTGTGGGCAGTAGGATCAGTAATGTCGGATGATGCTGTTAAAGGAGGAGAAAGTCCAGGAGACCAGCAAGGAATGTACGATTGTATGAATTTTAATGCCACTCCTAATACAGATGTTCCATCTTGGATATGGGGTGATTTATATAGAATGATAGCAAGAGCAAGTTTTGCAATAGATATTATGATAGAACAAGACGCGAGTGGTGAATATAATATTCCTATGGATTTAGATTTGAGAAATAGATTTATAGCTGAATGTAGATTTCTTAGAGGCTATTCCTATTTTAGATTGGTGAGGAATTTTGGGGGTGTAATGCTTTATACTTCTGCTGAAGACGATGGAACTACCCATGGTTCAGACCTTTCCAATGTCAGAGCAACTCCAGATGAAGTCTATGCTCAGGTAGAGGCAGATTTATTATTCGCATCTCAATATTTACCTGCAACTGTTCCCTTAGCAGAACAAGGAAGAGCTACCAAAGGAGCCGCAGACGGGCTTTTAGCAAAAGCCTATTTATACCAAGAAAAATGGGGACAAGCAAAAGCTCAATGTGAAGCAGTAATGAATTCCGATGAAAATTATGGCCTAGAACCTAACTACGGAGATGTTTTTTCTTCTAGTAAACAATGGGGACAAGAAGTAGTTTATTCATTACATATGGTAGAAGACCCTGATGGAAATTGGGGAGAGCACGAAGGTTCTTGGTTAAGTATTTGGTTTGGAGATAGAGACATGGGATGGGGTTATGGTTTTAGATGTCCAACTATTGACTTTGTCAATGCTTTTGAGCCTGGTGACAGTAGATACGATGCTACCATTGTTGAAGATGGTGAATCCATTCCTGGAATTTTTGGTGGTGCTCCACATGACTTTACAGGTGGAAGTTGGAATCCTCCAACAGGATTTATGGGTCAAAAATACTTGATTCCCGATAGTGAAAGGCCAGTTACAGCAGACTGTAATGGAAATCTAGATTATATTTTCTTAAGATATGCAGATATACTATTAATGCATGCGGAAGCTTCTATGGAACTTGGGGATAACGGAGTTGCTGAAAGTTCTCTAAATCTTGTAAGAAATAGAGCAGGATTAGCAAACTATGATGCAAATTCGGCGGTAATTTCTACATATAAAGAAACTACCTTACTTGGCCACAATCCATTAAAAGCAAGTATTTACCATGAAAGAAGGGTAGAATTTGGATTAGAAAGCGAGCGTTTTTACGATTTAGTAAGATGGGGGGATGCAGCTACTGTACTTCAAAATTTTAACGACAATGGTCAGACTTATGGCAAAAATAACTTTGTTACTGGATGTAGTGAATTGTTGCCTATTCCAGCTGGGGATATTAGCGCTTCAAATGGCGCCATTGAACAAAACCCTTGCTATTAAATCATTTTAATATCTTTCTTGAATGAAATTTTATCTTAAAGTAATTGCATTGCTAATAGGGGTTAATGTCTGTGGGCAATCCTTACTACACACCAACGGAAGAGCTATTGTCAATGCGAATGGTGACTCTGTTATCCTAAAAACTATGAATCTTGGTGGGTGGATGCTGATAGAGCCTTATCAATTGCAAGCCGCTAGTGTAGCGTCAGCCCAATGGGAACTAGAAGAAAAAATAGAACAATTAGTCGGGGCAGCCGAAAAAGAAATTTTTTTAGAGAATTGGTATGCCAATCATGCAAGAAAAATTGACATCGATTCTCTAGCTTCATGGGGATTTAACGCAATTAGACTTCCTATGCATTACAATCTTTTTACTTTATCTATACAAGAAGAGCCTGTGCTTGGCCAGAATACATGGCTAACCAAAGGATTTGAAATGACAGATAGTTTGGTTTCTTGGTGCAAGCAAAATAATATGTATGTAGTTTTAGACCTACACGCAGCTCCTGGTGGTCAAGGTGGTAATTCGGGAATTAGTGATTACAATCCAGCTTATCCGTCTTTATGGGAAGATGTCAACAACCAACATAAAACCATGTCTCTTTGGAAAAAAATAGCAGAACATTATGTGAACGAATCTGCAATTGCTGGCTATGATTTTCTAAACGAAACCAATTGGAATTTAGGGACTAATGAATTAAGAAATTTTTATACCCAGCTTACCGATAGTGTTAGAGCAGTAGATACCAACCATATTATTTTTATTGAAGGAAATTGGTATGCAAATGATTTCAGTGGACTAACTCCTCCATGGGACAACAACATGGTTTATAGTCCTCACAAATATTGGTCTAAAAACTTTCAAGCAGACATTCAGTGGGCGTTGGATATTAGAAATAGCTGGAATGTACCGGTTTGGTTTGGTGAATCTGGAGAGAACTCCAATACATGGTTTAGAAATGCCATAAGACTTTTTGAGGATTATGATTTGGGTTGGGCATGGTGGCCTATGAAAAAATTAGAGTCTATTTCTTGTCCTATGTCAATTACAAAAACAGTAGATTATGAAAACTTACTAAATTATTGGGATTCTGGAAATAATCCTCCATCAACAGCAAGTGCGGTTAATACATTATTTCAGTTGACAGAATTCCTGAAGTTAGAAAACTGTACTTACCAAGAGGATGTTATAGACGCTATGTTTAGACAAGTATATTCTAACGAAACTAGACCTTTTGATAGTGTAGCTAAAATCCCTGGAAGAATATTTGCTCCTGATTTTGATATGGGTGTAGTGGGAGAAGCATATAATGATATTTTTGTTTCAGATTTTCATGTGACTACTGGTGTTTACACTGCTTGGAATGAGGGCTGGTCTTACAGAAATGATGGAGCTGATATAAGTGAATGTAACGATGTTTACTTTTTTCATAATGGTTACCAAGTTGGATGGTTTGAAGAGGGAGAATTTTTACAATATGAAGTGGATGTGGATTCTTCTGGAGTTTATGATATTAACTTTAGGTATTCTGCAAATAATGGTAATTCTAAAGTAAGTTTTTCATTGAATGATACTTTATTTACCCCATCTTCTCCTTTATCAAATACTAATAATTGGAGCTTTTGGAATACTGAAACAATATCCAATGCCATATTAGACTCTGGTCGTCATAAGATTAGATTGCACTGTGATGGTGGGGAGATTAATGTAAATTCTTTTGAGTTTGTAAAAACAGGAAATATTCAGGATATTAATTCCAACTTCATTTCTTCTAGAACGCTAGATATGTACAGTGTGGAGATTTTAATGAGTAAGCCAATTGACTTTTCGTCCATTCCCGCAAGTATTATAAGTAATCCTAATTCTGATTTTACTCTTCATATTGATTCTACTAGCAGTATAGCCATTAACAGTATTCAATATGATCCTAACCATCCAAGAATACTTAATTTACAGTTAAGTTGGGCTATAGAGGGTTGGTCTACTGCAAATTCATCTCCAACTAAAATTAATGTCTCCTATACAGGAAGTCAAATCTATGCATTGGATGGAACCATACAATCCACTTTTTCTTATGAAGATGTAGCAAATGGATTGTCTTGTAGTTATAACTGTATCCCGGGGATAATTGAAGCTGAAAATTACTTTTTTGAAGATGGAATTGGTGTAGAGGGATGTACAGACGTAGGAGGAGGGGAAAATATTGGCTACTTACATGCTGGAGATTATATAGATTATTATGTTAATGCTAAATTTTCTGGAAGTTTCCAGGTGAGTTATAGAAATGCTTCTGATGGTCAAAACGGAAGTTTGGAAATGCAATTAATTGACAGCTTAGGAAATAGCAGTGTGTTAAACCAGGTGAATTTCACAGCGACTGGTGGATGGCAGACTTGGCAAACGACTAATACTTCAGAAGTATTCTGGCTGGATAAAGGAATTCACCATATAAGAATACTAATTACTAATCAAGAATTTAATTTGAACTGGTTTAGATTTGATATTGTTGCTGATGATGGCATAAATAATTCGCTAAAAAATACCATTGATATCTATCCTAATCCAACCAATGATTACCTTACTGTTAGAAGTTTAAATGGACATAAAATAAAACAAGTAATGGTTTTTGACTTATATGGAAAGCTAGTGATTAACACCAGTGAAAATACTCTAGATTTAAACTCTTTAAAGCCAGGGATTTATTTCTTAAAAGTATTTGCTGCAAATCGAATAGAGGAACTGAAAATTATTAAGAAATCCTAGCTTTAACAAAGCATATCTGCTGCTGAAATTGCTGGCAGAATAGTGGGCTTAACGTTGGCAATAAATCCCATTGATTCTACATAACCTACTGAGGATGAGACCAATTTGTTAGATTGGTGACTTTGATCACTATTAAAATCTAAGTCTACAGAGTCAACTTTTATTCCTCTATCTTTTAAATAAATGGCTACAGCTACTGATCTAGTAGTTTCTCCCCATAACTTGGTCCACATGTCCTGAATTTTAGGCAATCTCTCTTTATGGTATAGAAAATGGCAGCCAGTATTGCCAATATGAAAAAGTACTGTAGTTGCATAATTGGTATATTTAGAAATATTCTGACTATCACAACCAATATGGAGTGTTTATTGGATAATTAGAATTGTCTAAAAAGTATTTCTTTACGTATGAAGAAATCTCATAATCTTTACTATCCAAGAGCTTATTAAAATACATTTTTTATTGTATTTAAGAATACCATTTTAAATATAAGAAATATTTAAAGTTTAAAATATAAATCACAATAAAGAATACCCATTAAGAGGTATTGAAATTCACTTCTTTTTACTTTATTTTTATAAAAAATGCAAAAAAAAATTATATCCTTAATCTTTATGAAATTAAAATTAATATTTGGCTCAGATACAGGAAATACAGACTTTGTAGTGGAAACTTATCTTTTGCCCTTGTTAAATTCTTTTGATGTAGAATTAACAGAAGTTCATAAACTAGTTGAAAAAGATTGGATGGATAATTCCCTTTTTGTTTTAGGGGTTCCAACCTGGTATGACGGAGTTCTGCAAAGTGATTGGGAAGATTACTTTGATGAATTTAAACAAATAAACTTTACAGGGAAAACAGTAGCGATTTTTGGACTAGGTGACCAGATTGGGTACGATGAATATTTTGTAGACGGCATAGGAATATTAGCAGAAGTTGTCCTTGAAAATGGCGGGGAAATTATTGGTAATTGGCCCAGAGAAGAATATAGTTATTAATTCAAAAGCTTTAAAAAATAAAGATTATTTTCACGGACTTCCAATTGATCAAGACAATGAGGAAGAGCTTACAGTAGGTAGGCTGGAAAAATGGGCAGAACAACTTAAAAATGAAATAATAAATGACTTTTAAGTTTACTTTAAAATATTGTGTGTATTTAGGTAATTTTACCTAATTAAAAGTTTTAGATAAAAAGGAATTGTATGTTTGTAATGTGTTTAATAAATAGCAGCTTTTATTAAAATTCTTAAAAATGACTGAAAAACAAAATAACGATCAAGAAATTGATATACTATCATTATTTTCTACCGTGAGTAAGAAAATTAATTCGGTTTTTGTTTTAATTATGAATCTACTTATCTCCATTTTCAATTTATTTATTAGTCTTTTATTTGTGATTAAAAAAAATTATTTATTATTATTATTAGCTGTAATTGCTGGTTAATAGGGTATATCTTTGAAAAGAAATTTTATAAACCTATATACACGTCCTCACTAACTTTATCCCCAAATTATGGCAGTACTTATCAGCATTATTTGTAAATGCAGATTTATCAAAACTTAATAAAAGAACAAAATTTTGAAAAATTAAAAAATTATTTAAACCTTGATTCTTCAGATTCAAAATCTTTGAAAAAGATTTCAATTATACCATATACCAATGAATTATTGAAATTACAAAATTATATGATATTTTAGATTCTTTAACTGCTATAGATTTAAATTATAATGACTATGTTTCAAAGATTCCATTTGATAGTTATACAAAACATGTAATTACAATAGAACTAAGTAATAGTAAAGTCCCTACTCAACTAGAGCAAAGAATAATACAAAATATAGAAAATAATATTTATTATAAAAATAAAAAAGAAAACTACTTAGAAAACTTAGATATGCTAAAGCATTAATTTTAGAATCTATTGAAAAACTTGATACGTTATTGTTTGCAGAAAAGGAAAATCTTCCATTGAATTCAGGTACTACCATAGTGCTTGATGATAATCAAAAAGAAATATAGATTTACAATTATTTGATAGATATAAAAGTATTAGGGATGAACTTGTTGATATAAATTATGAATTGAATGATAAAAAAAATGTAATTAATAAAAATAATTTTTTTAAATACAAGGTAGTGAAAAAGATATTTATTTCATCTGATTGAAACCTTTATTATTGTTTTTAATTCACATCAGTTTCATAATACTTATATATTTATCTAACAATGTTATTCCATTATTAGAGATTTTATACAATTACGATATTCATGTAAACAAAAACGAGTTATTCGGAACTTATAGTTATAATAAAAAAAGAATTGAATCTTTTATAATAGATAAAAATAACTTTAAAAATGGTCTGAAAGTATTTGGTAAAAAGGCTTTACCATTAACTATTTTAACGGCAATTTTTAAGTAATTATTTTAATTGCCTCTTTTAAAAAACAGGGATAAATATTATGTTGAATATGAAGTTTTATTTGTTTTTTATAATTCTACATTTATTAATTTTTTATCATATTTATATTTTAAATCCCAATCTTTAAGAAACTAGATTATTAAAGAGACTAATTCTTAAAAGTTTTTGATTTTTAAAAAAACAATTAATGAATTAAATGTATATTTGAAAACATGAAATAAATTGGTTTATATATGATATTAGAAAAGGTTCTCCTACTTTTGGTAAACATATTAAAGTAAGATTATCTTCAGACAATAAAAAGCAACTTTTTGTATACACAAGAAGATGTAAGTGAGATTAAAGAAGATCTTATAAAGAATAATATATTAATGGATGGTATTGAGTTAATAGAATTACCTAAAATATTAGATAGACGTGGAAATCTTACGTTTATTGAGGGTAATCACATACCTTTTACTATTAAAAGAACTTATTTAATCTATGATGTACCTGGAGGTGAAGTTAGAGGAGGTCATGCATTTCTTGAACAAAAAGAAATGATTGTTGCTTTGTCAGGAAGCTTAGATATCATAGTTTTTGATGGTGTAAAAGAACAGAAATTTTCACTAAACAGATCTTATCAAGGTTTATATATTCCTAATGGTTTATGGAGACATATGGAGAATTCTGCAACCAATACACTAGTGATTAGTAATTTCAATACTAATTATAATGAAAATGATTATATCAGAAATAAAAAATCATATATAGATGAAAATATCAGTATCTGATTGTTCAGTAATAGAATTGCCGAAAATCGAGAATCGATCTGGGAATTTAACATCAATTCCAAAATAGTATTGAAATCCCTTTGATATTAAAAGGATATTTTATTTATATGATATTCCTGGAGGCAAGGATCGTGGTGCCCATGCTCATATTGAATGTCACCAATTTTTAATTGCTGGTTCAGGTAGTTTTGATGTGTTGCTCGATGACGGGAAATCAAAAAAGTTAGTTACCCTAAATCAACCTTATAAAGGTTTGCATATACCACCAGGAATTTGGGCTTCTGAGATTAATTTTTCGTCAGGTTCAATTTGTTTGGTATTAGCTTCTCACAAGATATGACGAGATCAATGATTATATTAGAGAATATGATGAGTTTAAAAACATAAGTAAATGACATATTTGATACATGAAACTTATGCTAGACGTTGGAACAAAAAACATAGGAGAAGGATAGTGATAGTTATGCCAGGAAGCTTATGAGTAATACTGACAGCTATAATTGGAAATAGGTTGTAATATAGGTCAAATACGAAGTGGCTTCTCCTTATGTAGACCATGAGGACCCTCAACTAGTACCAAGTTCAAAAGTGGTGTATCAAATCTCAACTATCAGGTGTAGTTAACCGTGACGGCGAAACATGTATGTTTAGGTCCATCTATGGCTTAATTCCTACGAGCTATTCTAAATCCTAGAAGTGCGATTCGTTAGAAGAGATGCATACGTTAGAACTTTGGTCAAGAAAGGCGCATCTATTGGTGCAAATGCAACAATTATTAGCAGGTAATACGTAATGGTGAATTATGCCTTTGTAGGTGCAGGAGCTGCAGTAACAAAGAGATGTTGGGGAAAATGAAGTATGGGTTGGAAACCCCGCAAAAAGAATAGGGTTTATGTCAACCGATGAAGGTGAACTTATTAGATTTGAACTTGAGTTCGAAAAACAACGAAAGCTACAAGATCGTTGGAATATATAAAAAATTGATATTAATGTTAAATGATTAAATTTTTAGATTTACAAAAAATTAATGCTCAATACGAGCAAGAATTAAAGAATGCAGCTTAATCGTTATTGATTCTGGTTGGTATTTAATGGGTAAAGGAATTAGAAACTTTTGAGCAAAGTTATGCTGACTTTTGTGAGTTAAAATTGCTCTAGGTGTTGCCAATCGGTTTAGATGCTTTACGCTTAATTTAAGGCATATAGAATAGGTCATTAGAATAAAGGAGATGAAGTTATTGTACCTGCTCCTTATTGCGGTTCTGTAGCTATTACAGATAATGATTTAATGCCAGTCTTTGTAGAGCCAAATTTAGAAACTTATAATTTAGATTCTAATAAAATTTTTGGATTTAATTACCTGAAAAACAAAAGCAATATTAACAGTACATCTATATGGTCAAAACTCTATTGATGATCAAATGTTGAAATCTGCTTCAAACATAATTTAAAACTGATTGAAGATGGTGCTCAATCACATGGTGCCAAATGGAATGGAAAAATTTCAGGAGGTATTGGAGATGCAGCTGGGCATAGTTTTTATCCAGGAAAAAATTTAGGAGCTTTAGGTGATGCTGGGGCAGTTACTACTAATGATAAGGTTTAGCGAGAACAATATCAGCTTTAAGAAATTATGGATCTGAAAAGAAGTATGAAAATATTTATAAAGGTTTAAATTCAAGATTAGATGAAATTCAGGCAGCGTTTCTAAATCGCAACATTAAAATACATCCAACAAGATATTGACTTCAAGAAGCGAGGTTGCCAACTATTACTTGGCACATATTAACACGCAATCCAGCAATTATTTTACCAAAGGTAGTAATAAATGAAGAAGGCCACGTATGGCATTTATTTGTAATAAGAACAGCTAAAAGACAGGGTGAAACTTACAGAAGTATTTAAGAGATAATGCAAGGTACAGACATTCTAGATACATTACCCAATTCCTCCGCATAAACAAGAATGCATATAAGGAATGGAATGATGTAAACTTATATCTCATTACAGAGCAATTACATAATGAGATAATTAGTATTCCTATTTCCAGTGTTATAGAAAAAAAAGAATATGTAAGAGTCGTAGAAGTATTAAATGATTTTATTTAAAAATTGAGAAATAAAATAAAAGAAATAATTAGAAAAAATTAAGGCTTCAGAGTTTTTTGTTGCATTTTCTACGACAGGATTAACCTCGTTACTACAGATACTAACTGGTTTAGTTATCAACAAAATTATTGCAGTTAAGATTGGGCCATCTGGGATTGCATTTTTAGGCCAATTTGCCAATTTTAGGGATATAATGACCAATTTTGGTACAGGTTCATTTGGCCAGGGTGTTACAAAATATGTTGCAGATGAAAAATATGATGATTTGACAGATAGTCAAATTAAAATACTCTTTTGCAACCTCATTGGTAATTGGATCTTTAATACTAATTTTTTTCCGAAAATCTTTCTTTGTTATTAGTAATATTTGCTCAATTCATTTTTATATTTTTTCATTTACAATAACTTTTTACTCTCTTATAATCTTCTGTTGTCTATTGTTAATGGAAAAAGAAAGTTTGGTTTTTTAGCCAAAATGAAAAATTTAAATAGCATAGTAAGTTTGATAGTTTCAAGTTTATTATGTTGGTACTTTGGGTTAGAAGGTGCTTTGATAGCAATGTCTATTAATACATCCCTTGTGTTTTTTATAACTTTATATTTATATAAAACCTCAGATGACAAGTTTATTGATTTCAGTTTTAGGTATTGGAGTAACCCTGTAATTAAAAAGTTATTAGGTTTTACTCTAATGATGATTACTGCAGCATTGTTAAAACCAGCAGTAGAGTTTTTTTTGAGAAACCATATTATTAATGGATCAGGGATTAATGATGCTGGTTTATGGGAAAGTATGATGAAAATTAGTTTGTACTACACGCAAATTATTACAGTAGGATTAGGTGTCTATTATTTACCAAAACTTTCTTCTTTAGATTCAGATGCTGACATTAAAAAGAATTATTTAATCCACCAGTTATTAATGCCACTTTATTTTTTAATTGCTACAGTACTTTACTCATTAAGAGTTCTTGTAATTAAATTGCTGTTCTCATTAGAGTTTTCTGCACTCTATTTTCTGGTTTACATAGTTAATTAATTGGTTGGTTTTTTCATTTTTATTGGCTTATATAATGCTAGCGAAAGCAATGACTCTAGTTTTTGTTATTACCCAAATCATAATTTCTTTTATTAGAGTACTTTTTAGTGTTTGGTTATACTCATTAGCGGGGATAGAAGGAATAATATGGGCCAGTGCTTTGGACATATGTTTTCTATGCAATCATGATGATTTTTATTTTTCGGAAAATTTTATTTTTTAAATTAAATTAATAATGCGTTTTGTATAATGAAGATATTAATTCCAATAATTACTTTTGGTAAAGTGGAGGACATCGAGTTTTGTCAATCCTTGCAAATCAATTGATTAATTTGGGTCACCAAGTTTCATTTATGTGTTGCTTTACTGACGGTGAGCCATATTATCCTACGGATGCAAAAATTATTAATTTAAGTGATGCATATAAAGAAATTAAGTGAAACTTCACTATATAAAAAATTAAAATATTTAAAAAAAAGGTATAGAATTATTTCCTGTCTTTGATATTATTATTGCAAATCACTCAATGACTACTTTCCCTGTTAAGTTGGCTAAAGTAGTGGCAAAAAAAGTTTATTACATTCAAGCTTACGAGCCAGATTTTTATAGATTAAATGGATTTTCATTAAAAGCATTGATCCAACTATCATGATTAACATTATCATATAGAGTGAATTTAGGCTTCCCTCCTGCTTTAATTATTGCTTCAACCATACTCACTGAATATAATGGATGTACTACATCATCTTTATTTGTTTTATCCAAAAGAGTTAAGAAATATTACTAAGGAAACAGTAAGAATTGGATGTATAGGAAGAACTCAGAAATATAAAAGAACAGATCTAGTTATTGAATCTTGAGAATTAATAAAGAAAAAATTACCCTTATCCTCTTTAAATGTTGACATCTTTTACGAAAGCTTTAGACTTGAAAAATATTTCAGCCTCAAAAATCCGAGTAGAAAATTTTAACGAAAAAGTTGATTTTGTGATAAGTCGAGCTGTAACTAAAATGGATG
>CAJJCR010000010.1 GCA_905182745.1 Bacteroidetes bacterium MED-G20 | reverse complement strand
TTTAATTCGTCAGCCATTTGATTTGGATTCATCATAATAGCTGTATAAAAATAAGTAAAAATCACAATCATTAGAAAAAATACTGCATTGTACCAAAACCCTTGAATATTTGAGAATGTAGCTCCAAATGAACTATTTTGAAAAATTAACGAAGGTAAAAACATAAGAGCTTGAGCAAATATAATTGGCATAACACCAGCTTGATTAATTTTAAGAGGAATATAACTTCTTTGTCCTCCGGCTAAGGCTTGTTTAGATCCCCTACCAATTACTCTTTTAGCAGTATGGACTGGTATTCTTCTTGTTCCTTGCACTAACAATATCGTAATAAGAATAACCATTAGAAGAACCACTAATTCGACTAGTAAGATTACAAGACCACCGTCGTAAATTTTCGCACCCAATTCTTGAAAAAATGCACCAGGTAAACCTGCAATAATCCCAATAGTAATTATTAAAGAAATACCATTACCAATTCCTCTATCGGTAATTCTTTCTCCGAGCCATGTAACAAACATTGTCCCAGCAGTTAAAATTGCTGTTACTTGAAACCACCATAAGAAAGAATCGTTCAATCTTGCTTCAGCAGGAACATATGCGCCCATATAACTAGGAGCCTGGAATAAACATATTGCAATAGTTAAAAGTCTTGTATATTGATTAATCTTCTTCCTTCCACTCTCTCCTTCTCTTTGAAGACGTTGAAAAGTAGGAACTGCCATACCTAATAATTGCATGACAATAGATGCAGAAATATAAGGCATTATTCCTAGAGCCATTATAGATGCTCTTGAAAATGCACCACCCGCAAACATGTTAATTAAGTTTAGAATACTATTATCTCCTGAGGTAGAAGATGCTAATCTGTCAGCATCAATCCCAGGGAGGACAATAAAAGATCCTATTCTGTAGACCAAAATTAAACCAAGTGTATATAAGATACGCTTCTTTAATTCGTCAACAGCCCAGATTTCCTTTAAAGTTTTAATTAGATTTTTCATTCAACTTTTTCTTTCTTTTGTTCAATTAATTCAGCTTTACCACCTAACTCTTCAATTGTAGATTTAGCTTTTGCTGAAAAACCGTGAGCAGTAATATTTACTTTGGTTTTCAACTCTCCTCTACCAAGAATTTTAATTAAATCTTTTTTATTAGCAAGACCATTTTCAACAATTGTTTCTGGAGTGATAATCTTTAGCTTATTTTTTTCAACAATAATTTGAAGAGTATCCAAATTTATACCTTTGTATTCAACACGGTTAATATTCTTAAAGCCAAACTTAGGAACTCTTCTTTGCAATGGCATTTGTCCACCTTCAAATCCAATTTTAGACTTATAACCAGATCTTGATTTAGCACCTTTGTGTCCTCTAGTTGAAGTACCACCGTGTCCTGAACCTTGACCTCTACCAACTCTTTTCTTAGCTTTTGTTGAACCCTCTGCAGGTTTTAAAGTATGTAATTTCATAATTACTTAGTTATTTAAATTATTTAACAATTTTAACCATATGTTCAACTTTCTTTACCATACCTAAAATTTGTGGAGTGGCTTCATGCTCAACAGTTCTATTTAACTTACCCAAACCCAATGCCTGAAGAGTTAACTTCTGTCTCTGAGGTCTATTAATTGCGCTTTTTACTTGTGTTACTTTAATCTTTGCCATTATGAACTTTCTTATCCGTTAAAAACTTTTTCCAAACTCACACCTCTTTGATGTGCAACACTATTCGCATCTCTTAATGATAACAAAGCTTTAATCGTAGCCTTAACAACGTTATGTGGATTTGAAGATCCTTGAGACTTAGCTAGTACATTTTTGATACCAGCACTTTCCAAAACAGCACGCATAGCACCACCAGCAATAACTCCAGTACCCTCAGATGCAGGTTTTAAAAATACCTGAGCTCCAGAATATTTTGCTTTTATTGTATGTGGTAATGTGTCATTTATCACCGCAACTCTACGTAAATTCTTTTTCGCTTCCTCAACAGCTTTAGAAATTGCTTCGGTTACTTCGTTGGCTTTTCCAAGTCCATGACCGACTATGCTTTGTTCGTCACCAACAACAACAATTGCTGAAAAACTAAAATGTCTACCACCCTTAGTAACTTTAGTTACTCTGTTGATGGCTACTAATCTATCTTTTAATTCAACGTCTGTTGCTCTTACTGATTTTCCTGATTCAATCATACTTCTTTTTTAAAATTTTAATCCGTTTTCTCTAGCAGACTCAGCCAATGCTTTTACTCTACCATGATATAAATAACCGTTTCTATCAAAAACCACTTCTTTGATACCTGCTTTTGTAGCATTTTCAGCAATCTCTTTACCAATTGATTTTGCTTGATCGGTTTTATTTACTTTTTGAGTACTGTCCTTAACATGAGATGAAGCTGAAGTTATTGTAACTCCCTTTACATCATCAATAACTTGAGCATATATTTGCTTATTACTTCTAAAAACACTTAATCTAGGTCTAGTAGATGTACCAGAAATATTCTTACGGATTCTTTTTTTAATCCTTGCTCTTCTATTTGATTTTAAATTACTCATTTCTTAATAAATTATTTTGCTGCCGTTTTACCTGCTTTTCTTCTAATCACTTCACCTTTGAATAATACGCCTTTTCCTTTATAAGGTTCTGGTTTTCTGAAAGATCTTATTTTAGCTGCTACTTGACCAATTAGTTGTTTATCAAATGATTCCAATTTAATGAGTGGATTTTTTCCTTTTTCAGTAATTGCAGTCAACTTAACCTCCTGGGGAAGTTGAAAGATTATTGGATGTGAATATCCTAATGACAATTCTAAATTTTGTCCTTGTGCTTTGGCTCTATATCCAACTCCTACTAATTCTTGCTCAATCACATAACCTTCTGACACTCCAAATATCATATTAAATATTAATGACCGATATAATCCGTGAATTGATCTTGTATCTTTTTCATCATTTGGTCGTGAGAGAGTAATTGTTTTATCTTCCAAAACAATTTTTATCAAAGGATTAACATCCTGTGTAAGCTCTCCTAATTTACCCTTAACACTAACTTGATTTTCAGCTGAAATATTTATCTCGACTCCCTCAGGTACTGTAATTGGCGCATTTCCTATTCTTGACATTTCTTAAAATTTAGTCAATGTAACAAAGGATTTCTCCCCCTACATTATGTTTTCTCGCTTCTTTATCTGTAATTAAACCCTTAGATGTAGATATAATTGCAATACCCAATCCGTTCAAAACTCTTGGCATAGAATCAACCCCAGTATACTTTCTTAAACCTGGTTTACTAATTCTAGTTAAATTCATAATAGCAGAATCTTTAGTTTTGTTATTATATTTCAAAGCAATTTTAATAATTCCTTGCTTTTCATCCTTAATTTCTTTAAAATTTAAGATATATCCCTGATCCATTAGAATCTGAGTAATTGCCTTCTTAACATTAGATCCAGGAATTTCTACCACTTTATGCTTAGCACTTATGGCGTTTCTTAATCTTGTTAAATAATCTGATATAGCATCTGTTACCATTTTCTCTTTTTTAATTATTATTTACCAGCTTGCTTTTGTTATACCTGGTATTTTGCCAGCTACTGCCATTTCTCTAAAAGTAACTCTAGAAATCCCAAACTGTCTCATATAACCTCTTGGTCTCCCAGTTAATTGACATCTATTATGTTTTCTAACACCCATTGAATTTTTTGGAAGTTTCTGAAGTTTAAACATTGCTTCCCAATCGCCTTCACTTTGAGCTTTTCTTAAAACTTTTCTTCTTTCACTGTACTGAGCGGCAAGTTTTTCTCTTTTTCGCTCTTTAGCTTTCATTGATTCTTTAGCCATATCTTTTATTCTTTATTTTTTTTCAAATGGAAATCCAAACTCTACCAACAATGCTTTACCTTCTTCAGTAGTTCTTGCTGATGTAACAATAGTGATATCCATTCCTAATATCTTTTTAACTTTATCAATATCTATTTCTGGAAAAATAATACTCTCCTTTACTCCAATAGTAAAGTTTCCTCTACCATCTCCATTGGACTTTACACCTCTAAAATCTCTTGTTCTAGGTAAGGCAACAGAAATAAGTCTATCTAAAAACTCATACATCTTATCTTTTCTAAGAGTAACTTTAGTCCCAATGGGCATTCCTTTTCTTAATTTAAAATTAGAAACATCCTTTTTAGAATTAACAATAAGCGCCTTTTGTCCAGCAATTTCCGTAAGATCATTAACCGCATTTTCGATTAATTTTCTATCTGAAACTGCTTCACCAACACCTTGGCTAATAACAATCTTTTCTACTTTAGGAACTTCCATTAAAGACTTATATTGAAACTTCTCTTTCATTACAGGAACTATCTCATTCGTGTATTTATCCTTCAATCTTGGCGTGTAACTCATACTATTTCCTCCCCTGTTTTTCTTGCAAACCTAACGAGTTTATTATTTTCATCCATTTTTCTACCAATCTTTGTAGTTTCTCCGTTATGGACAAACATTACGTTCGAAATATGTATACTTCTATCCTTTTCAAGAATTCCTCCATCAGGGTTAGCTTTATCTGTTTGAGGCTTTACGTGTTTTTTATTTACTACTGTAAGACCTTGAATAAAAACTCTTTGTTTTACGTAATCTACATCAAGGATAACTCCCTGTTGTCCAAGGGCAGCGCCAGCAATTACCTTAACTGTATCCCCTTTTTTAATTTTAAATTTCTTTTGCATTACTATTTTATTACAGTACTTCTGGTGCCAAAGACACTATTTTCATAAATTGTTTTTCTCTTAATTCTCTTGCTACTGGGCCAAAAATTCTTGTTCCTCTCATTTCCCCAGTATCACTCAATAAAACAACTGCATTGTTGTCAAATCTAATGTAAGACCCATCGTTTCTTCTAACTTCTTTTTTTGTTCTAACAACTACTGCTCTAGAGACTTGTCCTTTTTTCACATTTCCTGCAGGTGTGGCATCCTTAACAGTAATCACAACTTGATCTCCAATTGAAGCATATCTTCTTTTTGTTCCACCAAGGACTCTAATAACCAACACCTCTTTAGCTCCACTGTTATCAGCAACCAATAATCTACTTTCTTGTTGTACCATTTTTAGTTATTTAGCTTTTTCAAGTATTTCTATTAATCTCCAATTCTTTCTCTTACTTAATGGTCTGGTTTCCATTATTTTAACAGTATCACCTTCATTACACTCATTTTTCTCATCGTGAGCTACAAATGAGGAACTTTTTTTGAGAAACTTTCCATACTTAGGATGTTTTTCTCTACGTTCAACCATGACAACAATAGACTTATCCATTTTTGAACTCGTTACTAAACCTACTCTTTCTTTTCTTAAATTTCTCATATCAATTAGTTGGTACTTTGTTGTAATTCTCTTTTTTTGATTTCTGTATTTATTCTAGATACATTTCTTCTTACAAATCTTATCTCAAGAGGATTTTCTAGTTCTGCTGTTTTATGATTCATCTTTAGCTTATTTAACTCACCCTGTGTGTTGGTTAGCATTTCATTAAGCTCTTCGTTAGATAAACCATTTAATTTTATATTAAATTCTTTACTTTTCACCTTAAATACTTTTAAATTTCGTAATCATTTCTTACAACAAACTTTGTTTTTAACGGCAGCTTTTGAGAAGCTAGTCTTAAAGCTTCTTTGGCAACTTCATAAGAAACTCCATCCGTTTCAAACAAAACTCTTCCAGGTCTTATGACAGCTACCCAATGATCTAAAGCTCCTTTACCTTTACCCATTCTTACTTCGGCAGGTTTGTTGGTGATAGGCTTGTCTGGAAATATTCTTATCCAAACCTGACCTTCTCTTTTCATATGCCTTGTTACAGCAATACGAGCAGCTTCAATTTGTCTAGATGTGAGAAAACCTTCGTCTAAAGATTTTATCCCAAAGGATCCAAAAGCAATTTGGTGTCCTCTTTGAGCATTGCCCTTGATTTTACCTTTTTGTTGCTTTCTATGTTTGGTCTTCTTAGGTTGTAACATAATATTCTAATTATCTTTTTCTTTTATCGTTGTTTGATTTTCTACTGCTCATTCCAAAGTTGGGAGATAAATCTCTTTTTCCGTAAACTTCACCATTACAAATCCAAACCTTTATTCCAATTAACCCATAGGTTGTTAATGCTTCTGAAAGAGAATAGTCAACATCTGCACGAAGTGTATGAAGAGGAATTCTTCCATCTTTATACATTTCACTCCTTGCCATTTCTGCACCATTTAACCTCCCAGAAATTTTAACTTTTATACCTTCTGCACCCATTCTCATGGTGGAAGCAATAGACATTTTAATTGCTCTCCTAAAAGAAATTCTTGCTTCAATTTGTCTAGCTATACTGTCTCCAACTAATTTTGCATCTAGTTCCGGTCTTTTTATTTCAAAAATATTAATCTGTACCTCTTTGGCAGTAAGTTTTTTCAACTCTTCTTTAAGCTTATCTACTTCTGATCCTGCTTTACCTATGATTACTCCCGGCCTCGCAGTATTAATAGTTATAGTAATTAACTTTAAAGTTCGCTCAATGATAATTTTAGAGATACTTGCTTTTTGTAATCTTACATTTAAGTATTTTCTAATTTTCTCATCTTCTACCAACTTAGCAGAATAATCTTTTCCTCCATACCAATTGGAATCCCAACCTTTAATGAAACCTAATCTATTACCTATAGGGTTTGTTTTTTGTCCCATGCTTTATGTTTAAGCTTTATCAATTATTAATGTAACATGATTAGATCTTTTTCTAATCCTATGAGCTCTTCCCTGAGGAGCAGCTTGAATTCTTTTTAACATCCTCGCACTATCTACATTGATGCTTTTAACTACCAAATTTGCAGATGTGGCATCTTCACCATCGTTCTTTTGCTCCCAGTTATTAATCGCCGACAAAAGAAGCTTTTCTAAATTTCTAGAAGCATGCTTTGGGCTAAATTTTAGAATATTTAAAGCCTTATAAACATCTTCACCACGAACTAAATCAGCAACTAATCTCATTTTTCTAGGAGATGTAGGACAACTGTTTAGCTTGGCCAAAGCTTGAGTTTTTCTCGAATCTTTTATTTTTTCTGAACTATTTCTTTTTCTTGCACCCATATCTAAGTTTTTAAAACTTTAATTATTTTCTCTTCCCTCCGTGACCTCTAAAGTTTCTTGTTGGAGCAAATTCTCCTAACTTGTGACCAACCATATTTTCTGTTACAAATACTGGGATAAATTTCATTCCGTTGTAAACTGCAATAGTTAGATTTACAAAGTCTGGAGTAATTGTTGATGCTCTCGACCATGTTTTGATAACAGTTTTTTTAGAAGACTCTTTAGCTTCTTCAACTCTTTTCATTAATTTATAATGAACAAATGGCGGTTTTTTTAATGATCTAGACATTATTTATTTCTTTTTTCTATCAATGATAAATCTATTAGAAGATTTAGTTTTACTTCTTGTTTTGTACCCTTTAGCTGGAAGACCCTTTCTTGATCTTGGATGACCTCCAGATGATTTTCCTTCTCCACCACCCATTGGATGATCAACAGGATTCATTACAACACCCCTAACTCTAGGACGTCTTCCCAACCATCTTTTTCTTCCGGCTTTACCAGAAACTTGAAGACTGTTTTCAGAATTTGATACAGAACCAATGGTGGCAATGCACGTAATTAAAACCATTCTAATTTCTCCAGATGGTAATTTAATAATTGCATATTTTCCATCTCTAGCATTTAACTGAGCAAAAGATCCAGCACTTCTAGCAATAGCCCCACCTCTACCCGGAGTCATTTCAATGTTGTGAATAATAGTACCTAATGGAATATCTTTTAGAAACATAGCATTACCTAATTCTGGTGATGCTTTTGAACCTGACAAAACAGTTTGACCAACCTTTAGCCCATCAGGAGCTAGAATATATCTTTTCTCTCCGTCAGCATAAAACAACAATGCAATTCTTGCAGAACGATTTGGATCGTACTCTATAGAATGAACTTTTGCAGGTATATCGTATTTATTTCTTTTAAAATCGACAATTCTATACCTTCTTTTGTGGCCACCTCCAATATATCTCATGGTCATTTTACCGGAGTTATTTCTACCACCACTTTTACTAGAACCTTTAGTTAATGCCTTTTCGGGCTTACTAGCAGTTACTTCACTGTAATCACTTACAACTTTATGTCTTTGCCCTGGTGAAGTCGGTTTAAATTTTTTCAAGCTCATTTTAGTTCTTTTCTAGTCTTTAAATATTTTCATATAAATCAATAGTGTCTCCTTCGTGAAGAGTAACAATAGCTTTTTTAAACAATCTTGTTCTCTGAAAAGAAACGCCTTGGTTTGTATATTTCATTTTTCTTTTACCACCACCTTGCTTCATAGTATTTACCGCTTTAACACTCACACCATAAGCACTCTCTACAGCTTTTTTAATCTGTATTTTATTGGCATCAGTTTTAACTTCGAAACCATAACGATTAAGTTTCTCACCTAAATCTGCCATTTTTTCTGTTAATATGGGTTTTATAATAATATTTTCCATAATTATACCTTAAATAGTTTTTCAATTTGATCAAAAGCATTTTCTGAAATTATCAACTTGTGCGAATAAAGAATATCGTACGTATTAAGTTTATCAGCAGTTATAACTTTAGCATTATTTAAATTTCTGGATGACAAGAAAGTATTTTGATCTTTCTCACTGGTAACAAAAAGAGATTTATCGCCATCTATTTTCAAATTTTTAAGAACAGAAAGAAAATCTTTTGTTTTAGGTGTCTTAAAAGATAAATCGTCCAAAACAAGTATGCTATCTTCTTTAGCTTTGTAAGTAAGCGCTGACTTTCTTGCAAGAACTTTTAATTTTTTATTTAGTTTGAAGCTGTATGACTTTGGTCTTGGACCAAAAACACGACCACCACCCCTAAATAAAGGGTTCTTAATGGAACCTGCTCTAGCCGTACCCGTACCTTTTTGCTTTTTAATTTTTCTTGTACTTCCTGCAATATCTGCTCTCTCTCTAGATTGATGAGTACCTTGTCTTTGGTTTGCAAGATATTGCTTAACATCCAAATAAATTGCATGATCATTAGGCTCTATTGCAAATATTTCTTTGGTTAATGAAACTTTTTTAGAAGTCGCTTTACCTTCTTTATTTAAAACTTTAATCTCCATTATTTCTCAACTATTAAATAAGATCCTTTAGAACCGGGAACTGATCCTTTTACAATTAATAAATTCTTTTCTGGAACTATCTTTAGAACTTCAAGATTTATAGATTTCACTCTATCTCCTCCCATTCTTCCACCCATTTTCATGCCCTTAAAAACTCTCGCAGGATATGAAGCAGCACCAATAGAACCAGGAGCTCTCATCCTGTTGTGCTGGCCATGAGTTGCTTGTCCAACACCACCAAAATTGTGTCTTTTGACAACTCCTTGAAAACCTTTTCCTTTAGAAGTTCCTACAACATCTACAAATTCACCTTCCTGAAATTGATCTACAGTAACAGAATCGCCAAGATTTACTTCGTTTAAACCTTTAAACTCAACAATTTTTCTTTTGGGAGTGGTTTTTGCTTTACTAAAGTGACCTAGCATAGACTTGGGAGTATTTTTCTCCTTTTTGTCTTCAAAACCTAATTGAACAGATTCGTATCCATCCTTTTCTTGCGTTTTTATTTGAGTAACGACACATGGTCCTGCCTCAATAATTGTGCATGGTAAATTTTTACCCTCGGCACTATAAACGCTAGTCATCCCTATTTTTTTTCCTATGATACCAGCCATCTTGATATTTATATTTATACTTTAATTTCTACATCCACTCCACTGGGAAGCTCTAATTTCATTAGTGCATCTATAGTTTTAGAAGAAGAACTATAGATATCCATTAATCTTTTGTAAGCACAAAGCTGAAATTGCTCTCTCGATTTTTTATTTACGTGAGGAGATCTCAAAACTGTGTAAATTCTTTTGTGAGTTGGAAGTGGAATTGGTCCACTTACAATAGCACCAGTTGTCTTAACTGTCTTAACAATTTTCTCAGCTGATTTATCTACTAAGTTGTGGTCGTATGATTTTAATTTTATTCTTATTTTTTGACTCATATTGATTTTTGTTAAGCTGTTACTTCACCTTTAGATTTAGCAATTACATCCTCAGAAATACTCTTAGGAGCATCTGAATAGTGAGAAAATTCCATACTTGAAGTTGCTCTTCCTGAAGTAATTGTTCTTAATTGGGTTACATATCCAAACATTTCAGAAAGAGGAACTTTTGCTTTAACTACTTTAGAACCTGCCCTATCATCCATTCCTTCAATAAGACCTCTTCTTCTATTTAAATCTCCAACAACGTCCCCCATGTTAGTCTCAGGTGTTACTACCTCAATTTTCATCATTGGCTCTAATATAACCGGATTACACTTTGGAAGTGAAGCTCTGTAAGCCATCTTTGCACAAAGTTCGAAAGAAAGAGCATCTGAATCAACCGCATGGAAAGAACCATCAGTTAAGGTTATTTGCATATTATCAATTGGATACCCGGCTAAAACACCATTATTCATAGCATCTTTAAAACCTTTTTCAACAGATGGAATATACTCTTTAGGAATATTACCACCTTTAATTTTATTGGTAAAAATTAAACCAGGCTTTTCTGCATCTCCAGGCTCAATAGTAAATACTATATCAGCAAATTTACCTCTACCACCAGATTGCTTTTTATAGACTTCTCTGTGTTCAGAAGATGAACTAATTGCTTCTTTATAAGCAACTTGAGGAGCACCTTGATTACATTCGACTTTAAACTCTCTTCTTAAACGATCTAAAATAATATCTAAATGTAATTCTCCCATTCCAGAAATGATAGTCTGGCCAGAATCTTCGTCTGTTTTCACCCTAAAAGTTGGATCCTCTTCTACTAATTTTGAAAGAGCTAATCCAAGTTTGTCAACGTCAGCTTGGGTCTTAGGCTCGATTGCCAAACCAATTACTGGTTCTGGAAAGTCCATTGATTCTAAAATTATATGCTTTTTCTCATCGCAAAGAGTATCTCCAGTCTTAATATCTTTAAATCCAACCAATGCGCCAATATCTCCAGCATCTAAGGACGGAATCTGATTCTGCTTATTGGCATGCATTTGAAAAATTCTAGAAATTCTTTCTTTTTTGGAAGTTCTAGTATTATAGACATAAGAACCAGAATTTAACTTACCAGAATAAGCTCTCGTAAAACAAAGTCTACCAACAAAAGGATCAGTAGCAATTTTGAAAGCTAATGAACTAAAAGGCTCATTAACAGATGGTTGTCTAGAAATTTCTTCTCCAGAATATGGGTCTGTTCCAGTAATAGCTTCTATATCCATGGGAGAAGGAAGAATTTCCATTACCATATCTAACATTGTTTGAACACCTTTATTTTTAAAAGCGGAACCGCACATCATAGGAACAACCTTTCCTGCAATTGTTGCTTCTCTTAAAGCGTCCAAAATTTCTCTCTCTGTCAAAGAATTTTCATCTTCAAAGTATTTTTCAAGTAAATTATCGTCAAATTCAGCAACTGCTTCCAATAATTCTCCTCTTAGAGCTCTAGCTTCATCAATAATGTCTGCTGGTATTTCAATTTCTTTAAATGTCATACCCATATCGTCTTCGTTCCAGACAATCCCTTTGAAATTAATCAAATCAACAACACCTTTAAAATCATCTTCAGAACCAATATTTATTTGTAATGGCAAAGCATGACTTCCTAACATTTCTTTAACCTGCTTACAAACATTTAGAAAATCAGCACCTTGACGATCCATTTTATTAACAAATCCAATTCTAGGAACATTGTAATTATTAGCTAATCTCCAGTTAGTCTCGGATTGAGGCTCAACACCATCAACTGCACTAAATCAAAAATACTAAACCATCTAAGACTCTTAAAGATCTGTTAACTTCAACAGTGAAATCAACGTGTCCTGGGGTATCAATAATATTAACATGGTATCTTGCTCCCTGTAATTCCAATTAAGTGTAGTTGCAGCAGAAGTAATAGTAATACCTCTTTCTTGCTCTTGCTCCATCCAGTCCATTGTGGCAGCACCATCGTGTACTTCTCCAATTTTATGACTAACGCCTCCATAATACAGAATTCTTTCGGTAGTAGTGGTCTTTACCAGCATCTATGTGTGCTGCAATTCCTATATTTCTTGTATATTTTAAATCTCTTGCCATGTCTACTAAAACCTGAAATGTGAAAATGCTTTATTGGCTTCTGCCATTCTATGAACGTCTTCTTTTTTCTTAAATGCAGCTCCTTCTTCTTTGGATGCTGCCAAGATTTCTCCTGCTAATTTCTCACTCATGGTCTTTTCATTTCTTTTCTGAGAAAAACCAATTAGCCATTTAATTGCTAAGGATCTTTTTCTGCTATCCCTTACTGGTGTTGGAATTTGGAATGTTGCTCCACCTACTCTTCTACTTTTAACTTCAACAGCAGGAGTAATATTTGCTACTGCTTTTTTCCATATCTCTAAACCGTCCTCCGAAGATTTTTCGGAAACTATAGCTATAGAATCATAAAAAATATTGAAAGCAATATTTTTCTTACCATCTACCATAAGACTATTTACAAATTTTGTTACCTCAGTATCCTTAAACTTAGGATCTGGTAAAATAATGTGCTTTTTTGCTGTTCTTCTTCTCATCTAATAGTTATTTCTTTTTAACTTTTTTAGTACCATATTTAGATCTTCTCTGTGATCTTCCTTCTACACCTGCTGTATCCAAAGCTCCTCTAACTATATGGTATCTAACTCCTGGTAGATCTTTAACTCTTCCTCCTCTAACTAGAACAATACTATGTTCTTGTAAATTATGTCCTTCACCGCCGATATAAGCATTAACTTCTTTTCCATTGGTAAGTCTAACTCTCGCAACTTTTCTCATTGCAGAGTTGGGTTTTTTTGGTGTGGTAGTGTATACTCTAACACACACTCCTCTCCTCTGTGGACAAGAATTTAATGCAATAGATTTACTAACTTTTACCTTAGTTTGTCTACCCTTTCTTACTAACTGCTGAATCGTTGGCATTTTATTTTATTTATTGATTTTTCGGCTTGCAAAGGTATGAGAATATCTTAAAAATCCAATACATCATCGATTATTTTTAAAATGTTTATTTACTGAGAGTTATTTATTATTTATTTATTGTGTGGATATAGCTAAAATTATTGTTATTTACAAAACAAAAAAATTATTAATTTTCAATATTAATTGGAACAACAAAAAATGGACGTACTTCAAGGACTCAATAAATCTCAAACTGAAGCAACAAAAGTAATTAATGGCCCAATAATGGTGATTGCTGGTGCTGGATCTGGAAAACAAAAGTGTTGACTCATAGAATTGCATATTTAATAGAAAATGGAATTGATCCATTTAATATTCTTTCTTTAACCTTTACAAACAAGGCGGCCCAAGAAATGAAAGAGCGAATCTCAACAATGGTTGGTTCAGAAAACTCTAGAAATATTTGGATGGGGACCTTTCATTCTGTTTTTGCTAGAATTCTTAGAATTGAACACGAAAAAATCGGATTTCCTTCCAATTTTACAATTTATGATACGCAAGATGCCAAAAGCTTAATTAAAACGATTGTAAAAGAAAAAAAATTAGACGACAAACTTTACAAAGCTGGCATTATATACAACAGAATTTCTGCTGCAAAAAACTAGTTTAATTGGTCCAGAAAACTACATAAATGACAGTGAGATAAAATCAACTGATCGATCTACTGGAAGACCACAAATTGGCGATATATATATGACTTACAGTCAAAGATGTTTTAGAGCTTCTGCTATGGACTTTGACGACTTATTATTTAAAACAAATGTTTTATAAAACAAAACCCTGAAGTTCTCTATAAATACCAAGACAAGTTCAAATACATTCTAGTAGACGAATACCAAGATACCAACCATGCTCAGTATTTAATAATAAAATCTCTAGCAGCACGCTTTGAAAACATTTGTGTTGTGGGAGATGATGCTCAGTCAATCTATTCCTTTAGAGGAGCAAATATTAAAAATATATTAAACTTTAGAAAAGATTACCCAGACTATCAAATGTTTAAATTGGAACAGAATTATAGATCTACTAAAAACATTGTAGAGGCTGCAAATAGCATAATAAGAATCAATAAAGATCAAGATTAAAAAAAATGTATGGACAGAAAATATAACTGGAAGTAAAATAAAAATAGTAAAAAGTTATTCTGACAATGAAGAAGGAAAAGTGATAGCTAACAGCATTTTTGACAGTTCAGTTTCACAAAGTATTTCCTATAAAAATTTTGCTATTCTTTACAGAACAAATGCACAATCGAGATCTTTTGAAGAAGCTTTAAGAAAATTAAACATACCGTATAAAATTTATGGTGGCTTGTCTTTTTATCAAAGAAAAGAAATTAAAGATCTTATTAGCCTATTACAGATTATCGGCTAATTTGAATGATGAAGAAGCCCTCAAAAGAATCATTAATTATCCTAAAAGAGGAATTGGTCATACAACCATAAATAAAGCAATAATATGTGCCAACGAAAGAGATGTTTCTCTTTGGGCTGTTTTGAAAGATCCAGATCTATTTGGATTTGAAGTTAATAGCGGAACAAGAAGCAAGCTAGATCAATTCACCTCTATGATCTTAAATTACAACTCTAGATTAAATAAATCTGATGCATATGAGCTAGCCTTAGAAATAGCTAAAAACACAGGATTAATTAGAGATTTAAGTAGTCGATAGAACTCCAGAGGGAATTGTCCGATTTGAAAATGTTCAAGAACTATTAAATGGAATTCAAGAATTCTCCAAAAACTCCGAGGAAGATTCACTTGTTGCACTAGGAGATTTTTTAATTGATGTTGCACTTACTAACTGATGCAGATAAGGGGGAAGAAGGATGATATTAATAAAGTTTCTTTAATGACTATTCATGCTGCAAAGGATTAGAATTTTCTAATATACATGTTGTTGGAATGGAAGAAGATTTATTCCCCTCAATGTTGGCAAAAAATTCAAAACCTGATCTAGAAGAAGAAAGAAGATTGTTTTATGTTGCAGTTACAAGAGCAAAAGCAAACTTGACTTTATCTTACGCTGTAACTAGATTTAGGTGGGGGAATTTGATACAGTGTGAGCCAAGTAGATTTTTGGAAGAACTAGATCCAAAATATATCGACCATACCTTTTCAAGAAAAAGAACTTCTGAACCTTTCAAAAAAAGTTTTTCAAAATCTTCATCGCAGCCATTAAAAAATAAATTTAGTAAACCATTGGCCCATCTTAAAAAAGTAAGTAACAACTATAATAGTGCTAGTTACAATAAAGAACAGGATATTTTAAAAATAAAAATTGGAGATCAAGTAGTTCATGAACGATTTGGGAAAGGAAAAGTGGTTGAACTAAATGGTGATTTTCCAAATACAAAAGCTACAGTTTATTTTCCTAGCGCAGGTCAAAAACAATTGTTATTAAAATTTGCCAAACTTCAATTGATTTAAAATTGATTGTATTGTTCCGTTAAATTGCTACATTTGAAGCAGAATTTCACACAATTTTATTATGAGATCAACACTAGAGTTGGGATACAACACAGAAATGGAAAAATTAGCAATACCTGAATATGGAAGGAATATTCATAAAATGGTGGAACACGCCATAAAAATTGAGGACAAAGATGAGAGACAAAAATGTGTAAATGTTATTGTTAAAGTCATGGATTTAATAAATCCAAACACAAAAAATAACAATAATAGTGAGGAGCATGCTCAAAAACTATGGGCTCATCTTCATATAATAGCAAATTTTGAACTTGACGTAGAATCTCCATACAAAAAACCAGAGAAAGAACTTTATCAATCAAAACCAGAAGAAGTTCCATATCCAAGTAATGCAATAAAATTTAAGCACTATGGGAAAATAATGGAAGACATGGTGAAAGCAGCTACAGAACTTAAAGAGGGAACAGATAAAGAAAAACTGGTGAAACATATTGCTAATCTTCTTAAGACGTCTTATCTTCAGTGGAACAGAGATTCAGTGAGCGACGGTTTAATCATTAAGCAGTTAGAAGATCTTTCGGAAGGTAAATTAACTATCACTTCTGACAAACTTAGAGATACTAATGATATTGTAAAAGCATTCAAGAAAAAGAAAACAAACAACAGTAAGAACTATCCAAAAAATAAAAACCGAAGAAAGTACAATGGGAGCTTTTGAAATAATTGGAGGCAAAAAACTTAAAGGAGAGATAACTCCACAGGGAGCTAAAAATGAAGCTCTTCAGGTTATTAATGCAGTTTTATTAACCGAAAAAGAAGTAATTATTAATAATATTCCTGATATAATTGATGTTAATAAACTCATTGATTTACTATCAACTTTAGGAGTTAAAATAAAAAAACTCAAAAAAGGCTCTTACAGCTTCAAAGCAGATGAGGTAGATGTAGATATAATGACCTCTGATGACTTTAAAAAGAAAGGCGCAAGCCTGAGAGGTTCTATTATGGTAGTTGGGCCACTTTTAGCTAGGTTTGGCAAAGGTTATATTCCAAAACCTGGAGGAGATAAAATTGGCAGAAGAAGGTTAGATACACATTTTATAGGATTTCAAAATCTTGGTGCAGAGTTTGACTTCGATAAAGATACCAATTTTTACAAAGCACATTCACCAAATGGCCTTCAAGGCACCTATATGTTGCTAGACGAAGCTTCAGTAACCGGGACAGCAAATATCGTTATGGCAGCTGTTTTAGCCAAAGGAGAGACGACCATTTACAACGCTGCTTGTGAACCATATATTCAACAACTTTGTGAAATGCTCAACAGTATGGGAGCTAATATAACTGGTCTTGGTTCTAATAAAATTAGAATTAATGGTGTTGAAAAGCTAGATGGATGTTCTCATACGATTCTTCCAGACATGATAGAAATTGGGAGTTTTATTGGATTGGCTGCCATGACTCAATCAGAAATACTAATTAAAAACGTTGCCTACCAGAAACTAGGGATGATTCCCAGCGTATTTAGGAAATTAGGTATTAAGCTGGAGAGAAAAGGAGATGATATATTTATACCATCACAAGAAAATTACGAAATAGAATCTTTTATTGATGGTTCTATTATGACAATTTCAGATGCTCCATGGCCAGGATTTACACCAGATTTATTAAGTATAATTCTAGTGACAGCAACTCAGGCAAGAGGCAGTGTTTTAATTCACCAAAAAATGTTTGAAAGCAGATTGTTTTTTGTAGACAAACTAATTGATATGGGTGCACAAATTATATTATGTGACCCTCATAGAGCTACAGTAATTGGATTAGACAGGAAAGCATCTTTAAAAGGAATTAAAATGACTTCTCCAGATATACGAGCTGGTGTTTCACTTTTAATAGCAGCTTTGTCCGCCGAAGGTAAAAGCACCGTCCTTAATATTGAACAAATTGATAGGGGTTATGAAAATATTGAAGAAAGGTTACTTAACCTAGGAGCTCAGATAAAGAGAATTGATTAAGTTAACATATTAATTAGAAATAAATATGAAAACTTTAAATTTTATTATTCTAAGCATTTTAATTTGCACTGGTAACTTTGTAGCTCAGACTACAGATCAAGATAAACCAGGATTGAATATTGGAAACATTGCACCAGATTTAGATTTGAAAAACCCAAATGGCGATAATATTAAACTATCCTCTTTAAAAGGCAATATTGTTTTAATTGACTTTTGGGCTTCCTGGTGTGGACCATGCAGAAGAGAAAATCCTAATATAGTTGCTGCATACAATAAATATTCAAAAAGCAAATTTAAAGATGCAAAAGGCTTTAAAATTTACAGTGTTTCTTTGGATAAAAATAAGTCTGCATGGGAAAATGCAATTTTAAAAGATAAATTAATCTGGAAAGAACATGTCAGCGATCTTAACGGGTGGGCAAGTCAGAGCGCAACCGCCTATGGCGTAAGAGGAATTCCATACAATTTTTTGATAGATTCGGAAGGTAGAATAATATCAAAAAACCTAAGAGGAATTGCACTTCACCAACAAATTGATAAGTTGGTAAAATCACTTTAATAAGATTACTAACTATTGACTAAATATGAAATATGACACTTTGTCGTATTTTACATTTGGTTCGTAATTTGCAAGACAATTACAAAATATTTATTTGAAATGAAGTCAAAGAATAAGAAAAAATTAAAAGAGGAATTACAAGAAGAAATAAAAGTAGATTCAACTAAAGAGTCTTCTGCAGATAGCGTTGTTAAGGAAATTAATATTGATTTCAAAGACAAGTACGTTAGATTGTATTCAGAGTTTGAGAATTACAGAAAAAGAACTGCCAGAGAAAAAATAGACATTATTACCAACGCAAGTGAAAATGTTTTGAAAGAAATCATCCCAATTTTAGATGACTTTGAGAGAGCAATAGCAAATAATGAAAAAGTGGAAGAAATATCTACTATAAAAGAAGGGTTTGAGTTGATACACAATAAAATATATAAAACCTTAAAAAATCAAGGTTTGAGGCCTATGGAGTCAATAGGTAAGAGCTTTGATCCTGATATACATGAAGCTATTACTAAAATACCTGCAACGAAAAACAAAATGAAAGGCAAAGTTATGGATGTTATTGAAAAGGGATATACCTTAAATGAAAAAGTAATAAGATTTGCCAAAGTAGTAGTAGGAGAATAAATAGCTTTAAAATGAGTAAAAAAGATTATTACGAAACACTAAACCTTTCTAAAAATGCTTCTGAAAGTGAAATAAAAAAAGCTTACAGAAAGTTAGCCATAAAATACCATCCTGATAAAAATCCAGGAAATAGTGCAGCTGAACAAAGCTTCAAAGAGGCCGCAGAAGCATATGAAATCTTAAGTAATGCACAAAAAAGACAGCAATATGACCAGTTTGGCCATGCTGCATTTGAAGGTGGTCAGGGATTTGGCGGCGGCGGCGGGGGAATGTCTATGGATGATATTTTTGATCATTTTGGAGATATTTTCGGATCATCCTTTAGTGGCGGCGGTGGATTTGGTCGAGGTGGCGGTGGAAGAAGAGTTCGAAAAGGTTCTAATCTTAGAGTTAAATTAAGGCTTTCTTTAGAAGATATAGTAAATGGTGTTCAAAAGAAAATAAAGGTAAATAAGTTAGTTGCTGCGGAAGGTGTTGAATTCACAAACTGTTCTAGTTGCAGAGGAACAGGTCAAGTTACTAGAGTTACCAATACTATTCTTGGTGCAATGCAAACAGCATCAACATGCCCGAATTGCAAAGGCTCAGGACAAATGATTTCCAAAAGACCAGCCGGAGTAGACGCAACTGGTTTAGAAAAAAAAGAAACTATTATTGAAATAGAAATTCCTGCGGGAGTTGAGGAAGGAATGCAATTGAGTATGCAAGGAAAAGGCAATGAGGCACCGGGAGGTGGTGTCGCAGGTGATTTAATTATTGCAATTGAAGAAATAGAGCACGAGCACTTAGTAAGAAACGGAACTGATTTACTATACCAACTTGGAATTACATTTTCAGATGCGGTAATTGGAAAAACTATTGAAATTCCAATGGTTAGTGGAAAAGCTAAAATTAAAATTCCACTCAGGGACACAAAGTGGCAAAAATTTGAGATTAAGGTCTAAGGGCATTCCAGATGTGAATGGATACGGAAGAGGAGATATGATTGTGAATATTCAAGTGTTTACACCTCAAAAAATTTCTAAAGAAGAAAAAGAATTATTGCTAAAATTAAATGAAAGTGATAACTTCAAGCCTAAACAAAATCAAACCAAAAACTTTTTTGACCGGATGAAAAATCGTTTTGCTTGATTTTCGATATAAATGTCATCAAAAAATATAATTGAAATTCAGGGACTTCACAAATCCTATTCTGACCACAAAGCGTTAGATAATATCAACCTTTCAATTGGTGAGTCCAAAATTTTTGGACTTTTAGGACCAAATGGTGCGGGTAAGACTACTTTAATTAGAATTATCAATCAAATACTAGAACCAGATCAAGGAGTGGTAAAGTTTGCCGGTGAACTTTTATCAAGAAAACATATTCACTCCATTGGCTATCTTCCAGAAGAAAGAGGATTGTATAAAAAAATGAAAGTTGGTGAACAAGTTCTATATCTTGCTCAACTAAAAGGACTTTCAAAAAAAGATGCAAAGCAAAAATTAAGTTATTGGTTTGAGAAACTTGGTGCAGAAAATTGGTGGAACAAGAAAGTGGAAGATCTTTCCAAAGGAATGGCTCAAAAAATTCAATTTATTACCACCGTATTACACGAACCTAAAGTTTTGATTTTAGATGAACCATTAAGTGGATTAGATCCGGTTAATAGTCTTTTAATAAAAAATGAAATACTTGAACTTAAGAAAAATAATACGAGTATTATTTTATCAACCCATGACATGAATTCTGTGGAAGAAATTTGCGAGGAGGTTGCCATTATCAATCACTCCAAAAAAATACTACAAGGAAGTATTAATGAAATTAAAAAAAATTACGAAGAAAATTTATGGACTATTATATATGATGGCAACCAAATGAATTTTACCAATGCTGTCTGGGGTGGATGGGAACTCATAAATCATATAAGTTTAAATGGAAATATTAATAAAGCAGAAATCAAATTATTAAATGATTTTACTATTAATAAATTTATTAAAGGAATAGTTGACCACGTTGAAATATTAGAAATCAATAAAAAAATCCCAAGCATCAATGATGTTTTTATAAAAGCAACGACAGATGAGTAAAATTGGATTAATAATTTCTAGAGAATATCTCACTAGAGTGAAAAAGAAAACATTCATTTTAATGAGTTTTTTAGGTCCCTTACTGATTTTTGGATTTGTTTTATTAACTAGCTACCTATCTCAAGAAAACAAAGAAAAATATGAAATTCTAGTAGTAGATGAATCACATTTATTCGATAGTATTTTAAGAAATTCTGATAAATACCACCTACAATGGGCGCCAAATGGAAAAGACTACAACGAAATTCAAGAAATTTTTAAAAAAGACGACCAGCTAGATTTATTGGTGTATTTGCCGGTTAATTTAATTAAAACAAACTCTATGACGGCTAAGTGTTTGTACAAGGAAATACCGTCCACCGGTGTTCAAAAACATCTTTCAAGTATTATAAATGAAGCAATAGAACTATATCGTGTTAATTTCAATAATATTGATATTTCCACCTATAAATCCATTAAAACTAAAATTAATTTGGATGTTGTTGATATTGAAAATAAAGAGAATAGAAATATTCAAAGAAAAGCGTTTGTAGGTATAGCTCTCGCGTTTTTTATTTATGGATTTATTTTTCTTTACTCTGTTCAGGTAATGAGAGGAGTAATTGAAGAAAAAACAAATAGAATAGTTGAAGTAATAATATCCTCGGTTTCTTCATTTGAACTAATGATGGCTAAAATTATTGGCGTTGGGCTAGTTGGAATTACTCAATTTATTATTTGGGCAATAGTTACCATGATTATGTCTATAACCATCATTCCTCTTCTAATAAAAGATAAGTTAAACCCATCGCTTCAGATGAACGATGAATTAGTAAAAAATAGTTTCAAAATTGATCCAAATAACGAAGCCATTCAATTTATAATTAACGAAGTTCAGTGGTCTTATTTAATTGTGTTTTTCATATTGTTCTTTTTGGGAGGGTATTTATTATACAGTGGATTAATGGCAGCTATAGGGGCAGCAGTAGATGAGGAAGCAGATACACAACAGTTTCTTTTACCACTAACTATACCCATGGTATTTGCAATTCTAATGGCTAGTAAAGTTATTGATGACCCTTCTTCGTCTTTGGCTTTTTGGCTAAGTGAAATACCATTTACATCCCCAATTATAATGATAGTAAGAATTGCAATGGGGATTGGCGATAGTAGTGTTGAAGTATGGGAAATTATTCTTAGTTTATTTTTATTGACTATTACTTTTATTGGTACTACTTGGCTATCAGGAAAAATCTATAGAAAAGGAATTTTATCTTATGGAAAGAAAGCGAGTTATTCAGATCTTTTTAAATGGTTGAAAAATTGAAGAAAATTCTAATCATAGATGATGAGCGTTCAATTAGAACAACTTTAAAAGAAATCTTAGAGTTTGAAAAATACCTAGTTGAAACCGCTCAAGATGGTATTGAGGGATATAAAATGGCAGAGGAAAAAAACTTTGATTTAATATTTTGTGACATAAAAATGCCCAAAATTGATGGAATAGAAACACTTAAAAAAATAGTGGGAAACAATATCTTATCTCCTATTGTTATGATTAGCGGGCATGGGGATATTGAAACAGCTGTAAAGACTTTGAAAATTGGAGCTTTTGATTACATTGAAAAACCATTAGATTTAAATAGAGTTCTGACTTGTGTTAGAAACGCATTAGATAATATTCATCTAAAAAGAGAAAACACTATTTTAAAAAGGAAAATAAAATCTAAATCTGAAATAATTGGCCAAAGCCCGGAAATACAATCTATACTAGAACTAATAACTAAAGTTGCAAATTCAAATGCAAGGGTCTTAATAACTGGGTCTAATGGAACAGGAAAAGAATTGGTTGCCAATCAGATTCATGAAAAAAGTAGTAGAAATAAAAATTTATTTGTGGAAATAAACTGTGCAGCAATTCCATCTGAATTAATCGAAAGTGAATTATTTGGCCATGAAAAAGGTTCTTTCACATCTGCCCATAAACAAAAAATAGGAAAATTTGAACAGGCTATTAATGGAACATTATTTCTAGACGAGATTGGCGACATGAGTCTTTCAGCCCAATCTAAAGTTCTAAGAGCTCTCCAAGAAAACAAAATAACCAGAGTTGGAGGAAATAAATCAATTTCTGTAAACCCTAGAATAATAGCTGCAACAAATAAAAATCTTAAAAAAGAAATAGAGAATGGGAATTTTAGAGAAGATTTATTTCATCGTCTAAATGTTATCCCAATTAAAGTACCATCGCTTAAAGATAGAATAGAAGATATTCCTATGCTTTGCGACTATTTCATCGAGAAAATTTGTAAAGAACATGGTATTAAAGAAAAAGAAATTTCTAAGAAGGCAATTGATGAACTTATAAAAATGAATTGGACAGGAAATATAAGAGAACTTAGAAATGTAATAGAAAGATTAATAATTCTATCTGAAAAAGATATTAAATTAGAGGATATTAAAAAATATGTTCCTGCAGTTATCTAAATATTTCTCTAGCTTTTAGAGTTACACTCTTAAGGCCATTCACATCCGACCCTCCTGCAGTGGCAAAGAATGGTTGTCCACCGCCTCCCCCGTTAATTTCTTTTGCAAGCTCTCTAATAATTAAGCCAGCATTCCAATTTTTGGACTTGACTAAATCTTCTGAAATCATTAATGATATAAATGGTTTATTGTTTTGATTGCTTAATAAAAGAACAACTAAATTTTTCATTTCTGCTTTTATTTCAAAAATGATTTGTTTCATTTCGTCAGCAGATAAATCTGATTGATCTTCAATAATAGAAAAGGAATCTAATTCTTTTCTATTGGACAACAATTGTTTTTTAACTTCTTTTAATCTTACTAAATTATAGGAATCTAACTTTTTTTGTAGAGATTGATTATTTGATTGAAGCAGCTCTACAGTAGACAACAATTCTTGAGGATATTTTAACAACTTTGAAATTGCTTCATACTCGTTTAATTTATTACTAATTACTTCATCCGCTTTTTCATCACAAAGAGCCTCAATTCTTCTTATTCCTGAGGAAATAGAGCTTTCTGAGGAGATTTTAAAATTTCCAATATTTGCACTGTTTGAAACATGTATTCCTCCACATAACTCTATAGATTTCCCAAATTGAATCACTCTTACTGAATCTCCATACTTTTCCCCAAATAACATAATTGCTCCCTTTTGTTTGGCCATTTCCATTGGGATATTTCGTTCTTCAATCAAAGGATTAGCTTCTCTAATTTGCTTCTTAACTTTTTGTTCTATTAGTTCTATATCTTGAGAATTTAACTTTGAAAAATGAGAAAAATCAAATCTTAAATAATTTTCGTTGACAAGAGATCCTTTTTGTTCAACATGAGCACCTAAAACTTCTCTAAGAGCGTGGTGCAACAAATGAGTTGCAGAATGATTTTTAGAGATTTTAGCTCTTCTTTCTTTATCTACTTTCCCATGGAAAGAAGAATTCAAATTCTTTGGTAACCCATCTACATAATGAACTATAACCCCATTTTCTTTTTTAGTATCCTTTATATGAACCTTTCCTTGACTGTCTTCAATAAAACCAGTATCTCCAACTTGACCTCCACCCTCGGGATAAAAGGGAGTTAAATTAAATATTAATTGAAATTTTGTTTTTCCTTTAACCACTAATGAACGGTATTTGGTAATAATGATTTTTGCATCTAAATGGTCATATCCAACAAATTCTTGTACATCATCTTGCTTTAAAACTATCCAGTCTCCGTACTGTTTAACAGCATCAATTTTAGATCTGTTTTTTTGTTCATTGAGACATTTATCAAATTCTACAATATCTATTTTTAGCTTATTTTCAGATGCAATGAGTTCAGTAAGATCTAAAGGAAACCCATATCTATCATACAATTCAAAAGCCAATTGACCGCTTATAGTATTTTTTAGTTGTTTTTTTTGACTCTTAACAATTTCTTCCATTCTTTTGATACCAGAACTTAAGGTCCTGAAAAAAGATATTTCTTCTTCTTGGATTATCTTTTTAATAAAATCTTTCTGAAGACTTATCTCCTGAAATACACCTTCAAAATTATTTACGAGTGAGGGAACTAACTGATAAATAAATGGCTCCTTTAAATCCAAAAACTGATAACCGTACCTAATTGCTCGTCTTAAAATTCTCCTTATTACATATCCAGCACCAGTATTGGATGGCAACTGACCATCTGTAATTGAAAAAGAAACTGCTCTCAGATGATCTACAATTACCCTAAAAGCAATGTTTACTTTATTTTCTGAGTTATCTAAATTGCTAGATAGATATTTTTTATTAGCGATAGACTCTAAAGAATCAATTATTGGTTTAAAAACATCTGTATCATAGTTGCTATTCTTATTCTGAAGAACCATAGCCAGTCTTTCCAATCCCATTCCAGTATCAACATGCTTATTTTTTAAAGGAGCTAATGAACCATCAGAATTTCTATTGTACTCCATAAAAACAAGATTCCATAATTCAACAACTTGAGGATGGTCTTTATTTACCAAGTCTTTCCCAGGTATTTGAAGAATTTCTTCATCATTTCTTAAATCAATATGAATTTCAGAACTTGGACCACATGGACCTTGAGTACCCATTTCCCAAAAATTATCTTTTTTCCCAAATTTTAATATTCTATCGCTAGAAAGTAAATTTTCCCAAAATTCATACGATTCTTTATCAAAGCTGGTTCCATCTTCTTCATCCCCTTGAAAAACAGTGACATACAGCTTGCTTTTGTCTATTTTATAAACTTCTATAAAAAGTTCCCAAGACCATTGAATTGCCTCTTTCTTGAAATAATCTCCAAAAGACCAATTACCCAACATTTCAAACATTGTATGATGGTAAGTGTCAACACCAACCTCTTCCAAATCGTTGTGTTTTCCTGAAACTCTTAGACATTTTTGGGTATTGGCAACTCTTTTATTTTTAGGAATCTCAAACTCAAGAAAAATATCTTTGAATTGATTCATACCTGCATTGGTAAACATAAGAGTTGGGTCATCCTTAACCACCATAGGTGCAGATTTTTCAATACTATGATTTTTAGCCTTAAAAAATGAAAAAAAAGCGGCTCTTATATCTTTTGAATTCATAAATTATTGTGTGGTATTAATTAAGAGTAAAGTTATTTATTTTAAATATACTATTTTAATGATTATAGAATTTTAGTGCCTTTTTATCATAATAAATAGTAGGAAAATATTTTTAGGGTGCTTTTGTTATAACACTCTGTTTTTCACTAAAAATTAAAGCTGATTCTGGAAAATCTTCTTTGGATAGGCTTTCTACATATTGCCAAGCACCTTTGGAAGAATCAACTAATGGAATTCCTTCTCCTACTTGCTTTATAGAAATTACTTTTGCAGCAATAAACTCACCTTTAGAATTTAAACTAAGATCAAAAATTGGAGCAACACCACATGGCCCTTTTAAATTGAACCGGGCATAAGTACAGAAATTCCCCATACTATAAGTAATAAATCTATTTTTATATAATTCAACTGCTCTTGTAACATGAGGGCCGTGGCCTAGAAGAACATCAGCACCTGCATCAATACATAAATGAGCAAATTCATAAACACTCCCTCTGTTATTTCCTAAGAAAATCTCATCAACTCTTGGAGTATGAATTGCTTTATAACCTTCTGCTCCGGAATGAAAAGAAACAATAACAATATCACATAGTGAATCCAAATACTTTACATACTCCACTACTTTAGAATAATTTTTCATATTAAAGCAACCACTATTTGGAGCAGTTGAAAGAAACCCATACTTAATATTTTTTTTGGTAAAAACTGTGTACGGCTTATCCAATGAACCTGCGAAATTTATTTCAGCAGTTTTTAAAACTGATGCAGTTTTCTTTCTGCCTTCCGAGCCAAAATCATTCGCGTGATTATTTGCGATACTTAACAAGTCAAATCCTGCATTTTTAATATTAGAAATATAATGTTCTGGCATTCGAAAAGTATAACAATATTTTGGATTATTACAAGATTTAGGAATTCCCCCATTGCCAATAACTCCCTCCAAATTACCAAAAGTGATATCTCCTTTATTTAAAAAACTTTCAACGTTCTTAAATAAATCTGCTCCATCTTTATTGGGTAAATAGCTTTTATTTGGGAAATTGGTACCCATCATAATATCCCCAACTGCAATTAAATTTATGGTATCTTTCTTTTTTTGGAGAGTATCATTTTGATAAAGTTTTGTAAAGTGGCTATTATAGCTCGAATAGGATTGCTTTAAAGAAAATGAACTAAATAATAAAAATGTGAAAATGATATAAATAGAATTCATGATATTAGTTTTTGATTTGTTCTCAACAAAACTGGGTTAAGAAGATGTATATAACTTAAAATAAAAATGATTAAATTCGCGTAAATTTAGTACAATTTGAAAAATACGAATTACAAATACAATCCAAATACTCTAAATTATGAAAAGATAAACTTAACCCTATGGGATAAGTTTAAGAGACTTTCTTATTATTTAATTGCATCTGTAGTTGTTTCTGTTTTAATACTTTCATTTTCGTTTTATAATATCAAATCATTTATACAAAAAGAAGCCGCAAAAGAAAACCAAAGTTTAAGACAAGAAATATCCGTTTTCAATAAAGATCTTAACCTTATTCTTGAAGTTCTTAACGACATTCAAAACAAAGATGATAATATTTATAGAGCTATTTTTGAGGCCGATCCTTACCCAGATCACAAAAGAAAACTTGGAACAGGTGGAAATCCAATCAAATTCAAAAAATATGAAAATATTGAGTACGGCGAATTGGTGGTCGAAATAGTTCAAAAATTAGAACTAATTGAGAAAAAACTTTCTTCTCAATCCAAATCTTTTGATGAGGTTTTTGAAATTACCAAGGAAAAGCAAAAAATGCTCAAGGCAATACCAAGTATTCAACCTATCAACAATAGAGATTTAACTAGAATTGCTTCTGGATTTGGCATGAGAATGCATCCTATATATAAAATTCTTAAAATGCATAAAGGAATGGATTTCACAGCTCCAATTGGGACTGAAATATATGCAACTGGCGATGGTGTAATTGAAAAAGTTGGATGGACAGGTGGCTATGGAAAAACCATTTTAATTAATCATGGCTATGGATACAAAACAAGATATGCGCATTGTAGTAAATTCAAGTGTAAAAAAGGTCAAAAAGTAAAAAGAGGAGACCATATAGGTTATGTTGGAAATACTGGTCAATCTACTGGACCGCATCTTCATTACGAAGTTTTCAAAAATAAAAGACAAATTAACCCAGTTAATTTCTTTTTTAATGATTTAAGTCCTGAGGAGTACGATAAAGTGATAGAGATTTCTTCTCGCCCAACTCAATCTCTATAAAATGGATTTTATTAATTTTGATATTGATAAATCTCCAAAGATATATTATAGTATAGGTGAATTAGCTAAAATGCTTAATGTCAACACATCTCTTATTAGATTTTGGGAAAAAGAGTTTGAAATACTCAAACCAAAAAAAAATAATAAAGGAAATCGTCAATTCACCAAGGAAGACGTCAAGAATTGTCATTTAATTTACCACTTAGTAAAGGAAAGGGGTTATACATTAAATGGAGCTAAAGATGTTTTAAAAGCTGATATTTCAGAACTAAAAAATCAGAAATTAATATTGGATAAAATGGTGAAAATAAAATCATTTTTGCTGAAACTAAAAGAACAGCTTTAATTAAAGTTTAAGTTACAATATGGAACCAATAAAAATAAATAATTATACCAAATCTAAGTCTAGAACCTATACGAGCAGTTTTGTGGCTAATGTTTTTTCTTTAATGTTTACAGCCCTTATAATTTCAGGTATTTCTGCTGTATGGTTTGCAAGTGAAGAAATGAAACACTATATAATTGGTTATGAAGGGGGATTAACAACTTTTGGATGGGTTTCAACACTTGCTCCATTAGGATTAGTAATGTTAATAGGATTTGGATTTAATAAATACAGTGTGAAATTTTTATTAGGAATATTTATTCTTTATTCAACACTAACTGGAATTAGCTTAAGTACCATTTTTGCTATTTACTCAACTTCCTCAATCGCAACTACGTTTTTTATTAGTGCATTGACTTTTGGCATTATGGCCCTTACTGGTTATACAACCAAAACAGATTTAACAAAAATGGGTAGTTTATTAATGATGGGTGTAGTAGGAATTGTTGTAGCAAGTATTGTAAATATGTTTATTGGAAGTTCGTTAATGGATTACATTATTTCAATAATTGGAGTTTTAGTATTTACAGGTCTAACTGCTTATGATGTGCAAAAGATTAAAAATATTGGAAATCAAATTGACCAAGGGTCCGAAACAGCTCAAAAAATGATGGTTTTAGGAGCTCTAACGTTGTACTTGGATTTTATCAATCTATTTTTAATGTTGCTAAGACTTTTTGGAAATAGAGATTAATTAATATTATGAAAGCATATGTTTTTCCTGGTCAAGGAGCCCAATTTTCAGGAATGGGAAAAGATTTATTTGACTCAAATAAGTCTGCAAAAAATTTATTTCTAAAATCCAATGACATTTTAGGTTTCAATATTTCAGATATTATGTTCCATGGAACAGATCAGGAGCTGAAACAAACAAAAGTTACCCAACCTGCTATATTCTTACATTCAGTAATTCTTGCTATCACTTTAGGTGAAAATTTTAAACCAGATATGGTAGCTGGACATTCACTGGGTGAAATTTCAGCTTTAGTGGCAAATAAATGTCTTTCGTTTGAAGATGGTTTAACTTTAGTTCATAAAAGAGCATTGGCAATGCAAAAATCCTGTGAAGAAAAGCCATCCACAATGGCTGCAATTTTAGGTCTTAAAGATAATATTGTTGAAGAGATTTGTAGTACTATTGAAGGGACAGTAGTTCCAGCAAATTACAATTGCCCTGGACAGCTTGTGATTTCTGGTGAAATGAATGCCATTGACATAGCAATTGAAAAACTAACAGCTGCTGGAGCAAGAAGAGCAATAAAATTACCTGTTGGAGGAGCGTTCCATTCTCCTTTAATGGAATCTGCAAAAAACGAATTAAAAAATGCAATTGATCATACTTTATTTAGTAATCCAATATGTCCAATTTACCAAAATGTAAGTGGCGAAGCTGTAATAGATGCTGAACAAATAAAAGCCAACTTAATTGCACAATTAACTGCGCCTGTAAAATGGACCCAGTCAATGAAGAATATTTTAGAAAATAAAAATATTGAAGTAATTGAAGTTGGACCAGGAAAAGTGTTGCAAGGATTATTTAAAAAAGTAGATAGGTCTATTCCTACTTCAAGTGCTACTATACTATAATGATTTATTTAAAATTTGTTCTTGCTGAACTAGAGAATGAAAAATAGGCAGTCTACACGCATGAGTAATCATTTCTAGGTGCTGTTCGTGATGGCAATCACTACCAACAAAATCAATGACTTTATCTTTTATTAGTCTATCAGCAACTTTTTTTACTTCAGGACCATAAGCTCCTGTTATAGACCCAATATTTAATTGAAGCTTTACGCCTCTGTTAATCATTTCTTCTATTTTGTCGTAATCTTTATGCCAGTAAGCATAACGTTCTACATGAGCAAGAACTGGTGAAACTCCCTTTTCTCTCATTTTCCAAATAATTTCGTTTACTCTAGGAGGTTCATCAAAAAAAGATAGTTCGAAAAGAAGATACTTTTCAGGTCCAAACGTAAGTAAATTGTTTTTTTCTAATAAGTCTTCAAACTCTGGTTCCAAATTATATTCTGCAGCAGCTTCGATTTCAATATCTAAGTTATTGTTTATTATTTCTGCTTTAACTTTATCTAATCCAGAAAGTATTATTTCTGGCGTGTTTTTATAATAATCACTCATTATATGTGGGGTGGTTATTACTTTTTTATATCCTAAATCAATAAATTTTTTAAGCAATATTATTGTAGTCTCCATATCAGGAGATCCATCATCGATACCAGGGATTAAATGGGAATGAATATCGTTTGACAAAAAGCTTAGATCTACAGGCTCAATGGTTAATTCTTTTTTAGGAAAAATACGACTAAATAAACCCATTAATTATAATATTGACGGTAATAGTTTTGATAAGATCCGCTTGTAACATTATCTAACCATTCTTTGTTATTTAAATACCAATCTACTGTATTGGCCAGTCCTTCTTCAAAGGTTACCGATGGAGTAAACCCTAACTCTTTTTGAATTTTTGTAGCGTCAATAGCATATCTCAAATCGTGCCCAGCTCTGTCTTTTACATAAGTTATAAGCTTTCTAGATTCTCCCTTAGAGTTAGAAAGTCTATTATCCATTATGTCACATAACAGGTTAACCAAATCAATATTCTTCCACTCGTTATGACCACCAATATTATAAGTTTCGCCAATCCTTCCTTTTTGAAAAATTAAATCGATAGCATTAGCATGGTCTTCTACCCAAAGCCAATCTCTTACATTTTCTCCTTTTCCATATATTGGAAGAGACTTTTTATTTTGAATATTATTTATAATTAATGGGATAAGTTTTTCTGGAAACTGATGAGAACCATAATTATTACTGCAATTTGAAATTTTAATTGGCAAGCCATAGGTATGACCATATGCCCTAACAAGATGGTCGGAGCTTGCTTTGGATGCGGAGTAAGGACTCCTTGGATCGTAAGAAGTAGTCTCGTAAAAAAATCCTGTTTCTCCTAAAGAACCATATACCTCATCGGTGGAAATATGATAAAAACATTTATTTTCAAAACTTTTCCAATTTTTTCTACAGGTGTTTAATAAATTTAAAGTCCCAATGACATTGGTAGCCACAAATTCAGCAGGATTTGAAATAGAACGATCTACATGAGATTCGGCAGCTAAATGAATTACCCCATCAAATAAATATTTTTCAAATAAAATTTGAACGGCATCTTCGTTATTAATATCAATATTTTCAAATTTATAATTGGATTTATTTTCAATATCCTTTAGATTATTTAAGTTACCTGCATAGGTTAATTTATCTAAATTAACTATAAAGTATTCAGGGTATTGATTAATCATTTTTCTAACCACATGGGAGCCAATAAAGCCAGCACCACCTGTTATAAGTATGATTTTTTTATAATCCATTACAATGTCCAATAATTTAGTTTTTGAATTTTATTTCTAAAAACACCTTTTAAATCTACTAAAACTCCTTTTTCAGAAAGAATAGAAGCAAAGTAATTTTCATCTAAAAGAGTGTACTCTTGATGATTTACTGCAACAATTACAGAGTGGTAAATTCCACTTGTTTTAGGTACTAAATCAAAACCATATTCTTCCACTAATTCACCAGAATTTGCATGAGGATCAACGACTTCAACATGGCAAGAAAAAGATTTTAATTCGTTGATTACATCTACTACTTTAGAATTTCTTATATCAGAAACATCTTCCTTAAAAGTAGCTCCCATAACCAAAACTCGAGCTTCTTGCATTGGAGTTCCTGAAGCTATAACTTTTTTAGCAACTGTTCTACCAACATAAGCCCCCATAGAATCGTTAACCGCTCTTCCAGAGTTGATTATTTGTGCATGGTAGCCAAGTTCCTTGGCTTTGTGCGTGAGATAATATGGATCAACTCCAATACAATGACCACCAACAAGGCCAGGCCGAAAATTCAAAAAATTCCACTTAGTTCCTGCAGCTTCTAATACTTCGTAAGTATTTATATTCATCCTATTGAATATTACAGAAAGTTCATTGATCAAAGCAATATTTACATCTCTTTGAGTGTTTTCAATAATTTTAGCAGCCTCCGCTACTTTTATAGATGAAGCTCTATGTACACCAGCAGAAACAACTAACTCATAGGTTTTGGCAATTTCTTCTGAAGATTCTTCATCGCATCCAGAGGAGACTTTTACAATACTAGAAAGAGTATGAACTTTATCTCCTGGATTAATTCTTTCAGGGGAGTAACCTACTTTAAAGTCCTTTACAAACTTCAAACCACTCAATTTTTCCAAAACAGGAATACAATCTTCCTCTGTGCATCCTGGATATACTGTAGATTCATATACCACATAATCTCCCTTTTTAAGAACCTTTCCAACAGTTTCACTTGCCGAAAGTAATGGCTTAATATTGGGTTCTTTACTTTGATCAATTGGTGTTGGTACAGCGACTATAAAAAACTTGGCTTCTTTTAAATCTTCAATTTTATGAGTAAACTCTATTGAACAATTGTCAAAATCAGTTGAAACTAACTCATTACTAGGGTCAATTTTATTTTTCATCATAGAAACCCTTTCTGGGTTAATGTCAAACCCTATAACGTTAGTTATTTTGGCAAATTCTAATGCAATTGGAAGACCTACGTATCCTAACCCAACAACAGCAATTTTTTCTTCTTTAGCAATTAATTTATTGTAAATTTTCATTTTTGACTATCTCTAAGTTTATAAATTTTTTCTATAATTTCTACTACTTTTAATCCTTCCAAAACATTGGTGGTGGCTACATTTTGTCCTCTTAGTGTCTCTACAACATTTTCAATAATATAATGATGGTTTGCTGCACTTCCTTTATAAGGACCATAATCATTTGGGGGATTAGAAGGTGCTAGCTCGGGCATTTTATAATCTTTTATATTGCAATATTCAATTTCATTCATATACTGACCTCCAATCTTAATACTTCCTTTACTTCCAATAACTGTCATACTGCTTTCCAAGTTGGAGTTCCAAACTGCTGTAGAATAATTCAAACAGCCCATACCACCTTTTTTAAAATCAAAAGAAACTATTCCTGAGTCCTCAAAATCTGTAGATTCTTGGTGGGTAAAGTCCTCAAATTTCCCTTGAATATTTTCTATGTCTCCAAACAACCAATACATGATATCTATGAAATGTGAAAATTGCGTAAAAAGTGTACCACCATCCAAGTCTTGCGTTCCTTTCCATCCTCCTTTTTTATAATACCTATCGTCTCTATTCCAAAAACAGTTTACTTGAACCATAAATATATCTCCTAATTTTTTAGTTTCAATAATTTCTTTGATCCATTCGCTTGGGGGAGAATATCTGTTTTGCATGACAGCAAATACATGTTTGTTTCTTTGAAGTGCATTAAAAATCACTTTTTCACAATTGGCTACAGTTAGTCCAATTGGTTTTTCTATTACAACGTGTTTGTCGTGTTTCAAAACAGAAATAGAAATATCAGAATGTGAACCATTTGGAGTACAAACACAAACAACATCTATTTCTTGATGTGAGTTAAGCATTTTTAAATAATCATTGTAATATGGAACATCGTAAGGTTCTAATGCTAAACTTTCTTTGGGTAAAACATCACAAATAGCAGTAAGTTCACAATTTGTATTTCTTAATACCATTTCTGCATGTCTTTTACCAATATGACCAGCTCCAATTATTCCAAACTTAATTTTATCCATTATTTAATCTCTTTTATAGAATTCATTTTTTAGTTCATAAGACTTTAACGACTCTGGGCATGTGGCTTTTCCAGAAACAAACTCTAATCTATGACCATACTCGCTGACCCATCCAATTTGTTTGCCAGGGTTTCCAACTACTAAAGCATAGGGCTTAACTGGCTTAGTAACAACAGTTCCTGCTCCTATAAGAGCATATTCACCAATACTATTACCGCAAATAATTGTAGCATTTGCACCAATAGAAGCTCCTTTCTTTACCAAAGTTTTAACATATGCATCTCTTCTAACAATCGCACTTCTAGGATTTAGAATATTTGTAAAAACCATAGATGGACCTAAAAATACATTATCCTCACAAACTACACCTGTATAGATTGATACATTATTTTGAACTTTTACATTATTGCCTAATTCTACATAAGGAGAAACCACTACGTTTTGACCTATATTACAACCTATTCCAATTGCTGAATTACTCATAATATGGCTAAAATGCCAAATCTTAGATTCATTGCCAATTTTTACATTTTCATCAATTACTGCTGTAGGATGTGCGAAATAATTCATTAATAGTTGTTGTAAGATTCGAAATTTTGATGGTCTTTCTTATTTAATTCCTCAACTGATAGGCTACAAAAGTAATCATAAGTTAATTTCAAACCTTCATTTCTATGGATTTTAGGTTCCCAGTTTAATATCTTCTTTGCCAGATCTATATCTGGTTTTCTTTTTAAAGGGTCATTTTCAGGTAATTCTTTAAATATAATATTTTGATTTTTTCCAGTTAAATTGTACAATTTCATTAGCAAAATCTTTAATGGTAATTTCGTTGGGATTTCCAAGGTTAATCGGATAATTATAATCACTATGTAAAAGCCTATAAATTCCTTCAATCAAATCATCTACATAGCAAAAGGATCTAGTTTGAGAACCATCTCCAAAAATAGTCAAATCCTCATTTCTTAAAGATTGTCCTATAAATGCTGGCAAAACTCTGCCATCGTTCAATCTCATTCTAGGGCCATAAGTGTTGAAAATTCTTACAATCTTAGTATCTAAATTATGGAATCTATGATAGGCCATAGTAATAGCTTCTTGGAATCTTTTAGCCTCATCGTAAACTCCTCTAGGACCAATAGGATTTACATTTCCAAAGTAGCTTTCATTTTGTGGATGAACAAGCGGATCGCCATAAACCTCACTTGTAGAAGCAACTAAAATAGTAGCTTTTTTTGCTTTGGCTAAACCTAATAAATTATGAGTTCCTAAAGAGCCTACTTTCAAAGTTTGGATAGGTATTTTTAAATAATCTATAGGGCTTGCAGGAGATGCAAAATGAAGAATAAAATCTAAATCCCCATCAATTTGAACATATTTTGATACATCATGTTCAATAAATTTGAAGTTATTATGGGTTTTAAATAAGTCAATATTTTTTGAAGAGCCTGTAATGAAATTATCCATACCAATTACAAAAAAGTTTTCATTTAAAAACCTTTCGCAAAGATGCGAACCTAAAAACCCAGCTGCTCCAGTAATTAATACCCTTTTCATTTATTTAAATTATTAATTACTTTTCTACCAACACTTTGGTAATAAAAGTTTTTCTTTTCCATGGACTCTAAAGAGTACAAATTTCTGCCATCAAATATTATTGGGCTTTTCATTAAAGAATGCATTAAATTAAAATCGGGATTTCGAAAAGCAGACCATTCAGTTGCAATTAATAATGCATCTACATCTTTTAAAGCATCTAAACCATTTTTAGAATATTGGATTTTATCTCCAAGCAAATCTCGAACATTATCCATTGCTTCAGGATCATAGGAGACAATTTCGGCTCCAGAATCAGTTAATTCTTTGATAATGGACAAGGATGGAGCTTCTCTTATATCGTCCGTCTCTGGTTTAAAAGCAAGTCCCCATAATGCAAATCTTTTTCCTTTTAGGTCCTCTCCAAAATAAGATTTTACTTTCTTAACCAAGCTCATTTTTTGGATGTCGTTAACTTTCATTACTGCATCTATTATTTTAAACTGATAATTTTCAATTTGACCAGCTTTTTTTAATGCTTTAACGTCTTTTGGAAAACAGCTCCCTCCATAGCCAATACCAGGAAATAAAAATCTTTTACCAATTCTAGAATCTGTTCCCATTCCTTTTCTAACCATATCCACATCTGCACCAATCATTTCGCAATAATTGGCAATCTCGTTCATGAAAGTTATTTTTGTAGCAAGAAAAGAATTGGAGGCATACTTGGTAAGCTCTGCTGATTTTTCATCCATAAATAGTATAGGATTTCCTTGTCTAACAAATGGCTGATATAATTCCTCCATTAACTTTTTCGCTTTTTCACTTCTTGTTCCAACCACAACTCTTTCTGGTTTCATAAAATCTTCTACTGCAAAACCTTCTCTTAAAAATTCAGGATTTGAAACCACATCAAAATCCACACTAGAATTTTCTCTAATTACTTTAGTAACTTTTTCAGCTGTGCCAACTGGAACTGTACTTTTGTCAATAATTACTTTATAATTCTTAATAATCTTTCCAAGGTCTTTGGCTACCGAAAGAATATAGCTTAAGTCTGCAGAACCATCGTCACCAGGAGGTGTTGGAAGTGCTAAAAATATTAATTGTGCATCTTTTATTCCTTCTTCTAATTGAGTTGTAAAAAACAATCTTTTTTGAGCAATATTCCTTTGGAAAAAGTTGTTAAGATTAGGCTCATAAATTGGAATTTTTCCATTTTTCAATTTATGGACTTTTTGTTCATCAATATCCACACAAGTAACTATATTTCCTGTTTCTGCTAAGCAAGTCCCAGTTACTAAACCTACATATCCAGTTCCAATTACAGCTATTTTCATTATTTATTATTTATTTAAAAAATTAGAAATATTTTCAATTATATAGTCTTGTTGCAAAGTAGAAAGTTCTGTATGCATTGGCAATGAAAATACTCTGGATGAAAGCCAATTGGTAACTTTCATATTTCCACAAGAATTCGGGATTTTGGAAAACATTTTTTGCCTATGAGCAGGTACTGGATAATATACCATTGCCGGAATGTTTTTATCCGCTAAATATTGGATTAATTCATCTCTTACATATAGAGTCATCTAGCTTTAAAGTATATTGATGAAAAACATGATTAGAATCTAAGTTTCTGAATGGAAGTGTAAGTTGATCTAAGTCCTTTAAATTTTGATCGTAATAATTTGCGGCTTTCTGTCTGTTTAAAATGTATTGATCAAGTTCTTTGAGCTTAATTCTTAGTACTGCAGCCTGAATATTATCTAATCTTGAGTTACACCCAACTATATCATGGTAATATCTTTTACTTTGTCCATGATTAGCTATCATTCGAAGTTTTTTTGCTAACTCATCATCGTTAGTCATCATTGCACCGCCATCACCAAAACACCCTAAATTTTTAGAGGGGAAAAAACTAGTACATCCAATATTTCCTATAGTTCCTGTTTTTTGAGGTTGGTTAAATCCTAAATAATCACTACCGATTGCTTGAGCATTGTCTTCAATTACAAAAAGATTGTATTTCTTGGCCAAACTCATAATAGACTTCATATCAGACGACTGTCCAAAAAGATGAACTGGAACAATGGCTTTGGTTTTTTTAGTAATTGCCTTTTCTACTTCATCAACAGAAATATTAAAATTTTCAGGATTACAATCCACAAACACAGGTTTTAACCCTAAAAGCCCTATTACTTCTGTAGTAGCTATGTAAGTGAAAGATGGAGTTATTATCTCATCTCCAGGCTTTAAGCCAAGAGCCATCATAGATATTTGAAGCGCATCTGTTCCATTTGCGCAAGTAATAACATGTTTTACATCAAGATAAGCAGCTAATTCATTTTGAAAAGATTTGACATGTTCTCCATTTATGAATTGTGTAGAACTCAAAACATCATTTATAGCTTGATCTACTTGAGGCTTGATCTTCATATATTGACTTTTTAGGTCAACCATTTGAATATTTAAATTATTTTCGCTCATCTCTATAAATTAACAATTGCGAATATAACTATATCCTAGATTTATGGCAATTCTTATATTTGATTTTTCAAATTAATACTTCTTAAAGTTGACACTGTTAAATAAAGTACTTGTCATTTTACTATTTTCAATATTATTATTGCCTAATGGAACATGTCAAATAAATAAAGATTCTGTTATTTATTTCCCTTTTGTAAGATTTAGCCTAGCTGTGCAGTCTCCTAAGGGGGATTTAGCAGAAAACTATGGGATAAATTCTAATATTGGACTTTCAATTGGGTGGAAAAATAAAAGAAATCAAACTTTCGAATTAAATTATAATTTTATTCATAGTGAAAATGTTAAAAACACAAGCGTCTTAGATCACTTAATAAATGATCAAGGATGGATTATTAACCAGTACGGTGAAGAAAATCTATTTCTAATGTATCATAGAGGAGGATTAATTAGTTTAGATTTTGGAAAAGTCTTAAATCTTATTGGACCAAATCCAAATTCTGGAATTTTGCTAAAAGGGGGTATTGGATCTATGTATCATAAAATAAGAATTGAAAATCAAGAAAATCTAATTCCTCAACTCAAAAAGGAATATTTAAAATACTATGATAGACTCACAGTTGGGGTATTATTGAAACAATATATTGGCTACCAAAACATGAGCAACAACAAACTGGTAAATTTCACAGTTGGGATAGAGATTATAGAAGGATTTAACAGAGGAATGAGGGATTATCAAATTGATTTAATGGGGCCTTATACTGATAATAAATTTGATGTGTATCTTGGATTAAGAGCAGGATGGTTTTTCCCAGTTTTAAGAAAGGATCCCAATGAATTTTACTACAATTAAAATGGGTTTATTTCATTATCAAATTGCTATTGAGCTATTGTCTATTTACATAAAAGCTTCTGCTTTTTTTGGAAAAAATAAATCCAAAAAATCAATAAAAGGCCAAAAAAATTGGCAAAAAAACTTATCCAATTTAAATTCCGATAAAAAAACTTTTTGGATTCATGCTGCTTCCCACGGCGAAGCTGTTATGGCAAGTTCTATGGTTAGAGAAATTTTAAATCAAAAAAACAACCAAGTGGTCATGTCGTTTTTTAGCCCATCTGGTTATGACAACTATAATTTTGAAAATAAAAATTTTCATAAATTCTATTTGCCTTTTGATAAAAAAAGAAATTCAAAAAAAATTATAGATTTTATTAAACCAAGTATTTTAATTTTTGTGAAGTATGACCTATGGCTCAATTTAATCAGTGAATGTAATAATAGAAAAATTCCTTCTTTGGTATTTTCTTCCAAATTTAGAAAGAACCATTGGTATTTTAATATGCTAGGAAAATCTGCTAAAAAAATACTTCAGTCCATGAGTTTGATATTAACTGCAGATCATTCATCTGAAGAAATATTAGAAAAAAATGGATTTTCTAATTTTAAATATTCTGGAGATACTAGATTTGACACCTTTAATGAAGTTGAATCAAATTTAGTTTTAGATATAAAGTCCCCATGTGTTATTTTAGGTTCCTCATGGGAAAAAGAAGAAAAAATAACTGCAGAAATAATTAAGAAGATAGACAATGTTAATTGGATAATAACTCCACATGAGATTAAAGAAAATAAAATCTTAAAAACAAAAAAATTATTTGGAAATGAAGCTTTACTATACTCGAAAATTGATTTAAAGAAACCGATACCTAAAGTATTAATTGTTGATCAAATTGGAATTCTTGCAGATCTTTACAACTATAGCGATATTGCCTTTATTGGAGGAGGGTTCTCTGGCAAACTACACAACATCTTAGAGGCAGCAGCAAAGGGAAACTTTCTTTTATTTGGCCCCAATATTGACAAGTATCCAGAAGCTAATTTAATGCTTAAAGAAGAGATTGCAGAGACTATCCACGATTCTAAAGATCTAAAAAATATTATTTCAAAGTTAATTGGAAATAAAGCTGAATTAGAGAAAAAAAAGAAAAAAGCCAAAGAAATTATAAAAGAGAATAAAGGAGCTACAGAAATCGTTTGGAATGAAATTCAAAAATTGGTTTAACTACTCTATTATTTCTGCATCCTCTAGAATATAATTCAATTGGTAAATGTCATCCACGTTTAATTTTAAAGTGCCCTTATAAGTTATTACCTGGTCCATTCTTAACCCTTCATATTTTTTAATCATTTGAATCTCCATTACAGATTCAGGACCAGCCTGACCGCAAAAGAAACAAGAACTATATGGGTTGGCAGAAAGCACATAATAGTCTTGAACAATATCCACCGGAATTATAAAGCCTCTAATTTGGACTTCTTTGCCGTCCATTTCTTTAACGGATTCCGAAAACTTTGGCACCATATAATAAGCCTGAAATTCTTCAGACCAAATCTCATCAAACTCTACATTTTTCAAAAGCTCCCAAGTAATGATATTTTGACTATAAATATTACCCATAAAAAATAAAAAAAAAGTGGTAGCTAAAATTATTTTGTTTCTCATGTTTTATTTTTTAATGTCTTTGATATATCAAGTCTGTAGGCTGCTAGTGCAGGGAATATTGCCGCGGTCATTCCAATTAGTATTGTCACAATAAGCAAAACTAATTCTAGGCTATCAAATACCAAACCTGAAAATTGATAATTGTACTTAAGATTTAAAAATCTAGCCATAATTCCCATGATTGAATGTCCCAATATCAATCCTGAAATACTCCCTAATAGCCCAATAAAGAAACCCTCTAAAATTATAGAAATAAAAATTAATCTAACACTAGCTCCTCCAACTCTCATCATAGATATTTCATACTTTCTGTCTTTCATCGAATTTAATAATGTAACAACAATACTAAAAAGAGAAAGCCCGAAAATAAATAGTGACAAGACGTAAATAACGTTTACAGCAGGTTCTATAAGATCTAAAAGTTGTTTGATTTCAATGGCTGGTTCTGCCCCTATCAATGCATTTTTTTGATTGACAATTCCTGGAATTGAAAATTTTGCTCTAGGTGAATTGTAATTTACTAAAACTGCTGTTACCTCCTTATTATTTTCATAAACTTCTGATTTGTGATCATGAGAGTGATGGTCGTGTTCTTCAGCAGTTTTTAAATCAAAAGAACCTTTTTTATCATTATGAGGATGAACTTGCCAAACACTTTCTAAAGAAGTTACTATCAACTGATCAATAATTTCTCCTGTTGGTGAAAGAATACCTACTACTCTGTACGGAAAATCTTCATGATCGTGGGTTGATTCTTCTATTCCATGACTCCCACTAAAAGAGTCACCAATATCTAATTTTAATTTTGCTGCAACATTGGCACCAATTACTACTTCTAAAGGTTTATTAAAAAAATTTCCTTTTGAAATTGATCCATTGTATATCTGGGTAATGAAATTTGGATTTGTTCCAATTATTCTATGTTTTTTATAAGAATCCCCAAGCGAAATTGGTATTGCACTTTTCACAAAAGGATGTTTGAAGAGGAAATCAACTTCTTTGAGCTTTATATTACCGTTGGGATAATCTATATGGAAAACATTACATAATACTGACTGAAGTCTACTGCCTTTCGCCCCAACTACTAAATCTATCTTATTTGCATTTTCATTAAACTTAGATTTCATTTGTTTCATGGTAAGCATTGATAAAACAATTACCATTATTGATGAACTGAGTAAAACTGCAGAAAGACCACTTGAAAGAGGTCTAGTTATAATATTTCTCCAGGCTAACTTAAAAATCATTTAAATTTATTTGATTGGGAAACTTATCTTTAATTCTATTATCGTGAGTTACTATTACAAGAGTAGTATTATTTTCCCGAGATAAATTGGTTAATAAATCAACCACATTATTACATGAATTGTCGTCCAAAGCAGAAGTTGGCTCGTCTGCAAAAATGATAGATGGTTGATTTACCAGTGCTCTTATTATCGAAATTCTTTGTTTTTCACCTTCGCTTAGATTTTGAATTGAAGCGTTTTTTAAATGGTTTAAATCCACCTTTTTTAAAAGCATATCAATTTTAGATTGATTTATTTTAGAAGACATGTATTGTGAAAACTTTAAATTGTCATTAACAGAGAGAGACTTTATAAAATGAGGGGTTTGAAATACAAATCCAATTTGTTGCCCTCGAAATTTATCTCTTTTTTTGTTGGACAAACTAAAAAGATCTATATCATTAACCAATATATTTCCGCTTTCAGCAGACAATAGTCCTCCTAAAACATTAAGTAAACTTGTTTTACCTGAACCACTTTTTCCTATGATTAGCAACTGACCACCATAATCCAAATTTATATTTGGAAATTTAATCTCTATTTCACCGTATTTTACAGTAATATTATTTGTGCGTATCAATTTTTTTTGATTTAATCCAAAAATATAAGCCAACTCCAACTAAGGGAATGCTTAAGTATTGTCCCATGGTTAACAGCGAACTATTTTCCAATGTTTGATGTTCTTTAAAGAATTCGACAATAAATCTAGAGGCGAATAAAAGTGTGAAAAATGCACCAAATAACTTTCCAGAATATAAATACCAATCTCTTTTCCAATAGCCCCAAAATAAAAAACAAAAAATAAGCCAGTAGGAGATTGCCTCATACAACTGCGTAGGAATTCTTGGGATGATATAAATTGGGAGAATTAATTCATTGGTAGAGCTAACTATAAAATCATTTTTATCATTAGAAGAGAAAAAATCTGCATCAGAATCAATTGCTTGAAAATTAAATGCATTTGAGAAAGCTTCAGAATAATAAGGATTCATTTTTTTATTACCAAGAGGAACACTTACCTTTAATTGTGAATATTTAATATCGTTTATTGTTGTGTCTATCGATGTTTCATCTAGATGAATTTTTTCACTCTCTACGCTAAAAAAACTTGCTATTTGATTCTTAGCTTTATACTCGTAAAAAAAACCTGACTCACTTTCTGTTCTTACTCCAACAATTTCAGAATTCATTAAATTTCCTACTCTTATAAAACCTGCAGCTAAAGCAACGGCAACCACCAATTTATCCATGGTCCACATAGTTTTTTTGTGGGTGACTTTTTTAGAGAAAATCCACATAGATATTATTAGCGCAACTGCTGCTCCGTGGCTAGCCAATCCACCTTTCCATACCATTAATATTTCGGAAATATTTTCTAAATAATAATTGGGTTCGTAAAAAATAACATGTCCTAGTCTAGCTCCTAGAATAGTACCTATAACTGTATAAACAAGCAGCTTATCCATCCACTGCTCAGGAGCAGATTCGTTGTCAAACATTTTTTTTACTATTTGAAATCCTATTATGAATGAAAGTGCAAAAAATAAACTGTAGTATCTAAGGGTAATAAAACCATCATAGAGTGCAGGATCAACATTCCAAGATATATACAAATAAAAATTACTAATCATTTTACAAATTTAATACTAAAGAAGTGATTTAAGCAATAATCTGTTGGGTAATCAAAAGAGTATAACTAATTTTACCATATGAAAGTAGAACAAATTTATACTAGTTGTCTGTCTCAAGGTGCTTATTTTATAGAAAGCAATGGTGAAGCTGCTGTAATAGATCCATTAAGAGAAATTTCTAACTATTTAAAGCTAGCAGAAGATTCCAATTCCAAGATTAAATATGTTTTTGAAACTCATTTTCATGCAGATTTTATAAGTGGCCATTTAACCCTTGCTAATAAAACTGGTGCAAAAATAGTTTATGGACCACAAGCAGATCCAAATTTTGAATCAATTATAGCGCAAGACAATCAGGTATTTAAAATTGGAGCAGTTACCATAACTGCAATACATACACCTGGTCATACTTTAGAAAGTACATCCTATATTCTAAAAGATGAAAATGGAAAAGAACACTGTATTTTCACTGGTGATACTTTGTTTTTAGGAGATGTTGGAATTCCAGATGTTGCTCAACGATATATGGGCGTTTCTAAAGAAGAATTGGCTGGGATTTTATATGAGTCTGTAAACAATAGAATAAAACCACTTCCTGATGATATATTAGTTTATCCAGGTCATGGAGCAGGTTCTGCATGTGGTAAAAATATGATGAAGGAAACCGTAGATACTCAAGAGAATCAAAAAAAAATAAATTATGCTTTAAATGGAACGTTTTCTAAAAGAAGGTTTTGTGGGAGAGTTGACAGATAATTTACCAGAACCCCCAACCTATTTTCCATCAAATGTAAAATTAAACCAAAAGGGTTATTTAGATTTTGATAAAGTTTTAGACAGAGGATTAATTACACTAGAATTGGAAAAATTTATTAATTTATCTTCCAAAGAAAATACAATAATTCTGGATGTAAGAAATCAAAATGTTTTTAAAAATGGGTTTGTTCCTGGCTCAATATTTATTGGCTTGAATGGTGGATTTGCACCTTGGGTTGGAGCTGTTTTAAAGGATATAAACATGAAAATATTATTGGTTTGTGAAGAAGGTCAAGCAAAAGAAGCAATCATGAGATTATCAAGAGTAGGTTTTGACAACTGTCTTGGTTACTTAAAGGGAGGATTTAAGACGTGGCTGAGTTCAAGCAATCCAATCGATACAATAGATTCTAAGAGTGCAAAAGAGTTTGAAAAATCTATAAATGACAAGATTAATATATTGGACGTTAGACAAGTTGGGGAAAGAAATAATGGATATTTAAAAAACTCAGAACATATACCACTTGCTTTAATAGATTCTGATAATAAATCTTTAAATAAATCTTTGAAATATTATATCCATTGTGCTGGAGGCTACAGAAGTATGATAGCATGTTCTATTTTAAAGAAAAACGGATTTGATAATACAATTGATGTTGAAGGTGGATTCGGTTCTATCTCAAACAATACGTCGTTGGAAATTTTACAAAACTAAAGAGAGATTTGGCTACTTTTCAAGAAATAATAAAAGGAGACAAACCAGTATTGGTAGATTTTCATGCAGATTGGTGCAATCCATGTAAAATGATGAATCCAACATTGAAATCAATTAAAAAACATTTTGGAGATGATATTAAAATTCTAAAAATAAATGTTGACAACAACGAAAAAGTTGCTGGGAAATTTCAAGTAAGAGGAATTCCAACTTTCATTTTATTTAAGCAAGGTGAGATAAAATGGAGAAAATCTGGAGTAATTGAAGAGAAAGAATTTATTGAAACTATAAGTTCAAATATTTAATAAATCTCTTTCTTTCCACTTTACTTTATACTTTGTAGCTTGCAAGAGTATTATTAAAACAAGTATCAACGGATATAATAAAAACATTGGCAAAGAATATTTCCATAATTTATTCTCTTTATAAAAAAAAGATCCAATAATTATAACCAATAAATCAGGCAATAGTTTCAATAATAAAAGTGAAAAAAACATCCACTGAAATTTAAAAATACTTAAAGCTGTAAGTGGAATTATTAAAAGGTTACATACAACAACAAGCAACCCAACTAATTTAGTAGTTAACAATCCTTTCATTTTCATTTTCCCCGACCATCTTAACGATCTTTCAACCATATCTTGAAGATCTCTAGAGCCTTGTGTTTCGATAAATAAATTACTGTTGAATATAGTTTTGATAGATTTTTTATTAGATAAAAAACTATTAAGTAAATACATGTCGTCTCCAGATGAAATATTAAAATTAGAGGAGAATGGCATTAATTCATTATAGGATTTTCTTCTAAAGATTAAACCTGCGCCATTGGCTAAAGTTGGAATTCCTAAATTGGCCATACCAATGGATATTACACTTATACTATAAGACAAAATTCTAGACCATACAATTCCATTTTTTTCAACCACTGAAGTTAAATATAGATCATGACTTAAATCTATATTCTTTTTGATTGAAGCAAAAAAAACATCTTTAAACGATATATCAGCATCCATAATCATTACAAATTCTGAAGAGCTATTTTGCACACCTAAATCAATTGCTCTTTTTTTTCCATGGTATTTATCTAAAAAAAGAGATTCACAATTTAAGTCTTGTTTTGAAATCCAATTATTAATATTTTTTCTAGTGGAATCTGTTGAATGATCGTCTACAAATATTATTTTACTAACGGATGAAATATCTTTTTGACTCTCTAAAGAAGCTAACAAATTTTGAATTCTATATTCTTCATTTCTATAGGATATAATTAATGTTATAAAAGCATCTGAATCTTCACTTTTCAAAGCTTTAGTTGTTCTTATAAATCCAATTATCGAGATGAACATTAAACATAGATACAATATGAATAGACAATAAAGAATTACCATTTTATGGTTTTGGAAGTAAACAAAAAGCCAGCACCAATTAAAGCCGAAAATGCAACATTTACAGACCATACTAAAAAGGAAACTAAAGCAAACTTAATTCCAAGAGCACTTCCTCCAAGAATAAAGATGGACAATGCTTCTCTAGTCCCTAGGTTTCCTGGTGCAAATGATGGTAGGAAGGTAACCGTTCCAAATAAAAGACCAACTAGAATTATTACATCTAAAAAATCTACAGTTATATTAAATCCTTTGAGTAGGAGATAATACTGAAAAATAAAAATCCAATATCTAGACATTGCAAAAAATAAAACTTTTATTCTTTTAAAAGAGCTAATGCTAGTTAAATGATCTGTAGAGATATTGAAATATTTAACCAGTTTTAATTTATTGACTATTGGGTGCCAATCATTATTAAATATAGTGTAGCCTATAAAAAATAAGAGAAATGAGTAAAAAAAAACTAATAATAAAAAATAATATTTTAGTTCTAAAAGAAATTGTGTTTTAAAAAAATACAAATATAAAAATGAACAAAAAGCCATTATTATAGTAATGAAAAGCTGATAAAAATTTCCAGAAATAGTTGAAATTATCACCTGTTGAGCTTTGTCTTTAAGAATCCAATTTCTTCCTATAAAATTACCTAATCTTTTAGGAGTAACAATTGCAGTTAGATTTCCAACATATACAGATTTTAATACTTGATTAAAGGATAGATCTTTAGAATCAGGTAAAAGGAAATAAAACTTCAATGCTTCAAGGGTCCAATTTACAAACTGTAAGAGAAAAATTAATATAAAATAAGGTATAATGGTAGTTGAAAAATCTTTAGCAACTAATGATATTAGATTTTTTTGACTTTCAATACTTGTTAATATGTATGCAATTGCAAAAACAAAAACCAATAATGAAATAAAAAAAGTATTTTTAGAATAGTATTTAGAACTACTTAAGTAAAAATCCTTGAAAGACTTCGATAAAATAATTTTAGGTATAGATCCTGGCACTAATATTCTTGGTTATGGGTTAATAGGCATTACGAATAAAAAAATGACTTTGATAAGTACAGGAGTTGTGAGAATGTCTAAACTTGAGAATCATCAGTTGAAGCTAAAAAAAATATTTGAGAGCATCACACATTTAATTGAAGAATACCATCCTGATGAAGTTGCTGTAGAAGCTCCTTTTTTTGGGAAAAATGTACAATCTATGCTTAAACTAGGGAGAGCTCAGGGCGTCGCTATGGCAGCTAGCCTTGTAAAAGGACTACCAATTGAAGAATACTCTCCAAGAAAAGTCAAGCAGTCCATCACTGGTAACGGAGCTTCAAGTAAAGATCAAGTTGCTAAAATGATTCAAACAGTTTTGAAATTAAAAACACTTCCCAAAGAATTTGATGCAACGGATGGGATTGCTGTTGCTATTTGTCACTATTTTCAGAATACTCACGAAAAAACTAGTAACTATACTGGGTGGAAAGATTTTTTAAAAAACAATCCTAAAAGATCTAGTTAGACTCTAAGATTTTATTAGTAGTTTTTTCAAAATCTACTTTAGAAAAAATTTTTCTTGGAGTTTGAAAATTCATGTCAGATATTTCATTAATTGGAATTAAATGAAGATGTGCGTGGGGAACTTCTAAACCAACAACAGCTATTCCAATTCTTTCACATTTAATTACATTTTCAATTTTTTTAGCGACTATTTTAGAGAAAATAAACAACTCTGATAAAATATCATCAGGGAGGTCATAGATATAATCAATTTGTATTTTTGGAACTACCAGTGTATGTCCTTCTTGCAATGGATTAACATCTAGAAAGGCTATGAAATTATCATCTTCTGCAATTTTATAAGATGGAATGACACCGTTAATTATTTTGGTGAAAATAGAATCTTCCATCAACGCTGGATGGAAACTATTTCAAATTCCATAATTCCTGCTGGTGTACTAATATCTGCAATTTGACCTACTTCCTTTCCCAATAAGCCTTTTCCAATAGGAGAATCAACGGAAATTTTACCAGCTCTTATGTCTGCTTCATTTTCAGCAACTAAAGTGTAAGACATTTGCATGGAATTCTTAATATTCTTTATTTTTACTGTTGAAAGTATAAATACCTTACTATCGTCAATTTCGCTATCATCAATTAATCTTGCGTTAGCAAATTTATTTTTTAGTTTTGAGATTCTAGCTTCAAGCATACCTTGAGCTTCTTTAGCAGCATCGTATTCGGCATTTTCAGAAAGATCTCCTTTGTCTCTAGCTTCTGCTATTTGTTGAGAAATTTTAGGTCTTTCTACGGACTCCAAATTTTTAATTTCTTTCTTTAAATTACTTAAACCTTCTTCTGTGTAATAACTAATTTCTGACATAGGATGAATTTTTTGACAAAGAAATCCGCCATCAGCGGATAATAAATATTTATACAAATATAAAAAATTACTCTAGAAACTATCCAAATCTGGAGGTCTTATCACCCCAAACCATTTCAATACCTTTTCACATACTCCAGGGACATTGATATGTATCAAATAAACTCCACTTGCTATTGGTATACCTGCAAAATTCTTTAAATCCCAATCTATAGACGTCACCGGGCTATCCTTACTATATGACCTAACCAAAGTACCGCTAACCGTATATATCTTCACGGTACATACATCCGGCAAATTCACAATCTTTACCACATTGTCCAACTTGTCAAACTCATAATTAGAATATGCATAATATGGATTAGGCACCACATTTAATATATCACACGCCTCTAACGCTGCTGAATCACTATTGGTTGTCACCGCAATATCATCCGTACTAAACTCATACAGTGGATTCCAACTGTTTTCTGAACCACTAGTATTGGAAGGATTAGACGTACCATTATCTCTTATCCCATCTCCATTACCATCCTTAGTATTCATATACTGGTACTGACTCGCCACTCTTAATTTTACCCGCACATCTGTCGCTATAAACGAACTCGGATCTGTTGGTGCTACCTCCAAATACTGCGTATTATAATCTCCATTCAGTATAGGATATCCTACCCAAGCACATGACTTCCATATCTTTAACATATCTGGCCTGAAACTTGACTTCTGAAACTTGTCCATGAAAAAAGCACCATGGTCATATCCAACCATACTACCAGGATCATCCGTTGCACTGTACTTTGCTGAGTTCCTGAAAACATATATAAAATGCTTTCCTCCTCCAACATAATCTCCAAACCCTCCAAATCCTAATTGCTCCGAAGCAGATGGGTTAAACATCATATCATTCCCGCCATGGTTACCCAACCAACTGTCTTCTCCAAAAGCTATATTCAACCTCTCACCAGTGGTTACATCTATTGCATACCCAGGAAACCAGCCCATACCATATCCACAAATATAATTTGGATCATTTGGATCATTCGATACCGTAGGATTACTAACACTTCCAGGACTTGTCGATGGATTACCTTCCTTATCTACCGAAGGCTTCCACTTTGGATATTGCTTATATACCCTTGCTACAGACGTACCATTACCATACTTGTTACCCATAGACTGATTTACTTGTCCAGACTGGTCCCAAGACAGAGAAGGATTGTCCTGAGTCTCTAAAACAGGACATCTTGTCCACTTGCTCTTATCTGCCGTAATTACTACATCTATAGACGGTAAATACTTTAAATCTGATTGATCCCTTGTGGTTGCCAATGTCATTTGAGCATTGTCATCCGGTGCAACTTGTGGTGTCTCATATGCATTATCTGCCCAGTCACCACCTGCAGTTACTGGCTGGTGGTTACAATCACCGGCTGCAACCAACCTATATGGTGCCCACACGCCTTCAATCACCTTCTCATACACCTCTGCATCGTCAACTCCTATAAAATCATTGTATATATAAGGATCATCACACTTACTAGAATAGGCAGCATAATCTTGACTCTCCTCAGATGTTCCCGAACGTATCCAGTTTCTTGGCGAAGATCCATCCTGATCTGGCACACCGGTAATCCACTGCTTAGAAGAATCTGCAAACTCTACACTAGAAAATAACAACTCTGGAAAATTCTTACCTATCGATGCATCGTAAGGATTGTAGTACTCAATATTTACTGATAAACCCCACTGAGGTATTAACTGCTCATTACCAACAGTTATACTCTGAATAGATATAATAGTATCGCTCTGATCTTCATAATTCCTTACCAACATCCAGTACGATTCATCTAAATCTACTGTGTCCTGAGGATTTACCCAAAGCTGATAATCTCCTTTTTGTACATTCAACGGGTCTATTATCTTAACCGAAACAGGACCTTTCCCGTTCTTATAAGTAACTCGTTTTGGATAAACATTAGATACTATATCTGATTCACTCTCAGGCGTTAACTCTACCAAATTATAGCCATTGCCTCTACCCTCTACCCTTGTAATCTGTGGACCACTTCCATATGCTGCCAATTGTATCGTTCCGCCAGCCTCCGAAGTAGGTATATGAGGAATACCAACATAAGACGTAATCGCTCCTCCACTAACCGTCTTTCTTCCTGCCTTATAGGGCAACTGCTGACCACCTAAAGCACTATTGGAAGGATCATAAGGCTGGTAATTATTATAACCATAGGAAAGAACCATGAAATAATATTTCTTATGATTTATTAACCTAACATCTCCCTGGGCAAAGGCATCATTCAATACCTGAAAAGAATGCAGTATGCCATCGTCAGATCCATTTACCATAGAAGTCGGTACTGCCGCTAATAAATCTTCATCAAAATTAAAATTAACCAACTGACCAACTCCATCCTTAACATCACACTGGGCTATCAACCTCGCCTGATTTGGATCTGTAAGTTCTGATGGACCAACACTTATATCTTTAACTTGGTATACTTGGTAACCTTGAAAACGGTATTTTGCTTCTTCTTCAGAAAAACCGTAAGAAAGAATAATAGGATCCACTTCTTCATAAGACTCTACTTTATCTGTCTTATTCAAATACAGTATCAACTCCTTGTCCAACTCCTGGATAGACATCTCCGGAGAATCTGGACCATTCAAAATCCTAAAACAATTATCAAACAAAGCCTGGGCCTTATCATCTGCCTTACGGACTTCTAAAACAGAACTAAATGGATCCCCATCAAAAGCTCTACCATAAACTACTCCAAAAGTGATATTATTTAAAGCGCCTGGCTCTAAAACAAACGGACCAGCTGACTGAACAAACCTTCTGTCACCAACAACGTTGGCAGAAATACCAGGAGCAGGAAATTGCTCACTCCACTCAAAGTTTGTTACAACTCCAGCTGTTCCCCAATGTAGAGGATCACTATCTCCAGGAAAACAGTAGTCAGTTGATACATTGACTAAAGAACCTGTGCTAGAAATATTTCCTGAAGCACCATAAACAAATCTGGTTCCATCTCTCCACAAACCTCTCATATAGTTATAGTATTGAATTGCTGTTTGAGGATCACCAAACGAATTCTGAGGAAGTTGTCCATCGTAATAAACAAATCTTCTCATACCAAATCTTTCATTGTCAATAACACCATCTCCATAACCTACTCCTAAACCCTTGTAAGGTATACCACCCTGACTTAATGCAAGTGAAATATTAGGGGTCAATGGATTATCAACTCCGTCGTTGTCTTGATAAGGACCTTCAAAAAAATCAACTCCAATAGCAGGTGGATTTGGACCAATAGGAGTTGTCCAAGAACCACAACCAATAGCATCAACAGAATTACCGTTGTAACAATAGCCTAAGCCTCTCTGCACATCACACCCAACGTAATCATCAAATGAACAGCCTATGTCAGAATCTAAATAAACACCAAAATACGTATTAGTAAGTGTTTGGGTTGATCTATTAATAAGTTCGTAATTATAAAATGTCATAGAGTTAACTTCATCGTTGGTAGCAAAAGCAAATGCTTGAGCTCTAATCTCCATCCCTATGGGGTCTCCACCAGTTTCTGTATGAATATTCCCTTTATCGTTAAAAATCCACCACATATTAAAATCTCCATATAAGTTACTCTTCTACTTGTTCTACAATCTATCTGTCCAGATAAATCATACCATGGATAATCACCATCGTTTATAGGGTCATAACCAATATTGCCTTCAGGTCTTTCGTAGTAAGGAGCTAAATAAAAGTCTTGATTTTTTGCTAAATTTCCATGGGTAGCATTACCCCATTCTAATATACTTTCTGGTATTTGGTAATTTGGGTATTCAAAATTAGCATCACAATTTGGATCAGAAGAACATTCGTACCAAGCATTAAAAAGCTCTATTTCACTTCTTTTTGTTATAAAAAACTGATCCCATTTAGAACAATCGTCAGCATCAATTTCTGCTGGACCGTAGTCTAATTTACCATTTGTAATATCGGCAGTACCTGGGTTTGTAGAAAGAGGCCCTGCCCAGAAATCATTTCCTATTCTATATCTTAAAGCTGCAATTTTTAGTTGATTATTAACGTCCATTCCACCCATCCATAAAGCACCAATATAAACCAACGTATTGCCAGAACCTTTTGGGACCTCATAAGCGTTTTTCCCTCTAGAACGATCCAGCCACATAGAACCACCAGTTTCAATTAAGGCAGAGACGTTATTGTATTCAAGAAATTTTCTTCCACTGGCAGGTGTGCAATTAGCTGCTCTTGAGAGCAAAGAAGATGAAGAATTAGATGGTAATAGCTACAGATGGATCTTGCCAAGCAAAAGAATTAAGACAGGATAAAATAAGTAATATTAAAAATGATGCTTTAGAATTATTCACTAATGTTTATTCTTGCACCAACACTGTGAACTCCACCCAAAATAGATTGCCTGTAAGCATAATCTATTCCAATATCAGAACCACTTTCACCAAACGGAAAGTTAAAGGAAAACCCGCCGCTTGGGACCAGAAAGAGCTGTTGAGACTTGTACAGAATTAAACAGAGATTCTTCATATACAAACCCCCCTCTTAATGTGAAAGATGCTTTTTCTGTTTTTAGAGTATATTCTACACCTCCTCTAAATTGATCTTTTGAAAATGAGTTTGCAGAGAAAGAACCAGCAACTGTCAATATTTGATTTTCGTTAAAATTAAAATCATAAGAAGCGCCTATATTTAGTTGAGATGGAAGCTCGTAACTAGCTACTCTTTGTTGCATACCTATAGAAATACTAGTTGATGGGTTTAGCATATCTAAAGATAAACCATCTCCAGAAAAAGACATTGGAGGACCAACATTTTTTAGACTAATAGAAAATTTAATATGCTCTTGATCACCTGTAACATATCTTATGCCAGCATCAATAGCAACTCCTTGGGCTCTGGCATTTGCTATAGATTGTGAAACTATTTTTAAATTCAACCCTCCACTTATAGATTGTGAAAATTTCTTTGCATAAGCTAAATTGAAGTTCGTAGAAGATGGGTTGAATGTACCTATTCCACCTTCTGGAAGTTCTGTAGTTGTAATTTGTAAATCTCCATAATTCATACTAGTAAAAGAAAGACCAATTACACCAGATTCACCAACTCTTTGAGCTAAACCTGCAGCATTTAGTCCAATACCAGTAATTGAGCCTAGCCAGTTTGTTCTTGAAAATTGAATTTCAGTTTTATCTGCATACGCCAAACCTGCAACATTTAGAAACATGGCTTCTAATCCATTGACAGATGAAACACCTGCAGAACCCCATGCTGAACTTCTTGCCCATGGGTTAACTAACATCTCTGTAGCACCAGCAGAACCAGCTCTGTCTTCATTACCAGCAAAAGCAATATTAAAGGACAAAAACAGTAGTAAAAAAAAATTTATTTTATTGTAAATCATAATCTATTAATAATTTAATTAAAATTGATCCAAATCTGGAGGTCTTATCACCCCAAACCATTTCAATACCTTTTCACATACTCCCGGAATATTGATATGTATCAAATAAACTCCACTTGCTATTGGTATACCTGCAAAATTCTTTAAATCCCAATCTATAGACGTCACCGGACTATCCTTACTATAAGATCTTACCAACGTTCCGCTTACTGTGTATATCTTCACCGTACAAACGTCTGGTAAGTTCACAATCTTTACTACATTATCCAACTTGTCAAACTCATAATTGGAATATGCATAATATGGATTAGGCACCACATTTAATATTTCACATGCCTCTAACGCTGCTGAATCACTATTGGTTGTCACCGCAATATCATCCGTACTAAACTCATACAGTGGATTCCAACTGTTTTCTGAACCACTAGTATTGGAAGGATTAGACGTACCATTATCTCTTATCCCATCTCCATTACCATCCTTAGTATTCATATACTGGTACTGACTCGCCACTCTTAATTTTACCCGCACATCTGTCGCTATAAACGAACTCGGATCTGTTGGTGCTACCTCCAAATACTGCGTATTATAATCTCCATTCAGTATAGGATATCCTACCCAAGCACATGACTTCCATATCTTTAACATATCTGGCCTGAAACTTGACTTCTGAAACTTCTCCATGAAAAAAGCACCATGGTCATATCCAACCATACTACCAGGATCATCCGTTGCACTGTACTTTGCTGAGTTCCTGAAAACATATATAAAATGCTTTCCTCCTCCAACATAATCTCCCAAACCCTCCAAATCCTAATTGCTCCGAAGCAGATGGATTAAACATCATATCATTCCCGCCATGGTTACCCAACCAACTGTCTTCTCCAAAAGCTATATTCAACCTCTCACCAGTGGTTACATCTATTGCATACCCAGGAAACCAGCCCATACCATATCCACAAATATAATTTGGATCATTTGGATCATTCGATACCGTAGGATTACTAACACTTCCAGGACTTGTCGATGGATTACCTTCCTTATCTACCGAAGGCTTCCACTTTGGATATTGCTTATACACCCTTGCTACAGACGTACCATTACCATACTTATTACCCATAGACTGATTTACTTGTCCAGACTGATCCCAAGACAGAGAAGGATTATCCTGTGTCTCCAACACAGGACACCTAGTCCACTTACTCTTATCTGCTGTAATTACTACATCTATAGACGGTAAATACTTTAAATCTGATTGATCCCTTGTTGTAGCCAATGTCATTTGAGCATTGTCATCTGGTGCAACTTGTGGTGTCTCATATGCATTATCTGCCCAGTCACCACCTGCAGTTACTGGCTGGTGGTTACAATCACCGGCTGCAACCAACCTATATGGTGCCCACACGCCTTCAATCACCTTCTCATACACTTCTGCATCGTCAACTCCTATAAAATCATTGTATATATAAGGATCATCACACTTGCTAGAATAGGCAGCATAATCTTGACTCTCCTCAGATGTTCCCGAACGTATCCAGTTTCTTGGCGAAGATCCATCCTGATCTGGGACACCGGCAATCCACTGCTTCGAAGAATCTGCAAACTCTACACTAGAAAATAACAACTCTGGAAAATTCTTACCTATCGATGCATCGTAAGGATTGTAATACTCAATATTTACCGATAAACCCCACTGAGGTATTAACTGCTCATTACCCACAGTTATACTCTGAATAGATATAATAGTATCGCTCTGATCTTCATAATTCCTTACCAACATCCAGTACGATTCATCTAAATCTACTGTGTCCTGAGGATTTACCCAAAGCTGATAATCTCCTTTTTGTACATTCAAAGGATCTATTATCTTAACCGCAACAGGACCTTTCCCGTTCTTATAAGTAACTCGTTTTGGATAAATATTAGATACTATATCAGCTTCACTCTCAGGCGTTAACTCTACCAAATTATAGCCATTGCCTCTACCCTCTACCCTTGTAATCTGTGGACCACTTCCATATGCTGCCAACTGTATCGTTCCGCCAGCCTCAGAACTAGGTATATGAGGAATACCAACATAAGAAGTAATCGATCCTCCACTAACCGTCTTTCTTCCTGCCTTATAGGGCAACTGCTGACCACCTAAAGCACTATTAGAAGGATCATAAGGCTGGTAATTATTATAACCATAGGAAAGAACCATGAAATAATATTTCTTATGATTGATTAACCTAACATCTCCCTGGGCAAAGGCATCATTCAATACCTGAAAAGAATGCAGTATGCCATCGTCAGATCCATTTACCATAGAAGTCGGTACTGCCGCTAATAAATCTTCATCAAAATTAAAATTAACCAACTGACCAACTCCATCCTTAACATCACACTGGGCAATCAACCTAGCCTGATTTGGATCCCCTAAAAGAGATGGATCTACTGATCCGTCTTTAACTTGGTATACCTGATAACCTTGAAAACGGTATTTTGCTTCTTCTACATCTGTAACATAAATAAGAATATTTGGATCCACTTCCTCATAAGACTCTACTTTATCTGTCTTATTCAAATACAGTATCAACTCCTTATCCAACTCCTGAATAGACATCTCCGGAGAATCTGGACCATTCAAAATCCTAAAACAATTATCAAACAAAGCCTGGGCCTTGTCATCTGCCTTACGAACTAACTCAACTGATTGAAAAGGATCAGGAGATTGTGCTCTTGCATAAACTACTCCTGTTGTAATATTATTTAAAGCACCTGGCTCTAAAACAAATGGGCCTGCTGCCTGGACGAACCTTCTATCTCCCTGCGGATTTGGTGTGCTACCAGTACCTGTAGGATATTGTTCAGACCAGTAATCAAAAGGAACAGTAGATCCGCCACCGGCAGAAACTGTACCCCAATTTAATGGATCACTATCTCCAGGGAAACAGTAATTGGTAACTAATGAAGTTGCATTTGCATCAGAAGCATTTCCAGTTCCTCCATAAACAAATGGTGTATTATCTTTCCAAAAACCAAGCATATAATTATAAAAATCAACCCCTGTGTTTGGATCCCCATAAATTGTAGAATTAAGTGTTCTATCAAAATAAACAAACCTTTTCATACCAAATCTTTCATTGTCAATGACACCATCTCCATAACCTATACCTAGTCCTTGATAAGGAATGCCACCAAGATTTTTAGCAGAGGAAACATCAGATGTCAACGGATTATCAACTCCGTCATTATCTTGATAAGGACCTTCAAAAAAGTCAACTCCAATAGCAGGAGTATAACCTGGAATAGCATATTGACATCCATCATCATTTGCATCAGCATTGTATTGGTAGCTCAAACCTCTTTGAACATCACAACCAACGTAATCATCTTCAGAACAACCAATATCAGAATCTACCCAAATAGCAAAATAAGTATTGTTTAAGGTATAGTAACTTCTATTTATAAGTTCGTAATTATAAAAAGTCATAGAGTTAACTTCATCGTTGGTAGCAAAAGCAAATGCTTGAGCCTTTAATTTCCATTCCTATAGGATCCGCACCAGTTTCTGTATGAATATTTCCTTTGTCGTTAAAAACCCACCACATATTAAAATCTCCGTACAAGGTTACTCTTCTACTAGTTCTACAATCTATCTGTCCAGATAAATCATACCATGGATAATCACCATCTACAGGATTATAAATACCATCACTATTTCTATCATAAAAAGGAGCTAAATTAAAATCATAAGATTGGTTTAAGTCTAAGTCGTTATTAAAATTACCAGGCCATTCTAAAATGCTAGATGGTACTTGGTAATCAGGATATTCAAGACCAGCGTCACAATTTGGGTCAGAAGAACATTCGTACCAAGCATTAAAAAGCTCTATATTTTGTCTTTCAGTAATGTAAAAGTTGTCGTACTCCATACAAACTTCTGGTGAAATATCTGCAAATCCCCAGTCTAAAGTTCCTTGAGTTATATCAAAAGAACCACCTCCATCTACTGAAAGAGGCCCTGCCCAAAAATCGTTTCCATTTCTAAAAGTTAATGCTGCAATTCTTAATTGATTATTAGGATCTGTTCCACCCATCCATAAAGCACCAGCATATATAACAGTCTCTCCAGAACCTTTAGGGACTTCGTATGCTGCATCACTTCTAGACCTGTCTTGCCACATAGAACCACCCGTTTCTATTAAGGCAGATACATTGTTAAATTCAAGAAATTTCTTTCCGGTAGCAGGGGTACAATTAGCAGCTCTTGATACCAAAGAATTATTTTTGTTGGATTTTTTTCCAGAATTAGCAGGATCGTTCCATGCATAAGTAGGATTAGCAATTAATAATGTGCTAATAAATAATAATATTAAATATTGTCTCATATACTTTTTATAATATTTTATTAAAAATCTAATTTTACACCCAACCTTATTTGTCTAGGTATTCCAAAATTATATGGATTATTGGCCTTCATAGCGTAATAATATCTAAAAACTTCTTCGTTATTTTGAGTACTAATAGATGTTTGGAATCTTGCAGCATTTAAATAGCCATCATCTCCAGCATTTCCAGTAGCTCGGTAAACATTGGTAATATTTAAAGTATTAAACACATTGGTCATTAACAGGTATACATTAAGATTAGCTGTTTTCTTTTTAGATTCTCCATTGCCAAACTCTAAACTAATATTTCTATCAATTTGAAGATCTCCTCTAAAATTCCAAGGCTTTCTAGATCCTAAGGGTTCTCCCTCTAAAATAGGAACAGGATTAGAAATTAAAGCAGCACCTGTTATTCTTTGTTGTCTGGAGTATGGCATTCCAGAAGCAAAATTTGCTACTAAGTTTAGTCCAGTATTTTTAAAAATTTCTTTTCCTGCAATTCTAGGACCATCGTAACTAGAACCAGAACCATATCTATAATCAATAGCTGTAATAATTTGGTGTCTTTGGTCATACGTATATGGGTAAATTGTTCTTAAGTTTGGTTGATCAGAAGCAATCAAATTTTGTGCAGCGTATGGATTAGACCCTGTTCCATCAGCAAACTGTAATGTATAAGATGCTCTCATTGACATATTACCAGTTCTTCTTAAATCATAAGCAACTGTTAAACCTTTAATAGTTCCAAAATCTATATTTCCCCACGTAGAGTAAGTTTGAGGATAAGCACCAATTTTGTTAACTAAAGCCACTTGGTTTCTTTGCTCTCTGTAAAAACCCGATATTTTTAAGGAAGACCTAATATTAAGAACTTGCTGAAATCCAATTTCATAATCGATTGTTTTTTCAGGAAGAAGACTAGGATTATTTACAGTTCCAATATTTCCAGTTTGTAAATAAAAATAATCTATTGGATTTAATCTATTACCTGTAGTTGGTCTTTTTGTTAAAACATCGTAATGAGCAAAAAACAGAGCTTCATCTGAAATAGGAAAAGAAAATGCAATTCTAGGCATAATGTTAATTTGAGGTTTGTAATCTTCAAATGCATTAGAACTAACATCGTCGTCCGTAGAAACTCCTTGGGATAAGTATGGCTGAGGAACAACATAACCACTTGGCGTAATAGACTCTAAATCGTTTACAGCTACACCATTAGAAGTATACCATTGATTCCCTTCTCTATAACCCATTAAAGTTGTTGGGTCTTCAATATCATTTATATAAACTGTAGCAGTTGAAGGAATATTTGTAGGATGGGTTACGGACTGTCCATTAATATCACTAACCTCTCCAACAGTTCTTGTAGGGTATAAAGAAAAATCGTCTTTTAAAATTTGTTGATTTGCATCAAATCTATCTACTCTGACTCCAACATTAAATATTAAATCATCAAAAGCGAACTTGTCCATAATATAACCCGCAATGTAAATTGGTTCAAATGCACCAATTGGTCTAGTGTAATTACCATATTGATCTTTTTTGTTAAAGAAATCATCAAAACTAGGCCTTCCAGAAATTTTATCACCTTATGATCGTAGCCGTAGTAGGTTACGTAGTTATTTCCAGAGTTTAATAATTCATCTGCACTGAACATATCTAAACTAAACTCAGAAGGATCCATTGCATCAATATTGATAAAGTCAGTGCCATTTGGATCTAAACCTAGGCTATTTCTTAAATTGTAATCAAAAAATGATTGAGGATCTGAACCAGAATAAGCTCCTGGTGCTGTATTTAAAGTTTCAAAGCTTATTTGAGTAAACGAACCAAAGTTGTTATATATAGGTTGGCTTTCGTCAATTCCTCTACCATAATCCGTATGAGAGTTAGCAAGCTGCCTCATCAACCCCAGAGCCCTATAGGTGCTACTCCAAAATATCTATCTGTTCTTTGCTCGTATTCAAAACCCAAAGAAAGAGCATGGTCTCCAATATCTGCAGAACCAACAGCAGTTATCCTAAACTGAGAATTATCTGATTGGTTGGATCCATTATATCCATATCCAATATTTTGCCAAAGTCCATAAACATTGGTTGGTCTTCTTCCATTCAAAAGAGCACCTCCGTCTAATAGTTGAGTTATATTTTCGTAATTTCCAGCAACATCGTCGTAAAGAGAAAAGTACTGAGTTGTTATTGCAGCCATATCTGCATTAGTAGCTAGAGGGGGTGAAAACAATGGAATCGTCATTAACACCAGTTTGAACAAGATCTAAAACTCCATTTCCATCAAAGTCTGAAAACTCATAAGAAGGTGTTTTAGCAATATCAAATTTCCAATATGACCATAATTAAAATAATTATCTCCATGGACATTGTCTTCTACCCAACCATAGTTTCTTGAATAATCCACCATTATAGTATAGTAAGCATTTTTAACCCCAGTTTGAGAGTTAGCATCTTCAGCTACATTTTGAAAACGTTGGGTAAATTTTCCATAAGCTCTCCAGTCAAAATCTCTATAATTGGCTAAATTATCAGTAATTCATAAGCGAACTTTCCCAAGAAGCTCCATTACGATCTGAATAAGAACCAGAAGCTCCAAATGAGATATTCATATTTGGACCAGCATTAACATCTATTTTACCGGCGAGAGAAGCAGTAGTTCTATCTACATTTTGACGATACTTAACTTTTTCGAAAGCATCATCGGTCAAAAAATCTGTATTGTAATAGGCACCAAAGCCCAAACCAGTTGGTCTTAATGGCCCCATTTTAGAAGGATCTATTAGCGAATCTTTGTATGCTGGCTTAAGTCTATATTGATCACCAGCAAGAGGTCTTGGGTCTAAGACATGGTTAAAGTTTCCAGAAACAAAGAATCCTAAGAATAGGATCTGTTTTCTTTCCAGTACTGTCTTTTTTCATAAGTAATGGACCTGAAAAAGTACCTTCTAAAAGATTGAATCCATTATTGTCTAATCCATAAACATTTTCATTTAAAGCAAACCAGAACTTACTACTTCAATTCCTCCAAAATAAGTTCTTGAAGCTCCTCTTGTAGTAATAGATATTATACCACCTGTTGCATCTCCAAAATTTGCAGGAACCCCACCTGTCATTACACTTACTTCTTCAATAGCAGATTTAGGTAAATTAGTAGAACCTCTAACTTTAATTCCATCAATATAATAAAAAGTTGCATCATCTCTAGAACCTCTTACAGATGTAATGTTACCATTAGCATCCGATTGTACACCACCAACAGTACTTGCAATAGAACCAGCAGACCTTCCTGGCATTCTAGCTAAATCCTCTCTTGTAACAGTTCCACCAGAAGCACCTCCGTCTTTATCAATTAAAGGAACTTTATAACTAACAATTTCCACTTCCTTTAAAAGCTCTGTTGCTTCTTTTAAATATATTGGGGATAATGGCAATAATTTTCCACCCTTAACAATCAAACCTTCAAGTCTGTAAGTTTGATATCCTACAAATTTAATTTCAAGAGTATAGGATCCAGCAGAAATATTACTAATCTTAAAAACACCATCGAAATCAGTAGTTGCACCTCCCCTTATATTTCCATTTTGAAAAAGTGCGACATTAACAAATGGAAAACCATCTTTCAATTCATCAAAAACCTTACCTTTTACACTTCCTCCTTGAGGCTGAGCATAACTAACAAAGCATAAACTAAAAAGAGATACGGATAATAAAAATATTTTTCTAAGCATAGTCTGTTATCTTTAAAACTTGAACGTAACGAATAATCGTTTCACAAATTAAACAATAATTAACGAATTTTTAACATTTAGACAATTTAAATTCAAAAAGTTTAATCCTCATTTTTGTTTTCCTTACGTTGAGATAAAGTTTTATTCCTATTAACCCAAACTTGCCAAGTTGATGCCACGGGCTTTACCTGCTAACAAACTTTGAGATTTTTTCAAAGTTTGCTTCATTCTTTTTCTAGTGGGTTTTGTTTGTTTTAATAATGGCTTTTTAACAAATCTTTTCTAGAATTTTCTTGGTACTTTAATGTTGTAATTTTGCTGTCTTTTTAAATCACTGTAAGAAAGACCTTCAACAACTTCGTTGTTATTTCCAGGTATTTTGTAATTTTGATTAATAGAATGTTTATTTGAACCTACCAACTCACCCTTGTTTTGAGAGTGAATACTTATTTACTAATGATAACTATTAGAAAAACTACAGTAGATTTTAAAACTAAATTATTCATGAATAAAATAATTATCAAATTTAAAAATCTCTTGATATGTTTTTGTATAATTTCTATAAATAGTTGTACAAAAATCAAAATATAGTTCCATACGTATATGTAGACCAATACATAAATATTTCTTTGCCTAGTTATTCTTCATTAAATTCAATTGGTGGCTGGGCATATATAACAGGGGGAAGTAAGAGGAATAATCATCTACAGACAATCTTATGATCAATTTAGTGCATACGACAGGCACTGTACCTATCAACTCCGAAAATCCATGTGGAAAAGCAACAGTAGATTCTACTAACTCTTTCGTTGAATGTGCATGTGACAGTAGTCAGATATCAACTCTTTGACGGACTAGTAATTCAAGGTCCTGCTAGCTATTCCCTGAAAAATTACCAAACTAGTTTTGAATGTTACATCCAACCAAATTCATATTTTAATTAATGTATAAGTTTCTATTATGTATTATTTATACTATTAGGATTATTCTCAAGTTTTTGCTCAAATAAATAATAAAGATGAAAATAATGACTTATCACATGCAATTTCCATTGGATGGAGCAATCCAATAAGTTCAATTTCAACGCTATTTGACTCAAAATATGAAGAAAAATTTGGGGTTCTCATCGATTATCAAATGACAATTTCGGAAAACAACTTTTACAGAGTCCATTCTAAGTTTTCTCCATCCTATAAAAATCCAATGTTAAGTTTAAATAATTTTTTAATTAGTGTTAATAAAAGCAAGTGGATAATGGATAAAAGAAACACAAAAATTGGTCACGGAATAGGTCCTTATTTTAGGTGTAATATTTATAGAGGACAAGTTGTATCCGGAACACAAGCATTTTGGTCCTCCGACTATTTTGGAACAGGATTAGAGTATTTTATGTTTTTTGAACATTTAATTAAAAAAGATGTTTTTTTAAACATAATTGCCAATTTTAATATTGGCTTTCATCAATATTACCAAGCAACAATTATAAATAGCAATGGGGGAACTGCCGCACTAAGTCAGGAATATTGGGGTTTAAGATTAGCAAACCAGCAACTAATTTCAATAGCCTTTAAAAAATATTTATAATTTACTCTTAAAAATAATTTCAGGAACTATTAATTCCTCATTAGTAGTTTTTAAAGGCCAAGTATTGTTTTCTAAATTAATATCTGCGAGTCTAGTAGAGGGATCTATTTGAATTTTTTTAATTTCTTCTAATTGAAAAATCTACTTCAAATTCATAGTATTCATATACCCAAGGCCAATCTGATATTGTCTTAAAAGTATCTCCTATCATATCATTTTTCTTGGACCCACGCATAATTCTAAGAGGAATATTATACCAAACAGCATTGGAATCATTGGTGACAAGACAAATATCTAAAGGCATTGGAATTCTTCCCTTTTTTCTGGAATAAAATTTGAGTTTTTTCACCTAAAGACTTAACTCCTGCAATCGCATAATCAATTGTGTTGGTAGTTTGTGTAAACTGCTCAAAATACCAATCTAGTTCTAATCCACTCTCTAACTCCATTATCCTCTTAAAATCTGTTGGTTTAGGGTGTTTAAACTTCCATGTCTCAAAATATTTTTTCATGCCAGTTTTTAAAACCTCAGATCCAATTATATATCCCAATTGATGAAGAAAAACAGAACCTTTATTGTAAGCATTTACTCCGTAAACATAATTTAAGTTGTAAAAATCAGCATGGGTTGATAAAGGTTCTTTGTAACTAGATTTTGCCACATTGGAATAGCTCTTATACTGTCGATATAGAGGATTTAAAACATTTTTTTTGTACAAATAGTTTAAGACTTCGTATTGTGCATAGGTGCAAAATCCTTCATCCATCCATTCATATTTAGACTCGTTAGTCCCAAGAATTCCTTGAAACCAGCTATGTATAGATTCGTGCACAGTAACACTAACCAATCCCTTGAACGAACCCTCAGCAGTAATTAAGGTACACATTGGATATTCCATTCCTCCATCACCACCTTGAATAATTGAATACTGTTTGTAAGGATATTCACCATAATTTTCGTTCATATATTCAAAACATTTTACAGCATATGATTGTAATCGTTTCCAATTGTCATTTAAAGAGTCGTTTTTATGCAAAAAATGAAGTATCGTTCCATTTTCTAAAGAAGTTTGTTCATGAATAAAAAATGGATCTGCAGCCCAAGCAAAATCGTGGACATTTTCTGCTTTAAAATGCCATTTTAATTTATTTGAATTCCTCTTTTCTGTCTTTCTTTTCGGTCTCATATCCATGTCCTATCTCATTTGGGTTTTGAAGAATTCCAGTTCCACCTAAAACAAATGAACTATCAATATTAATTACTACATTGAAATCTCCCCAAACTCCGTAAAATTCTCTCCCTATATAAGGATTGGTATGCCAACCTTCCAAATCGTATTCACACATTTTGGGATACCACTGGGTCATAGAATAAGCTACATCTTCTTTATTATACCTTCCCGTTCTTCGTATTTGAATTGGGATTTGACTTTTACAATCAATAGATAAATTTAACTTCTTACCAGGCTTAATGGACTTATTTAAAAAAATCTCTAAAATGGTTCCCTCTTGAAAAAAGTTCAAATTATTGGACCCATTTTTTACACTAATAATTTTTTGAAATCCAATTTCGTTTTTATCGAGGTTGTAAATTCTGTCCACAACTCTGGAGTCAGGATCAGCAATTGACCTTGATCTTACATCCATCATAGACCCCGGCTGAAAAGCATTGTAAAATAAATGCATATATACTTTGAACAATTCATCTGGTGAATTATTGGTGTAAGTAATTTCTTGGTGAATATCAAATTGATGACTTTCTTGGTCAAAATCAATATTCATATCGTATTTTATATTTTGTTGCCAATAACTATCTTGTGAAAAAGATGTCAAAGAATAAAATAGTATTAATAGAAACCAAATTAAAACTCTCATAAAAATATTTCTTTTTTTAGGTTCAACCACTCTAAAGTACTATTGCAAAAAATATCCTCAACAACAGATTTTTCTAAATTCATTCGATTTATTAACTCTCCTATTTCTAAATCACCCAATGGAAATGGATAATCGCTTCCCAATGTAACTCTTTTAGAACCTTGCATTTTTAAAACATAATGGAGCATGTCTTGATCATGGGTAATACAATCTACCCAAAAATGACCACAATATTCTCTTGGGTTTTTAAGGTTATCTACCGCCACAAGATCTGGCCTACAATTAAAACCATGTTCAATTCTTCCAATAGTTGATAAAAAAGACCCACTGGCATGGCAAAAATTGACTCTTAAATTTGGGAACTTATCAAAAACTCCTCCAAATATCATAGAGCACATTGCACGAGAAGTTTCCGCTGGCATACCAACTAGCCAAGGAAGCCAATATTTACTCATATTTTTCTTACCCATCATATTCCATGGATGAACCAATACAGCCAACCCAAGCTTTTCACAAGCTTCCCAAACTGGAAAAAAATCAGGTTCATTTAAATTTTTATCTTCAATATTAGATCCTATCTGCACTCCTTTTAGTCCTAATTCTTTGATTCTAAAAAGTTCTTGAACTGCAAGCTCAGGATCTTGCATGGGCAAAGAGCCTAAACCAATATATTTTTTAGGATATTTATTTACCAAATTGGCTAAATCGTCGTTTAAAAATTTAGCTACTTCTAGACCATCTTTTGGTTTTGAAAAATAAGCAAATAGAACAGGAATCGTGCATACTACTTGCACTTGAGTAGCATATTTTTCATACTCATTGATCCTAGTTTCGGGATCCCAACAATTGTGATTTATTTCTCTAAAAAAGTTATCTCCCTGCATCATATTGGCCCAGCTAGGTTTATGATGTTCTAATCTTATAAAACCCTCATAACCAAACTTTTTCTCCCAGTCTGGAAGGTTTTTTGGAATTATATGAGAATGCATATCTATTTTTAGCATATTAAAAATTTTAGGGAAGTGGATCGTAACCTGTTCCTCCCCAAGGATGACATTTTGAAATTCTTTTTAAAGCTAACCAAAATCCAACAAAGGGGCCTTTTAATTTAATAGCATCTATTGCATAGTTGGAGCAAGTTGGGTTGAATCTACAGGTACTAGGGAAAAAAGGAGAAATTAATTTTTGATACAACCATATGGGAGCAATCAATATAAATCCCAATATTCTTAACATTACTTAATTCCTAATTTTTTTTTGAGATCTTTTGACAATACATCTTTATGAACTTGAATATTTAAAGTTTTATACTTTACATATGGGAATGAGGCAAAGAAATAGCCATCTCTATCATTGCTTTCTCCCCAAGAGTTTTTAACTATAAAATACTTAGTCCCTTTTTGATCTTCTACCAAACCAGTAACATGCATTCCATGATCATCCGTAGTCTCTTGATTATCGAATGCAATTTGTCTATCTTCTTGGGTAATATTTCTCTCTTTTACAGGGGAAACAAAGGCATTGCTAACCCTAACAGCACCAGCATCGTTAAATCTTTTACTATCCTTTCCAGATTTTTGGATAGTTGATTCATCTTCAGGAACAATTGCCAAAGCATCTCTATAGCCAAAACCTTTTTCTGAAACATCTGCTCCCCAACCAAAAGTATAGCCGTTCATAATAGCTTGTTCCATTACGTTCATGAACTCATCAAGTGGCAAATTATAGCTAGATTGCATTGCCCAATTATCCTGAACCTCTAATACAAATTGACTGTAAAATGGGTGGTGAGAAAATGAAGTAATAGAAATATAATCTTCCATATTTAGTCCTAAGGATTTTGAAAAAGATTTTGGATTGTACTGCTTTCCATTATAAGTGAAATTAAAATCTTCTATATCACTAGGCAGCTCCCCTAAATATGCATCGAGAATGCCTTCTATACCATTTTTCCAAACCGGGGTTAATTTTCCATTCTGAGGTTTTTTAGCTAGTGCTTTAACGGCAGCATCTAAAACTGCCTCCATTTCTGAATGCTTATGGGTAGTACTTCCATAACTCAAGCCTTGATATACTTCTTCTGGAACAATACCATATCTTTTAATAACCCATGGTATGTCATGAAATGCTCCACCTGGACCAAAAGTAAAAGTACCGTACATTCTCAAGTAATTTTCTGCCTTTCCTAAATAAGCATTTCTGGCAATAAACATTTCTGAAAGATTATGACGTTCGTTTTTTAATCTTATAATTTCCGATTCAAAAAATGACAAAGAAGAAAAACTCCAGCAAGTACTAGTTCTTCCTTGATCTTGGACATCTGTTGCTTCTAAATCCTTAAGCACTTTGAATTTATAATCACTATCTTTTCTGTTAGTCTCAAATTTTTCTTGAGAAAAAACGCCTAAAGACATAAACGAAATTGAAATAATTAAAAGGTTTTTCATATTTATTTATTTTTAATGTTGAATATTTTTAATGTTGAACCATCGTCAAATATTTGAATTTGTAAAGAATTTTCAGAACCCTCTCTACCCAAGACATCTACTTTTTTTATCAACTTTTTTTCGCTATTTAAATCAGTAATTCCAACCAAATTACTCTCTCCCAATTGTACATTTAAAACTGCAGGAGTTGCCATGTAAATATCCACATTTATGGACTTACTTTGGTAACCTTGAGCGCTAAAATTAACTAAATAATTACCTGGACTTAAATATCTGTGGTAATTCCCCACTGGTAAATTCGAATAAACGTGAGAGCTGTCATAATCGTGGCCAAAAATCTCTACTCTGGCATTAATTGGTTGTCCAGTTATAGAATCTGATACTATTCCTCTAAGACCATTTAAAGATTCTTCAATATAATTAATCAAAGAAGCTTTATTTGCATTCCAATAATTTGGCAAAGTAGAAGGATTAGGAACCTTAGTCGAGGAAAGTTCAATGGTAGATTCTCTACAACGTTTAAAATAATTCATAAAATCTTGCCTTCCTCCGTCTACCTCATACCATACCCATCCATTGGTAAGTCCATTATTTAGATCATTAAAATATCCCAAAGGACCGTATTGATGAACAGTATCTGCGTAGCTAGAACCAACATTTTGCCACCAAGTATCGTCTGCAGTTAAATTTGACCATGTATCCCAAGGATAATTAAAGACTTCTGCTCCAGTGTGAAAATTACATGACATACTAAAAGGAATAGAATCCGAAAGATTCATGAAAATAATTGTTTCTTCTTGCCATGGATTTCCATCTGGATGATCGCCATCTACTGGATCTGGATAATTCCTATTTAAATCAATCCAATTCGCATTGCCTCTCACCGCACCATTAACAGAAAGATCACTTAATGCAAATGCTCCATCTGGATTAGCTAAAGGGTTAATCCATAAATCTATTCCATCGACAATTTTAGTGTAATTGCCAACACTGTAGCCATTTAAAATTTCATCAATCAACCTCAACATTAAAACGTAGCCAGTTAGCTCATTTCCATGCATAGAAGAAGTATATAAAAACGAAGGCTCGTTTTCAGGAATCCCAACATTATTAGATATTTGAACGGCTAAAATTTTATGTCCTGAATTTAATGTGCCAAGATTATGAAGTTTGCAAATTGCTGGAAAAGAATCGGCAAATGCTTGCATCATATTTTCGTATTCTTGGTAATTAGGATAAAAATTCCAAGAAGATCTTGAATTAGTTGGCTCCAGTATTTGTATTTCATTATTTAATATTTCAAATGGAATTTCTAAATCTAAAAAATCAATGAATTCTTTTTTATTGGCATAAGCATAAATCTTTTGGGAATTTGATTTATGGTCTATGGATATAATTTTACTAACGGTGTTAATATTTTTTGGAGGATCAAAAGAAAAATATTGTTCTCCTTTAATACTAAATAAAGAATCTACTATACTGTTTTGAGAAAAAAAACTATTTACTCCAAACAATAAACTAGATATAAGAAAAAATTTATTTACAATTGGGAAATTCATATTTAATCAATTTTAAAGGTTGTCCCCCCTTTGGAATCTTTAAGTTGAATGCCAATCTCATCTAATTCAATTCTTATTTTATCTGATAATTCAAAGTCCTTATTCGCTCTTGCATCCGACCTCATTTTAATTAGCAACTCCAAAGTCTCTTCTAATTTTTCTTTGTATTGATTTTCAGCTTCATTAACATTTTGAAGACCTAAAATCTCAAAAACAAACACATTGACTGTGTTCATAACAATCTCCAAATCTTTTTTACTAACTGTAGAGCTACCATCTTCCACCTGATTTATAAATTTTACAACGCTAAATAGTTCTGCAATTAAAATAGGAGAATTAAAATCATCATTCATTGCATTGTAACAATTGTCTTTCCACAATACCACATTAAAATCTGAAGTGCTTGCAGAAGGACTTAAAGTTTCTAAAATTCGGATACTTTCCATTAGTTTATTATACCCTTTTTCAGAAGCCAATAATGCCTCATTTGAAAAGTCTAAAATACTTCGATAATGTGCTTGGAGAATGAAAAACCTAAGACAACCGGCAGAAAAACTTTTACTTAAATGTTTGCTATCTCCAGTAAAGAAATCATTTGGTAAAATAAAATTCCCTGTAGATTTAGCCATTTTTTGACCGTTTAAGGTGAGCATATTTGTATGCATCCAAGTATTAACTGGGCTGCTATCATTACATATTTCAGCTTGAGCGATTTCACATTCATGATGAGGGAATTTCAAATCCATACCGCCTCCATGAATATCAAATTTTTTACCTAAATATTTAGTGCTCATTGCAGTACATTCCAAGTGCCAACCCGGGAAACCAATTCCCCATGGTGATGGCCATCTCATTATATGTTGTGGCTCTGCACGTTTCCAAAGAGCAAAATCTTGTGGATTCTTCTTATCCGACTGACCATCTAGTAAACGAGTATTGTGTATTAAATCTTCGATTTTTCTTCCACTTAATATTCCATAGTTGTTTTCTTGATTGTACTTTAAAACATCAAAATAAACTGACCCTTTAACTTCATAGGCAAATCCCTTGTCTACAATTTGCTTGATAATTTCTATTTGCTCAATAATATGGCCAGTTGCAGTAGGTTCAATACTAGGTGGTAAAAAATTAAAACGGTTTAATGTGTTGTGAAAATCTACAGTATAGCGTTGTACGACCTCCATAGGTTCAATTTTCTCTAAATGTGCTTTTTTTGCTATTCTGTCTTCTCCCTCATCGGCATCATTTTCCAAATGTCCTGCATCCGTGATATTCCTAACATATCTTACCTTATAACCTAAATGCAATAAATATCGATACACCATATCAAAGGACATAAATGTTCTTACATTTCCAACATGAACGTTGCTGTAGACAGTGGGACCACAGACATACATTCCAACATGATCTTTTTCAATTGGGATAAATTTCTCTTTTTTAGAACTTAGAGAATTATATATATATAAATCCTTCATTAATGATTTGGAGTAATTAATTTACGATTCTATTTAACTTGGATAACTTAATAACCTTATTATTTAAATTTATTTTCTCAATAGTAGATTATTTCTTTTTTTTTGAGAAATGGAAATTAGGTTGTCATCCTAAAATATCATTTTTATTTTTAAAATATTTGAACAAATATAAAGAGGCTCTTTTAAATCAACTAAAAAAAGACTTTTTTTATTGTTAATAATTTTACAAATAAATAAATTACTTTTAATTATAAGTTTTGCCACTACAAAAAATATCTAAAGGGACTAACTATAAAGTTGGTATTTGGGAATTTAATCAAGATGAGTTTAATCTTAATCATTGCAAGATCATTCATCCTAATTACCATAAGGATTTTATAGATTACAAAAATGAAAGTAGAAAATGGCAAATTTATGGTGTGAAACTTCTTTTTAATGAACTTATTGATAATGAAATATTAATTTCAAAAAATGGAATTCCTTATATAGAAAAGTCCAATAAAGAGATTTCTATTACTCACACTAAAAATACAATTGCAATAATTATTGCAGATTTCCCATGTGGAATAGACATTGAACAAAACAATAGGAACACACTGAAAATAAAACATAAATTCACAAATAAAGAAGACTTCAATGATGGTAGTGATTTAAAAGAGTTGCTTAAAAAATGGTGTATTAAAGAGGTCCTTTATAAATCCAAAAAAGACAATTCAGTTTTATTTAACAATCATTTAATAGTCAAAAAAAAATCTGATGGATATAAAGGCTTTTGCAGTCATCCAAATTTTTCATTCTCTAGTAATATAAAAGTATCCAACTTTCGAAATTATTTTTTAGCTTTCAACACAGATTATACCATTATTCATGATTAAGAAGATTATTAGCGATAAAATATCAAAAGGAGAAAAACAATGGTGTGTTTTAATAGATCCTGATAAGATTGTTTTTGAGAAAATAAGCGAATTAATTTCTCTAACAAATAATTCTAGCTGTGACTTTGTTTTAGTTGGTGGGAGTTTAATTAATCACCAGATGTTCGATAATTTTTTAAAGGAAATTAAAACTCTTTCCTCCAAGCCTGTTTTAATTTTCCCTGGGGATAACCAACAAATTTCTAAGTATGCAGATGGCATATTTTTATTATCTCTGATAAGTGGGAGAAACCCAGAGCTTTTGATTGGACAACATGTAAAATCAGCATTTAAGATCAAAGCTAGCAACCTTGAAGTTTTACCATGTGGCTATATTCTTGTAGAGGGAGATAATTTAAACTCAGCCATTTATATGAGTGAATCTCTTCCAATACCAAAAAATAAAAGTTCTATTGCTGCTGCAACTGCTTTAGCAGGTGAACAATTGGGACTTCAATATATTTATTTGGACAAAGGATCAGGTGCAGCAGAAAGCATTGGAGAGAAAATGATAGCAGAGGTAAAAAAAACAATAGATATCCCATTAATTGTTGGTGGAGGTATCAATAGTCAACAAGATTTAGAAAATGTTTGGGATGCTGGCGCAGATATAGCAGTTATAGGAACTTCTATTGAAAAAGATTTTAAAAATATTTTTCTTTACAATAAAACACCGACAAAATGATTTTGAGTAAATACTTTAAGTGCATTGCTATTGGGTTAGTAATTTCAACAAACTCTGCATTTGGACAAGAAATCTCAAGAAAAGAATATATTGAAAAATACTCTTCCTTAGCAGTAAAACAAATGCATCAATATAAGATTCCAGCAAGTATTACTTTAGCGCAAGGTATATTAGAAAGTAACAATGGAAATTCAAGGCTGGCTACAAAAGCAAATAATCACTTTGGAATAAAGTGTCATGGGTGGGAAGGGAAAAAGATATTTGCCGATGATGATAAAAAGAACGAATGTTTTAGAAATTATAAAAACGTCTTGGAGTCCTTTGTTGACCACTCCCTTTTTCTAAATAAATACAGCAGATATGAATTTCTTTTTGACTATAAAATTACAGATTATAAGTCTTGGGCAAAGGGTCTTAAAAAAGCTGGTTATGCAACCAACAACAAGTATCCAGAACTTCTTATAAAAATTATTGAAGAAAATAAACTGTATCAATTTGACAGCAAAAAAATTGATAAGAATTTGATATCTGGCAAAAGAAATATTTACATGCATCCCAATAAAATAAAATATGTAATCTCTAAAAATCAAGAGACTTATAAGACAATTGGGAAAAGCTTAAATATTAAATTAAAACAAATACTGAAATATAATGACGACAATAACCAGTCTGTATTAAATGTAGGGACTAAAGTATTTATTCAACCAAAAAGAAATAGATCTAAACAAAGAATTCACGTGGTGAATAATGGGGAAGATTTGAGAACTATTTCTCAAACCTATGGCGTTAAAATGAAGTCATTGAAAAAAAGAAATCAACTAATTTTAAAAAACAGCTTAAATAATGGGGATAAATTAAGATTAAGATAAATTTTTCTATTAACATTGTTAAAATTCAACAACATGATTTCACCTGAGCAACTTAAAGTTATTAAAGATCGTCTGGAAGCGTTAAGGGGGTATCTTTGACATTGATGATAAAAGAGAATTAATCCAGGAAGAAGAATTAGTAACTCAAGATCCTGAATTTTGGAATGACCCTAAAGAAGCAGAAATAGTATTAAAGTCTATAAAAAACAAGAAATTGTGGGTAAAGTCTTACGACAATTTAAAAACCAATCTTGAAGACACCGAAGTTCTATTTGAATTTTTTAAAGAAGGTGAATCTTCTGAAGAAGAAGTTTTAAGTCAATATAAAAAATTAGTTGAAAATTTAGAGGGTTTGGAGTTAAAGAACATGCTTTCTTCCGAAGAAGATCATTTAGATGCAATTCTTCAAATTACTGCTGGTGCTGGTGGCACAGAAAGTTGTGATTGGAGTGCAATGCTAATGAGAATGTACTTAATGTGGTGTGAAAAGAATGGATACAAAGTCAAAGAAATTCATTCTCAAGATGGAGATGTAGCTGGAATTAAAACAGTAACTCTCGAAATTTCTGGAGATTCAGCATTTGGATATTTAAAAGGTGAAAATGGTGTTCACAGACTAGTGAGAATAAGCCCATTTAATGCACAAGGGAAAAGAATGACTTCTTTTTCATCAGTTTATGTCTATCCAAGTGTTGATGACACCATAGAAATAGATATTTCTCCAGCTGATATTAGCTGGGATACTTTTAGAAGCGGAGGTGCGGGAGGGCAAAATGTTAATAAAGTTGAAACTGGAGTGCGGCTAAAACATGCCCCAACCGGAATTGTTATCGAAAATACTGAAACTAGGTCTCAACTTGGAAATAGAGAAAAAGCCATGCAATTATTAAAGTCTCAACTTTATGAGCTTGAATTACGAGCAAGAAGAGAAAAACAAGACGAAATTGAAGCTGGGAAAAAGAAAATTGAGTGGGGATCCCAAATTAGAAGCTATGTATTAGATGATAAAAGAGTCAAAGATCATAGAACAAATTTTCAAAGCAATGATCCATTTAAAGTCCTAGATGGTGAATTACAGCCATTTTTAAATTCTTATTTAATGAGTTATGGAAAATCAAAATAAATGAAATATTATCACAACAATAGATGTCGTAAAAGTAGAGAAGGATTGGCTTTCCTAGAATCTAAAAACATACAACCAGAAATTATTAATTATTTGGAAAATAAGAATTTCTAATAGAGGGGCTGATAGCTCTTTTAAAAAAGTTGAATCTTTCTGCATCCGAGCTTATTAGAAAAAGTGAAGCTGTTTATAAAGAAAATATAAAAGGAAAATCCCTCTCTGAAAATGAGATAATTAATTGGTTGGTAAAAGAACCTAAATTGATTGAAAGGCCTATTCTAGTAAATGAAAACTTAGCTGAGATAGGAAGGCCTAAAGAAAATTTCTTAAAAATTATAAATTAAACATCTTTTATGATGCCTCTTTTGGACAATTGAGCTTTGGTGATATCTATCAATCCCCATTGAACCCAAAGACCAATAAAACCACCTAAAAATAACAGTACCCAAAAAGCCATTCCAAAGAAAAACAAAAATATTGCTGTACCTATAACCATAAATTTTAAATTTGAATTAAGTTTCTTTGAACTAAATTAGTAATAAAAATATATAAATGAGCTTTAGAATCGAAAAAGATACCATTGGAGAAATTCAAGTTGAGTCAACAAAATATTGGGGAGCTCAGACTGAAAGATCAAGAAATAATTTTAAAATTGGCCCACCAGCATCTATGCCATTAGAAATAGTCCACGCATTTGCCGTTTTAAAGAAAGCAGCAGCCATCACTAATTTTCAACTTGGCACCTTAGAAGAAAATAAAAAAGATTTAATAGCCAAGGTTTGTGACGAAATCCTAGATAACCAATTAAACGATGAGTTTCCTCTTGTAGTTTGGCAAACTGGTTCTGGAACACAAAGCAATATGAATGTAAATGAAGTTATTGCCAATAGAGCACATGTTTTAAATGGAGGTTCTCTAGCTGAAGGCAATTCTACTTTAAAAGCGAATGATGATGTTAATAAATCTCAATCTTCAAATGACACTTTCCCAACTGCAATGCATATTGCTGCATATAAAGTAATAATTGAGAGAACAATACCTGGAGTTACTGCACTTAAAGAAACAATTAGAGAAAAAAGCAATAGAGTTTAAGGAAGTGGTTAAAATTGGAAGAACCCATTTAATGGATGCAACTCCCTTAACTTTGGGACAAGAATTTTCTGGATATGTGTCTCAGATAGATCATGGATTAAAAGCTCTTAACAATACATTGGAGCATTTAAGTGAACTAGCTTTAGGGGGAACGGCTGTTGGTACTGGACTGAATACTCCAAAAGGTTATGCGGAAATGGTGGCAAAAAATATTGCAGAACTAACCAATTTACCTTTTATAACTGCTAAAAATAAGTTTGAAGCACTAGCTGCCCACGATGCAATTGTAGAAACACATGGAGCTTTAAAACAATTGGCAGTATCTATCAATAAGATTGCTAATGACATTAGGATGCTGGCCTCTGGACCAAGATCTGGTATTGGTGAATTAATTATCCCTGCAAATGAGCCTGGCTCGTCCATAATGCCCGGAAAGGTGAATCCTACACAAAGTGAAGCTCTTACAATGGTGTGTGCTCAGATAATGGGAAATGATGTAGCGATAAGTTTTGGAGGAGCTCAAGGACACTATGAATTGAACGTCTTCAAGCCTATGATGGCAAAAAATTTAATTGAAAGTGCAACAATTTTAGCAGATGCCACTTTGTCATTTAATGAGCATTGTGCTAAAGGAATTGAGCCAAATCATGCAAATATTGAAAAACTATTAAACAATTCGTTAATGCTTGTAACTGCTTTAAATACTAAAATAGGCTATTATAAAGCTGCAGAAATAGCAAATACTGCACATAAAAATGGCACAACTTTGAAAGAAGAAGCCATCAACTTAGGATATGTCTCAGCAGAGGAATATGATCTGTGGGTAGATCCTAAAAAAATGATATAATGAATAATAATAGATACATTTTAAGTATAATTCTAAATATTACTTTGGCTGCACTGCTTTTTGTGGTAACCATCATGTATGCAATTAGAACACACCCAATTATAAAAATCTTGGCACTGTTTTTGAACATTCTAGCAATATACAATACTTATAAAACAATAATTAATAAACCAAAATCATGAGTGAAATAGAAATAGAACCTAAAAACATTTTAAAAACAACTTTATTCGGTGGAATAGGAATAATCCTTATCTCCTTATTTTTCATGTCATGGACAGATGTAAATCCAGGTGAAGAAGGTTTTATATATAGACCATATACAGGCGGTATAGATCAAACTAATGTTTATACTGAAGGAACCGTTTTTATTGCTCCTTGGAATGAAATGATAACCTATAATATACTTCAGCAAAGTAGAAACTATAGTTCTAAGGTGATGGAAAAAAACGGAATGGAAATTGGAATTGATGTAACTATTAATTACAATCCTATGCAAAATAACACAGCAAGATTACACCTAAAACATGGAAAAGCATTTGAAAGCTCTTTTATAGACGCTAAAGTAAGAGGGGTTATTAAAGATGTGATTGGACGATATACCTATGAAGAAATTTACTCTACAAAAAGAGAAGCTTTAGAAACAGAAATGGATACTATATTTCAATCTGAATTTCCTGCTAATTTTATCTCTTATAATTTCTGTGAAATTGCAGATGTTAATTTACCTGATAACGTAAAAGTTGCAATTACTGAAAAAGAGACCCAAAAGCAAAGAAATCAGAAAGCTAAAGAGTTGGAAGAAGAACAACAATATCTTGCAAATGCAGAGATAATGAAGGCGGAAGGTGAAAAGACAGCAGCTATTTTAAGAGCTCAAGGTAGAGCTGAAGAAATAAGATTGGTACAGCAGCAGTTGACTAGATCCCCAAACTATATAGAGCTAGTTAAATGGAAAGGTTATGCAGACGGAAAAGGTTCTCCTTATGGTCAAGACAATGTTTTCGGAGCAGGTACTTCTGTAATTAAAGGATTAAAATAATTGATACAGATAATTTGAATTGTTTACAGGCACCTTCGGGTGCCTTTTTTTATTCTTTAAAAAAAGACATAGTGTCCTCTACTACTTTATCATTCCACAACATTTTATAATGACCTATTTTAGAATATTTTATTAGCTGTGTATTTTCCGTATTCATTTTCTTAATCTCTTCTGAGTTTTTTATAGGTATAATTTTATCATGTTCGTCATGAATCAAAAGCAATTTTGAAAAATCTATTAGTTTTAGTTTTGCGTCTACATTAATATTTTTGATTTCTTCATTTGCTAATAAATTTGCTTTCTGAACAAAGTATGTAAAGGAATCATTAGATAAACCAATCATATTCTTGAAATCTTTAAATATTTCGAAAATGGAGTTTGGGGAAGTTAAAAAAACAAGTTTATCTAATTTATAGTTCAATTTTGACAAAGTATAAGTACAAACTGCTGAACCAAAGGAGTGAGATATCACGCTGAAAGGTTTACTAGGTTTTATATATTCTATGACTTTAGTAAAGGCTTCTCCACACTCTGCTAAGTTGGTGTAATTTGATTTGTATTTTCCATGACCAGGCAAATCAAAACTAATGACTCTAAAGTTATTCTTGGACAATTGAAAAGCAAATTTGGAAAGACTACCTGCATTCGATTCCCAACCATGTAATAAAAAAACTAGATTCTTGTTTTGAGACCCAATTTCATAACATAATAAGTCTTCTTTTGATGAACTAACTGTAAAGTGATGGACTTCTTTATAAAACCCCTCCTCTCTTTTCCTTATGGTTTTAATTCGTACTTTTTGAAATAGTTTGAATGCTTTTAAGCCGGCAAATTTTGGAACAAACAAAGAAACAGATTTAAAGTAAAATCTAAGAATATAAATTTGCCAACCCATTATAAAAATTATGAAATGAGATTAGTTAGAAATTATAACACTTCCAAATTGTAGCAGACAATGAAGATCACCTTACTTCTTAGTTACTTCAACTGCTTCCTCTTTTTTAGCAACTGGTTCAGACATTGCTTCTTTGTCTAAAGTGAACTTAATAGCGTCAGTTGCAGACTTGGTTCTCAAGTAATACATTCCTGTTTTAAGTCCTGCTTTCCAGCCGTAAAAATGCATAGAAGTTAATTTAGCAAAATTGGCATTCTCCATGAAAATATTAAGAGATTGTGATTGATCAATAAATGCACCCCTATCTGCTGCCATATCCAATATAACCTTTTGAGATATCTCCCAAGCAGTTTTATATAGATTTTTAATATTGTCAGGTATTTCTTCAATATTTTGAATGGAGCCATTGGATGCCATTAGTTTGTTTTTAAGACGATCGTCCCAAATACCTAGCTTAACTAAGTCTCTTAATAAATGCTTGTTGACAATAATAAATTCACCAGACAATACTCTTCTTGTATAAATATTTGAAGTGTAAGGTTCAAAACATTCATTGTTTCCAAGTATTTGTGCAGTAGATGCAGTTGGCATTGGAGCCAATAACAGAGAGTTTCTTACTCCATTTTTTTGAATCTCTTCTCGCAATAAATCCCATTCCCATCGTTCAGATGGCTTAACATTCCACATATCAAATTGTAATATTCCTTGAGACACAGGGGAGCCTTTGTATGATTCATATGGACCTTTTTCAATGGCTAGGTCCTTAGAGGCTGTAAGTGCAGCATAATAGATTGTTTCGAAAATATCTTTATTTAGTTGTCTAGCTTCTTCAGATTCAAAAGCTTGTCTCATTAATATAAATGCGTCAGCTAAACCCTGAACACCAATCCCAATAGGACGGTGTCTCATATTGGAATTCCTTGCCTCTGGAACTGGGTAATAGTTGGCATCAATAACTTTATCTAAGTTTCTTGTAACTCTATAGGTAACCTTAAACAACTTTTCAAAATCGAACTTACCATCTATAACGAATTTTGGTAATGCTATAGAGGCTAAATTACATACAGCAACTTCATCTGGAGAAGTATATTCAATAATCTCCGTACATAAATTAGAAGATTTTATAGTTCCTAAATTCTTTTGGTTGGATTTTTCGTTTGCAGCATCTTTATAAAGCATATATGGTGTTCCAGTCTCAATTTGACTTTCTAAAATTTTGAACCACAATTCTTGTGCCTTAATTGTTTTTCTACCCTTCCCCTCCGACTCATATTTTTTGTAGAGTTTCTCAAATTTCTTTCCATGAGTATCTGACAAACCTGGACATTCATGTGGACACATCAAAGTCCAGTCACCATTTTCTTCTACTCTCTGCATGAATAAATCAGGTGTCCATAAAGCGTAAAACAAATCTCTTGCTCTTTGCTCTTCTTTGCCATGATTTTTTCTAAGATCTAAGAAGTCAAAAACGTCTGCATGCCAAGGTTCAATATATATTGCAAAAGATCCTTTTCTTTTTCCGCCACCTTGATCTACATACCTAGCAGTATCGTTAAATACTCTTAGCATAGGAACTATACCATTGGAAGTACCATTGGTGCCTTTTATGTAAGAACCAGTAGCTCTAATATCGTGAATAGAAAGTCCTATACCACCAGCAGATTGAGAAATTTGAGCGCATTGCTTTAAAGTGTCGTAAATACCTGGAATACTATCCTCTTTTGTAGCAAGTAAAAAACAAGAAGACATTTGAGGCTTTGGTGTACCAGAATTAAATAAAGTAGGTGTTGCATGGGTAAACCATCCTTCACTCATATAATTGTAAGTTTCTATTGCAGCATCCAAGTCTTCTTTATGTATTCCTACTGCAACTCTCATTATCATTTGCTGTGGTCGCTCAGCAACTTGACCTTTCAACTTCAATAAATAAGATCTTTCTAAAGTTTTAAAACCAAAAAAATCGTACCTGAAATCCCTATCATAAATAATAGTAGAGTCTAAAACATCTGCATTTTTTTTAACTATTTTATAAACCTCGTCAGAAATAAGTGGTGCTTTTTCATTAGTTTTTGGGTCTATATATTCATAAAGATCTGTAACAGTATCTGAAAATGATTTTTTTGTATTCTTATGTAAATTGGAAACAGCAATACGAGAAGCTAAAAGAGCGTAATCAGGGTGTGTTATTGTATTGGTTGCTGCAACCTCAGCCGCTAAATTATCCAACTCACTAGTAGTAACTCCATCAAAAAGACCTTCTATCACCTTCATAGCAACTTTTTCAGGAGCTACTAAAGGATTTAATCCATAACAAAGCTTTTTGATTCTAGCTGTTATTTTATCAAACTTTACTGCTTCTCTTCTTCCGTCTCTTTTTACTACGTACATACAATATAATTATAATGGTTTTCTAAAAATCTGAGTCTAAACTAAAGGTGGTATTATTTTCGTTATTCAAAACACCTGCTTTTTGGTATTCACCCACTCTTTTTTCAAAAAAGTTAGTTTTTCCTTGCAGATTAATCATATCCATGAAATCAAAAGGATTTGAAGTATTGTAAATTTTTTCATTACCTAGCTCTGTAAGTAATCTATCTGCGACAAACTCAATATATTGAGACATCAAGTCTGAATTCATTCCAATTAATCTTACTGGTAATGATTCGGTTATAAATTCTTTTTCAATTTCAACAGCATCGGCAATTATTTTCTGAACCTGTTCCTTAGGTAATTTATTGACCAAATGGTTGTTGTAAAGCATACAAGCAAAATCACAGTGTAACCCCTCATCTCTTGAAATCAACTCATTAGAAAAAGTTAACCCTGGCATTAAGCCTCTTTTCTTCAACCAGAAAATAGAACAGAATGACCCTGAAAAGAAAATACCCTCTACTGCTGCAAAAGAGATTAAACGTTCGGCGTAAGAGCCATTGTCAATCCATCTCATGGCCCAATCAGCTTTTTTCTTTACAGGCTCAAAAGTTTCGATTGCATTGAATAAATAATTTTTTTCTTTGGTATCTTTAATGTAAGTGTCGATAAGTAACGAATAAGTTTCAGAATGGATATTCTCCATCATTACCTGAAACCCATAAAAAAACTTTGCTTCTGTGTACTGAACTTCGCTTAAGAAGTTTTCTGCTAAATTTTCATTAACAATCCCGTCTGAGGCAGCAAAAAACGCAAGTACATGTTTGATGAAAAAGCGTTCGTCATCGTTAAGTTTAGATTCCCAATCTACTAAATCGGGAGACAAATCCAATTCCTCTGCAGTCCAAATACTAGCTTCTTGTTTTTTATACATTTCCCAAATATCAGAGTGTTGTATTGGAAAAAGCACAAATCTGTTTGGATTTTCTTTTAGAATTGGTTCTTCAACAGTTATTTTAGTATCCAATTCTTTTTCAAGGTCAATGTTTACTGAACTTATATCTTTTGTAGTATTTTTATCCATAATCGTAGTTATATTTTAATCAAAAAACGCAAAAATTAAGACCAAAAATCTTCTAAAAAAACAAAAAGTTTTTGAAGAAAGTCATTAAAAAATACGTTTTGGGTGCCTAGCTAAAAAACAAATTTTAGTGGAATACAAAAATTAGAAATAATCCTAGGTCTAACAAAAAAAAACACCTAACATTTTTAATAGTTTTCAACAAATTAAAATTAAAACTTGTTAACTTGTTGAAAGTCAAAACGATTGACAAGTATTGGCACTAAAAGAACGTATTTAAGGTTATTAAAGTTAATTTTTGATGTCTAATATTCAGCCTTTGTGTGAAAATCTTTATTAAAAATCGCGTGTTAATAACAACAATGTTTTAAACATATTACAACTATAAAATTATAAGCTACATAGTTGAGATTTTACGGAATATTATTTTGATTTTTATTATTAAAAAACTCATTATAGACAGAGTCTAAATGGTTAAAGAAATCTAAACCCCAAGATCTTACAATTGCATCTTTTAAAAACTTAAAGACTGGAACATTTAGTTCAGTTCCACATTCACAAGCAGGCTTACAAACATGCCAGCTATCAACATTTACAGCTATGAAAGAATCATATTCTTTCACCCTTACAGGATATAAATGACAGCTAATAGGTTTATTGAAATTTATTTTGTTTTTTCTATACGCTGACTCTATAGAGCATTTGGCTATATTGTTTTTATCAAAAACAACAAAAACACATTCCTTACCATCTACTAATTTGGTTACCTTATCCCCATCGGAATCCACATAATGAAAGTCATTTTTTTTAATCGCATTTAGACCTTTTGCAGACATTTCGGATTTAATAATTGAAAGATTTTTGGTGATTTCTTTAATCTCCATAGATTTTAAAGGAGCCCCTGAATCACCCTCAACACAACATCCGCCTTTACACTTTTGCAAATCACAGACAAACTTTTTTTCAAAAAGCTCATCAGAAATGATTTTATCCTCAATTTTTAGCATATTAACTGTAAAACTTTATAATTTTTAAAATTTAAATATAACCCTTTCATCGGAAGTTCTATTTTTGTGTTAACTCCAAATAATTAACAACTAAGATGACGGAAGAACATTTCAAAAAAATAATTAGCCACTCCAAAGAATTTGGATTCATATTTCCCAGTAGTGAGATTTACGACGGACTGAGTGCAACTTACGATTATGGACAAAATGGTGTAGAGCTTAAAAACAATATTAAAAAGTACTGGTGGCGCTCAATGGTACAAATGCATGAAAATATTGTTGGAATTGATGCTGCAATTTTTATGCATCCAAATACTTGGAAAGCGTCTGGACATATTGATGCATTTAATGACCCGCTAATTGACAACAAGGATTCTAAAAAAAGATACAGAGCTGATATCCTGATTGAAGACCACATTCTTAAAATTGAAGGGAAAATAGAAAAAGAAATAAAAAAAGCTAAAAAAAGATTTGGAGAAGATTTTAATGAAAAAACCTTTAGAGAAACCAATTTAAATGTCTTAAGAAGAGAAAAAGATATAAACGACATTAAAATCAAAATGGATAAAGCTTTTAATTGTGAGGATTTATCTGCTATTTATGACCTAATAATAGAACTGGGAGTAATATGTCCAGTAAGCGGTTCTAAAAACTGGACCAGTGTTAGACAATTTAATCTAATGTTTCAAACCGACTTAGGCTCTGTTTCTGGAGAATCAAAAAGTATTTTTCTTAGACCAGAAACTGCTCAGGGTATATTTGTCAACTATCTGAATGTACAGAAAACTGGCAGAAAGAAAATACCTTTTGGTATCGCCCAAATCGGAAAAGCTTTTAGAAACGAGATCATTGCAAGACAATTTATTTTCAGAATGAGAGAGTTTGAACAAATGGAAATGCAATTCTTCATTACACCTGGAACTCAACAAAAATGGTACGAACATTGGAAAGAAACTAGGATGAAGTGGCATAAATCTTTAGGTATTCCCGAGGATTATTTAAGATTTCATGACCATGTAAAACTTGCACATTATGCTGATGCGGCGTGTGATATTGAATTTAAATTTCCTTTTGGATTTAAAGAACTGGAGGGAATTCATTCAAGAACAGATTTTGATTTAAAACAACACGAAGAATTATCTAAGAAAAAAATTAGATATTTTGATCCTGAAAAAAAAGAAAGTTACATTCCATATGTGGTTGAAACATCCATTGGTCTAGACAGAATGTTCTTAGCTCTAATGTCGTACAGCTTAAAGGAAGAAACACTTGAAGATGGAACATCTAGAACAGTACTTGCTCTACCCTTTAGCTTGGCACCTAACAAAGCTGCAATTCTTCCACTTGTTAAGAAAGATGGTCTTTCCGAAAAAGCCAAAGAAATATTTAACGATCTGAAATCTATTTGCAACTGTGCTTACGACGAAAAAGATTCTATAGGAAAAAGATATAGAAGAAACGATGCACTAGGAACCCCTTTTTGCATTACCGTTGACTACGAATCCATAGAAGACAATTCTGTAACGGTTAGAGAAAGAGACTCTATGAATCAAGAAAGAATAAAAATAAGTGAATTATCTAATTTTATAGATTCTAAAGTGAATATGAATCTACTATTTTGAAATTAAAGCCTTTTCTAACTTCTTTTACAGAAGCTGGCTGTGATGAAGCTGGTAGAGGATGCCTAGCAGGACCAGTGGTAGCTGCTGCAGTTATTCTTCCTAAAGGCTATAAAAATTTAAAGCTTGATGATTCAAAAAAAATTTCTGAAAAAAATAGAAACGAATTAAGAATTGATATTGAAAAAAATGCTATTGCAATTGGAATTGGCATTGTAGAGGAAAGAAAAATTGAAAAAATAAATATTCTTCAAGCTTCTCTTTTTGCAATGCACCTTGCAATAAAAAATCTAGCTGTTAAACCCAGTCATTTAGCAATTGATGGAAATAAGTTCAACCCATATCCAAAAATAGACCATACCTGCATTATCAAAGGAGATGGAAAGTATATGAATATTGCTGCTGCATCAATAATTGCAAAAACAAAAAGAGATGAAATAATGAAAAAACTTTCGATTAGTTTTCCAGAATATTTATGGAATCAAAATAAAGGTTATCCCACTAAAAAACATAAAAATGCAATTTATGAGTTTGGAATAACAAAACACCACAGAAAAAGTTTCAAATTAACTTAAATCAAGACGCTAAAACAACCACCTTATTTTTCATAACTTCAACAACTCCTCCGTCAATATTAAATATTTCTTCTTTGTCATTGAGAACAATTCTTACTTCGCCTTTTGAAAGAGAAGAAACTAAAGGAGCATGATTATTTAAAATACCAATAGAACCCGAAGTACCTGGAACGTTGACTAAGTCAGCTTTCCCATCATAAAGAGATTTATCTGGTGTAATTATTTGAACATCCATAATGAATTTTTAACTTACTTCTGCCAACATTTTTTCTCCAGCTTCAATAACCTCTTCAATAGTTCCCTTCAAGTTAAATGCAGCTTCTGGATATTTATCAACTTCTCCATCCATTATCATTGTGAAACCTTTAATTGTGTCTTCAATGTTTACAAAAACACCTTTCATTCCAGTAAATTGCTCTGCAACATGAAAAGGCTGTGATAAAAATCTTTGAACTCTTCTAGCTCTATGAACAGCTTGCTTATCTTCTTCAGACAATTCATCCATTCCTAAAATTGCTATAATATCTTGCAATTCATTGTATCGCTGTAACAACATTTTAACTCTTTGGGCGCAATCATAATGATCATCTCCTAGAATTTGACGGGTTAAAATTCTTGATGTAGAATCTAGTGGATCAACTGCAGGATAAATTCCTAACGCTGCTAATTTTCTAGACAAAACTGTCGTTGCATCTAAGTGGGCAAATGTAGTAGCAGGTGCTGGGTCTGTTAAATCATCTGCAGGAACGTAAACAGCCTGAACAGACGTAATAGAACCTTTTTTAGTAGATGTTATTCTCTCTTGCATAGCTCCCATTTCAGTTGCTAAAGTTGGTTGGTATCCTACTGCTGATGGCATTCTTCCTAAAAGTGCAGAAACTTCAGACCCTGCTTGAGTAAATCTGAATATATTATCTATAAAGAATAGAATATCTTTACCTTTACCTTCACCATCACCATCTCTAAAGTCTTCAGCAAGAGTTAAACCAGAAAGAGCAACTCTAGCTCTTGCACCAGGTGGTTCGTTCATTTGACCAAATACAAAAGCTGCTTGAGATTTTTTTAAAGCTTCTTTGTCAATTTTATCTAGAGGCCAATTCCCTTTTTCCATCTCATGCATGAACTCATCACCATATTTAACAATTCCAGATTCTAGCATTTCTCTAAGTAAGTCATTACCCTCCCTAGACCTTTCACCGACACCTGCAAACACTGAAAGTCCATCATGTCCTTTGGCTATATTGTTAATTAGTTCTTGAATTAAAACTGTTTTTCCTACACCAGCGCCACCAAATAAACCAATTTTACCTCCCTTGGCATATGGCTCAACTAAATCAATAACTTTGATTCCTGTAGATAAAACTTCTGTTGCAGTGGATAAGTCTTCAAATTTTGGTGCTTCTCTATGTATTGGCAATCTTCTTTCTGTCTCACATGGACCAATTCCATCAATTGCATCACCAACTACGTTAAATAGTCTCCCTTTTACTTTATCTCCTGTTGGCATTGTAATAGGACTTCCAACTGGAGTTGCCTCCATGCCTCTAGTTAGACCATCAGTTGAATCCATGGCAACAGTTCTAACACTGTCTTCACCAATATGCTTTTGGCACTCTAAAACAACTTTAGTTCCATCTTCTTTGATGATTTCGATAGCTTCTAATAAATTTGGTAGTTTATCAGCATTTTCAAAACTGACATCTATTACAGGACCAATGATTTGTGAAATTTTCCCCTTAAATTGAGACATTGCTTTATTTTTTTAATTACGCTGCAAATCTAACATAAATTATATTATTTAAAGTCCAATGTTGATAAAATATAACATATTATTTCAAGTTCAAATTAACAGAACACTTAGATTAATTATTAAAATGTAAATTCGCTCAAAAATTAGAGGATGCAAGTTCACTACGGCTTTGAATCATATAAGAATATTAAAAATCCAATTGTTACCGTTGGAACTTTTGACGGCATTCATTTTGGACACCAAAAAATAATTCAAAGACTTCAAAATATTGCAAAAAAAAATAATGGAGAATCTGTTCTTTTGACTTTTGATCCACACCCAAGAAAAGTTCTTCTCAATGATCAAGGCCTGAAATTAATTCATACTGTCAAAGAAAAAATAAATATTTTAGAGCAATTAGGATTGGATCATTTAGTTATTTATCCTTTTACCATAGAGTTTTCAAAATTTAGTGCCAAAAGATATATAGACGACCTTTTAATTCAAAAACTTGGCACCCACACATTAGTAATCGGTTACGATCATCATTTTGGCAATGACAGAGAAGGAAATATTGATTTGCTTAAAAAGCATGAAAAATCAAATCCATTCAATTTAGAGGAGATTAAAGCACATGAAATTGAAGAAATAAAAATTAGCTCAACAAAAGTTAGAAGAGCAATTGAAAAGGGAAATATTCATATGGTAAGAGATTATTGTGGACATTTTTACGAGTTTTCTGGAGAAGTTGTCCATGGAAATGGCATTGGCAAAACAATTGGCACTCCTACTGCAAATATTAAAGTAAATAGTAACGAAAAAATAATTCCATTAGATGGAGTTTACGCTGTTATTTGCCAAATTAAAGATGCTAATTTTAAAGGAATAATGAATATTGGTTATAAACCAACGTTAGTTGCAGGTCAAAAAAGAACAATAGAAATACACCTTTTTAACTACCAAAGAGACATATACGGTCAAGATTTAAGAGCTAAAGTAATTGAAAGAATAAGAGACGAAGTAAAATTCAATTCCTTGAAAGACCTAAAAAGTCAAATTTTAAATGACAATGAAAAAGCTAAAAAAATTCTTGAATGCTTTTGACTTAATTACAACCTACTTGTTCGCCACCACTAAGATTTGAGAGTAGACCCCTTAAATGAAAAAGAATAAAGAAAAATAATTGGCTTACTACCAAATGCAAAAGTGTATTTTTCAAAACCATGTAACTGTAGATATTAGTTACACTCAATTTGTGGATATAAATCCAACTCAGTAAGTGAATTTTGATAAAAAGGAGTATTTATATTAGGAAGGCAAAATTTATAACCACTTGTTTTTTGACCTAAGCAAAGCTCTAAAATTGTTCCTGCTGACATAGAGCAAACTAACTCTGTTTGATACTTACTAGCAAATAAACCTATTCCATTATTAACATTGGTGAAAATAGGTCTTTCTGTAACTATACTTGTAACTGGCTCGTTTATTTGCATGTAAGTGTTTAAGTCCTCATTTCCAGCCGTGAGAATGAATTCTATAGCATTACTATTAAAAGTTCTTTTTTCAACTTGATCTTCTAGATCATAAGAAGATAACCTACCTTTAAGCATTTCAAAGAAACTACTTCCAGAAACAACTTTAAACATACTTTCTCCTCCATCTGTATTTACACTTGTCTGATCACCTAAGTCCCAATCAATGAATTTTTGAATGGTATCGCCATTAAAAAAATGTTCAACATATGCAAAACGAAGAACCAGTTCGTATCTTTTTCCGTTTAGAGTTGTTTTCCAGTCTAGCCTAGGGTCGAAAAACTCATCAGTTGTAGCTAAATCTTTATCTGCGCAACGAAACCCATTGAGTTGTAAAGTAATTTTAGATAGAAAATCAAATGATAAACCAGTACCATTGACTAAATCTGTCTGAGCACTAAAATTCAAATTTTTGTCAGGAACATTGACATTTAACTTGTAAGTATGCTCGTCTACAAAAGAATTGGAAGAAGTTTCTAAGAAATAGATTTTCTGCGAATCTTCATAAAAAATTCCTGGCTGTAAATTCCCAACCATCATTTCCTTTAAGGTGTCAGAACCTAGAAAAACATTATTTTGGTTATACTCTTCTAAAACAGCAAGGATATAGTCAAATTGGGTACAATCATTAATCGGAGCAAAATTAGCATTATTTGCATTTGCTAAATAAGACTTATTAATTTTAATAAATTGTGTGTCTAACGACTGATCTAATAGACCGTATACTACAGGTATAGTCTTATAGGATGCGTTTAGCTCAAAATCTGTTTCACATGAAGAAAATAAACCAAGAATTAAAGTAAGAGTCCAAAATAAATTCTTCATTTAGTTATTTTTTTAGAAACTTATTGGTAATTGTTTTTTCTTGAGATTTTAAAACAAGAAGATACCATCCAGCATCTAAATTTGAAGAAGGAATTTCAATTTCGTTAGCACCAGTTCCAAGATGATAAAGTTTCTTAGAATTAACCAACCTACCCATGGCATCATAAAGTTCTAATGCTGGATTTGTCAACTTTGAAATTGAATAAAATGAAATATTTATATTATCCATTACTGGATTAGGATGTACTATCAGTCTTTGGTTTAGTTCAGTTTCATCGATTGAAACTGACCCAGATAAATTTATATTATCTATAAAAAAGTCATTACCACCACCATTAACAAATTTAAATTTAAACCTAAAATTACTGACCAAATAATTGCTGAAGGAATTTGGACCAATGGTAATGGTTTTCCAGTCTGATCCAGTGGGAATAATACCAGCATTGGTGTTATTCATAGTAGAAATTATTGAAGAAGAAATATTTTTTCTCATAAACCAAGTTTCCCCACAATCCTTACTTGCATAAACCTGAAGATAATCCGTATTTCCACTATTTCGTTTTGCAAAAGCATACTTAAATGATATACTAGCTGCAGCACTATTTGACAGATCAATAGTGTTGCTGATTAACTCATCTACAGAGCCGTTAGTGCCTTGGGAATTATCTAGTTTAACACTTTTCGAACCAGTATGAAAAGCAGTTGAAACCACCTCAAATCCTGGACCATTTGGATTAGAAACTGTCCAGTCATTATTTGGAATAGAAGATATCGTTTCAAACCCTTCGTAAATTGGTGGCGGATAACCTGGGTTTCCAATTACAGAAACAAAATTTGGAAAAGTTTGGGTCATGCTATTACCCAATTGCATCTGTAACTTCAAGAGTAACATCAAATGAACCCGAACCGGAATAAGAAATAACAGGATTTTGTTGTGTCGAAGAACTTGGTGTGCCATTAGGAAAAGTCCAATTCCATGAAGTTATATTATTATAAGATTCATCAAAAAATTGAATGTTATCACCTCCACAAACCACCTGTCAATAACAAAAACTTATATGTTGAAGCTGGAGACTTTATTGTTATGGTTGTTGGTGGTCCAAATGCTCGTGCCAATACTACTAACCATTGCAGCTCTCATTCTATTTTTTTGACCATTAGTAAACATCTTGTTACAAGATGAATATTCCATATAATTTTCAACATTATCAACTACGTCACTGTTCCAGTAACCATCAATGACATCGTTGGAGCAAGAATTAGAGTTTAAATTACAAGATGTTACACCAATACATCTTGGAGTATCGTCCACATAATCGTCAGAAGAACAACTTGACCCAGTTCCAGGATTATTATTTGGCCCCCATAAATGCTCTAAATTTAACCAATGTCCTACTTCATGAGTTAACGCTCTACTTGAATAATGTATCTGAAGTACCAATTGAGCCAACATAATCGTGGAGAATCCAAATTCCATTTCTCATATTGACACCAAATAAAGGATTATTACTTGGATTAGTTGTATATCCCGCAGCACCATCAGCATCATTTACTACAAAAATATTTAAATACTTATTTCCTGGCCAATTACCGTTGTAAACATCATTGCTATGTTGTAATTGTTTCGGTATATTTGCTCCATTTGCTCCACTTGCTCCACTTGGCTCCACTTGCTCCACTAAAACATTGACCATTCGGAGCCTTAGTAGCCAGTTCAAATTCAATTTCAATATCAGCAGGCATTCCTGAAAAAGTAGATTGAACAGTGTTGGCATCTGCATTTTGACGTCTAAAATCTCTATTTAAAATTGCTACTGCATCCTCAATCTGCTGACGAGAAATATTTTCTACACCACCATTGTGCAATACGTGAAAAACCAGAGGGATGGTGTAAATTGCTCTGTTTCGAGGATTGTTAGAAATTTGATTTTCTATTTTCTTTATTTCCAATTGTTCTTCTAAAAATTGCCTGATAAGCTTCTGGGTCTTTTTTAAGCTTATTCATTAATTTATGAGTCTTACAATATTCTACATTTTCACCGTCTCTGCAATTAGCAGGGTCGATTGTTTTAGAACCTACAAACTGAGAAAAAAGTGAAACCTGAGTTAGAAAGAAAATACCTGAAAAAATTATTTTCATTAATTTGATCTTTAAACCCTTAGAGCATTTTTTAAATCATTAATTAAATCTTCAACATCTTCAATTCCAACACTTAATCTTATAAGTGAATCAACAACACCAGACTTCATTCTTTCTGCTCTTGGAATTGATGCATGTGTCATTGTTGAAGGATGACCTATAAGGGACTCAACACCACCCAAAGATTCTGCTAATGTAAACAATTCTGTTTTGCTTACTACTTTCTTTGCCATCTCTAAATCATCACCAACTAAATTGAAAGAAATCATTCCACCAAAGTCTTTCATTTGACTTTTAGCAACTTCATGATTAGTATGAGACTTTAACCCTGGCCAGTAAACAGTATCTATAAGCGGATGATCATCTAAAAAGTGAGCAATTTTTTCACCATTTTCACAGTGTCTTTGCATTCTAAGGTGAAGAGTTTTAATTCCTCTTAGGACCAAAAAGGAATCCATAGGACCACAGACAGCACCGCTAGAGTTTTGAATCCTGTAAATTTCTTCTGCAATTTTATCGTCATTTGTAACCAAAGCTCCCATAATAACATCCGAATGTCCACCTAAATATTTTGTAACTGAATGCATTACCACATCTGCTCCAAGCGCTAATGGATTCTGCAAATAAGGAGTCGCAAAAGTATTGTCCACCCCTACCATGATATCATTTTCACGGGCCAAATCACAAACTTTCTTAACATCTATAATATTCAGCATTGGATTGGTTGGGGTTTCTGCCCAAATAAGTTTAGTCTTATCATTAATTTTTTCTTCTATATTTTGGACATCCAACATATTTACAAAATGAAATTTAATGCCATACTTTTCAAAAATAGTAGTGAAAATCCTGTAAGAACCTCCATACAGATCGTTGGTAGAAATTACTTCATCTCCTGGTTTTAACATTTTTACAACAGCGTCAATTGCCGCAAGACCACTTCCAAAACAGGCTCCATACTTCCCTCCTTCTATAGCTGCTAAATTATTTTCTAATGCTTGTCTAGTTGGGTTACCAGTTCTAGAATATTCAAAACCTTTATGAACACCAATTTCATCTTGAACATAAGTAGAAGTTTGATAAATTGGAGTCATAATTGCTCCTGTTGAGGCGTCAGGGTGAACACCTGCGTGAATTACTTTAGTATTGAATTTCATTTTAAATTTTTAGAATGATGATACAAATCTAATTATTTAATAAATTCAAAAAAAAAATGTTGAAGATACTTTGAATAAAAAACTACTTTTTGCGCATCTTGCTATTATAGGAGCTAATTTAATTTACGCGATAAGACTATGGGTTTTGCTAAAGATGTCATGAATGGAGGATATGTTCCGCCATTCACTTTTATTCTTTTTAGGGGAATTGGGGCAACATTTCTTTTTTGGATAACCTCTTTGTTTTTTTATGAGGAAATACTCTAAGTCTGACCTACTTAAATTTGCACTTTGCGGGTTGTTTGGAGTAACAGCAAATCAGTTGATGTTTTTTAATGGGTTAGAACTAACATCTACCATTCATGCGTCAATTATTATGGTGACAAGTCCAATTATTGTGAGTATTCTTTCTGTTATTATCTTAAAAGAGAAATTGCGACTTACTAAGGTTTTTGGTGTATTAATTGGTTTGGCAGGGGCCATTACAATAATATTTCAAAATAAATCTGGAGCTGGAAATAGCGGCTTATTAGGGGATTTATTTATTTTCTTAAATGCTACTAGTTTTGGCCTCTATCTAATATTGGTAAAACCGTTAATGAGTAAATACAGTCCCATAACAGTTGCAAAATGGGTTTTTACCTTTGGACTAATTGGCGTAATTCCATTTGGAATATATGAGATCGACGAAGTTAACTGGGAATATGGGGGGCAATATCATTATGAAAATAGGCTTTGTTATTTTATTCACCACCTATCTATGCTATCTGTTTAATATTTATGGAATTAAATACGTAAGCCCAACTGTAGTAAGTACATATATTTATCTACAACCTGTTTTAACCTCCTATTATTGCTGTTTTAAGTGGAAGAGAAGAAATAGAATTTGTAAGTGTGTTGTGTTCACTTATGATTTTTGGAGGTGTTTATTTAGTAAGTATAAATACTAATAAAATCAATTGATTACTTTTGGGGTAAATAAGATTTTATGACACATTCAATGACCGGCTTTGGCAAGTCAGAAGTTACCATTGGTCACCTTCATGTAAATATTGAAATACGATCTCTTAATAGTAAGTTTTTAGACCTAACTCTAAAAATACCTTCAGTATTTAAAGAAATTGATTCTTCATTAAGATCTATAATAAAGAACGATCTAAAAAGAGGAAAAGTAGAGCTTGCTATTCACTATGAAAAAATAAATTCTAGCAGTAAAATCACGATTAATAAGGACCAACTAAAAAATTATTACAACCAGTTAAAGGAAATATCTACAGAGCTAAATAACCAGAATGATAAAGATTTCATGGGTTATGCATTAAAGCTTCCTGAAGTAATTCAACACCAAAAAGAAACTATTGATAAACAAAGTAATGAAATCCTAATAAATGCTGTGAAAGAAGCTTGTGAGGACCTAAACAGTTTTCGTAAAAAAGAGGGAGAATCTCTCCAAAAAGAGCTTTTAAATTATGTGAATTCTATTTTGTATAACCTAACAAAAATAAATCCATTCGAAAAGGAAAGACTTCCCAAAGTAAAGCAGAAGTTGTTGCGGTCCATTGAAGAGCTAAATTTGAAATCTAAAATCGATGAAAAAAGATTGGAGCAAGAACTTATCTATTACGCTGAGAAACTAGACCTAAGCGAAGAAAAAGTAAGGTTAAAAGAACACTGTATCCATTTTAAGGAAACTCTTAAAGAAATGAATTCTGGAAAAAAACTAGGCTTTATTACCCAAGAGATGGGAAGAGAAATCAATACTCTTGGTTCGAAAGCACACCACATATCAATTCAAAAAATAGTAGTTGAAATGAAAGACGAACTAGAAAAAATCAAAGAACAAGTTTTAAACATCTTATGAATTTGTCTAATAATTTCCAAGGTAAAGCGGTTATTATTTCAGCACCATCTGGAGCAGGAAAAACTACACTTGTCAACAAGTTATTAGGTGTCGGTTTTTCTCTTTTATTTTCCATTTCTGCTTGTAGTAGAGAGACTCGAGATGGAGAAGAAGATAAAAAAGATTATTATTTCTTATCTATTGAAGAATTTAAAGAAAAAATAAATACAAAGGATTTTGTAGAATGGGAGGAAGTCTATAAAGGGAATTTATATGGTACACTAAAAAAAGAAATTGAAAGAATATGGAAAGAAAAAAAACATGTAGTTTTTGATGTTGATGTAGTTGGAGGTATTTCTTTAAAAGAATATTTTAAGGGAAATTCAATATCAATTTTTATAAAACCTCCAAGTATGGAAGTTTTAAGCGAAAGACTCAAAAAAAGAAATGCAGATGATAGAAAAGCTATTAAAAATAGGATAGAAAAATCTTTTGAAGAAATGAAATCTATAGATAAATTTGACAAAATAATCGTCAACGACGAGCTAAGTATTTCCACCAAAAAAATAATTAAAATAGTTGAGAAAATTTTAAAATAGAATGAAAAAAGTTGGTTTGTATTTTGGCACATTTAATCCTATCCATGTAGGTCATTTAATAATTTCTAATTATATGGTTGGATACACTAATTTAGATGAAGTTTGGTTTGTCGTCAGTCCACTTAACCCTTTAAAGAAAAAAGAGTCTTTATTAGAAGATTACCATCGGCTAAATTTAGTGAGAATTGCAATTGAGAAAAACCCTAAATTAAAAGCATGTAATGAAGAGTTTAATTTACCAATTCCATCTTTTACAATAAATACATTGACGCATCTAAAAGAAAAATATTCTGGACATGAATTTAACCTGATTAT
>CAJJCR010000009.1 GCA_905182745.1 Bacteroidetes bacterium MED-G20 | reverse complement strand
ACATTAATTATTTTTCCTGGAGCAATTTCTTCTTCAGAATGTTGGTCCTCAGGAAGGAGTCTTTTGTCATCGACATAAAGAGAAATAATTACAACACTATCTCTTAAAATATTTAATACTCCCTCTTCTCCCCAAACTTTTTCTTCCATTTTTCTACAGTTAATGCAAGCATGTCCGGTAAAATCTAAAAATATTGGTTTATTAACACTTTTAGAATAAGCTAATCCTTCCTCCAGATCATGAAAAACTGGCAGTCCTTGAGGTCCAGCATGGGTGTTTTTGGTAGTGTTTTTTGTTTGGTTGGCATTTGAATTAATTCCAATTCCATTTGGAGACTCACTGTAGCTCATAGGAGGTGGAAAACCACTAATTAACTTTAAGGGAGCTCCCCATAATCCAGGGATTAAATACATAACAAAAATTAAAACTGTTGTTGCTAATAATGATCTAGATACAGAAAGATATTTTATATCTCCATCGTTTGGTAGTTTGATAAATCCAAATAAATATAGGGCAAGCACGAAAAATATACCAATCCATATCGCTATAAATAATTCTCTTTCAAGAAAATGACCTTGCATTACTAAATCTGCATTGGAAAGAAATTTAAATGCTAATGCTAATTCTAAAAACCCTAAAAATACTTTAACGGTATTTAACCAGCCTCCAGACTTTGGTAATGAATTTAACCAACCTGGGAATGCAGCAAACAAACCGAAAGGAAGAGCAAGTGCAAGAGAAAAACCAAACATTCCTACAAAAGGACCTATTCCACCCACTGTTGCAGATTCTACAAGAAGTGTCCCGACTATAGGTCCAGTACAGGAGAATGATACAAGAGCAAGAGTAAATGCCATAAAGAATATTCCTAAGAAGCCTCCCTTACTTGATGCAGAATCTGCTTTGGTAACCCAAGTATTGGGAAGATTAATATCAAATGCACCTAAAAATGATACAGCAAATACAATAAGCAGAACAAAGAAAAATAAATTAAAGTAAATATTTGTGGAGAGGGAATTTAGAAAACTTGCCCCAAATAAAGCTGTTATTATAGTCCCCAGCAAAACATATATGATAATAATGCTTAGGCCATATAGAATTGCATTTCTAATTCCAGATGCTTTGTCTTGAGATTGCTTGGTAAAAAAGCTAACAGTCATAGGAATCATTGGGAAAACACATGGGGTAATAAGAGCTGCAAAACCACTTAAGAAAGAAATTATAAAGATTAAAAAGATAGATTTTGTATTTGATTTGTCCTCGCTATTTGAACTTTCTTCGAATTCAGTAGTTTCTTGTTCAACTTTTATTTTTTTGTCTACTTCTTTCTCTTTTTTTTCTATGTCACTTGAAATAGTTTCTTTTTGCTGCTCTACAAATTTAGGAGAATTAAAATCTATTTCATTTAATGATTCTACATCACAACCCTTGACTTTGACTTCAAATGGACCGTCGTAAGGTGGCAAACAGTGGCTTTCGTCACAAGTTTGAAAAGTAAAAAATCCTTTAATTATAAAATCTTTTTCGGATTTAATAAATACTTTTCTGGAGATAGTAATTTTCCCTTCATGTAGGTAAAGATCTTCTTTTGCTATATCATCGTATACGTGATCAAAAGCAGGTTCGTAAATAGTGTCTTCACTTAGAAACATTGAAGAGGTGTCTAAATATAAATCAGTTGGAATTGAGAAGCTCTCCAATGGTAGATTTGCCCCATTAATGTGCCATCCTTGTTCAATATCTATATCAGCTATAATAGTTACTAGACATTCTTCTTGAAAAACATTTATTGTGTATTTAACTTTATCTTCAGGAAATTCCATTTCCTGTGAAAGTAAATTACCGCTAATTATAAGGGCAAAACAATAAAAAAATAAGAAGTGTAATTTTTTAAAATTCATTTAAAATATTTGGCAAATTTACAACGATATTTCTTGTAATCAAGAAATAGTCGAATTATATATTTTTCTTTCATACGTTAGCAATAATAAAAGGTTGTACTCATTACTGTAAATATTATTTTTCTTGACAAACAATCTTGTAAAAGAAACTACAATTATTGTCAACCTTATATAATTCATTTATTAAAATCCCAATAACCCATACAATATCATTATTAGATTCTAGTACATAAATATTTTCTTTTTCTAAAATAGAGACCTTATGATCTATCAAAATGTCGCTTACTTTTTTATTTCCCTTCATTCCAAGAGGGCGAATTTTGTCTCCACTTTTCCATTTTCGTAATTTTAAAGGAAAATTTAACTTAGAAAAATTGAAAAACTCCACAGTATTATTGGATTTTTCTAATGAAAGAGTTTCGCAAAGATGGCTGGTTAGTTTGAAAGGTTCTTCAATTGCTTCATTTTTATTAATATAAAATATTTTGTCATTTCTTTTATAAGTTGTTTTTATGGATAGAGTCCAATAATCTCTGTCTTTAGAAATACGATGTGTAGAACTTTCTATGAACTTTCCAGTTTGAGAATTACTTTCCAACCAATTATTAATTTGTGAATAATTGAATCCGAATTTTTTAAAGAAGTGGTACCAAGCTTGTTTTGGAACATGGCTCTTCAAATTAATTAGAGCATGGTCTTTACTTTCCACTAAAAGTGGTTGAATAATTTCATCTACTAATTTATTTAGTAATGAATAATCTTCTCTTAAGAAATTTATAGAATTTGTCAACCCTTGTTCATATTTTGGAAATTTGTTACTAAGACTTTGAAGCACTTCATTTCTGATAAAGTTTCTATCGTACTTAGAAGATAAATTACTACTATCTGTTCCATACTTAATTTTATTTTCTTGAACATGCATTAAAAGTTGAATCTTAGTGAATTGTAATAATGGTCTTAAGATTATTCCATTTTTCTCTGGAATCCCTTTTAAACTACCAATGCCATTGCCTTTTAAAGCGTTGAGAAGAAAAGTTTCGTGATTGTCATTTTGGTGGTGAGCAGTTAGAATATAATCTAATTTATTTTCTTCTACTAAATCATTGAAAAATTGGTATCTAATTTCTCTAGCTTCGTTTTGAAGATTTTTAAGTAGATCAATTTCTGCTTCCTTATAGAAGAAATTCAACTTATTTTCTAAACAATATTTTTTGACGATGAAACTTTCTCTTTCACTTTCTTCATTTCTCAATTGGTAATTCACATGAGCTACTGAAATATTTAAGCCAGCTTTTAAGCCAATATCTAACAATGCCATTGAATCACTCCCACCAGAAACACCAATTAAAAACTTGCTATTTATTTTTATTTTATGTTGCTTGAAAAAAGCTAAAAACTCTTTATTAATATTATTAGTTATTGACATGCTCTAAATAGTGCCTCTGCTTTTATTAAGGTTTCCTCGTATTCTAATTTGGGGTCACTATTAATCGTTATTGCCCCACCTACATGAAAAGATAATAAATGATTTGCTTTGTTGTAAATAAGTGTTCGAATTATCACGTTAAAGTCAAAATCTCCGTTTGGGTAAATAATTCCAAAAGAACCAGAGTACAATCCTCTTTTTGAAATTTCATAATCTTCCATTATTTGCATTACTTTAATCTTTGGTGCTCCGGTCATTGACCCCATTGGAAAAGTAGCTTTAATAATACTAGAAATCTTTTCGTTTTCAGAAATATCGCAAGAAATAGTGGATATCATTTGATGGATATTTTTAAAAGTGTAGACCTCTCTTAACTCTTCCATTTTAACTGTACTTTTGAGAGCTATTTTACTTAAATCGTTTCTTACTAGATCAACAATCATATTATTCTCTGCCTGATCTTTTAAGCTGTCTTTTAATTGTTTTTTTAAAAGCTGGTCTTTTATTGGGTCTAAATCTCTTTTTTGAGTCCCCTTAATAGGGCTTGAATACAGCTTATTACCTCTTTTCTTAATGAATAGCTCTGGACTAGCTGAAATAATATGATGTTTTTCTAAATTTGCATAAAACCCATAAGGAGGATTGGTTAAATCCATTAAATTTTCAAAAATTAATTTGGAATTTAGATGCTCAACTTTTGAAATCCATTGATAACAATAGTTGGCTTCGTAAAAATCTCCTTTCTGTATATGCTCTTTAATTTTTAAAACATTCCTTTGGTATTCTTCTTTTGAAATATCAGATTGGAATTCTATTTCTTGATTAAATTTTTTTTCTTTTTCGATTGAATAATTGCTGTGGATCTCATCTGGAACAAAACAATGAATATCTGGAAATTTCATATTATCCTTATTGTTAGAAGACAAGTCTTCAATATTGTTCTTTAAATCGTAGGAGTAAAAGCAGATTATATAGTCATTTTTATTATTGCTAATAAACGCATCCAATTCATCAAATAATTTTGGATTTTCAACAGTTGTAGCTCCAGGATGTTTTGGTTCCCTTATAAAGTGTATTATTGAAAAAAACCTCCAAAAGTTAAATTTTAATAAAAGATAAATTCACTATAATTTATCCTTAATAATTTTATGAAGGCCTTCTGCCCAATCATCGTTGTCATTAAGAGACGGAACCAGTTGGATTTCTTCCCTCCATGTTCTTGAAAAAGCTCTAGATATTCTTCACCAATTTCTATGGTAGTTTCTAAACAGTCTGCCACAAATGCTGGAGAAAAGACCAAAACTCTTTTTTTACCTTCTTTTCCAAGTTTTTCAACTGTATGGTCTGTGTATGGCTGGAGCCATGGGTCTCGTCCTAATCTAGACTGAAAACATGTAGAATAAAAACCTTTTTTTAATTTAAGTGCTTTTACAAGTAATCTTGTTGTTGCATAACAGGTTGCTTTGTAGCAATTTGCATTTAAAGAGTTTATTTCATCTTCACAAGAATGATCTGCACAAGGTTTACCGTCTAAATACACTTTATCAACATGTCTCTCTGGGATGCCATGATAGGAAAACATTACGTGATCGTATTTTGGAATGTTGAATTCTTTTGCTCGATTTACAATACATTTTATATAGTTGGGATTGTCGTAAAATTGACCAATTACAGAAACTTCAGGTATTACCCACCATTTATTAATGATTTTAAATGCTTTTTCTATGGTAGACCCCGAAGATGCAGATGCATATTGAGGATATAAAGGGAAAATATAAATTTTGTCATAATTTTCGGTTCTCATTTTTCCCAACACATCTTCCATGCTAGGAGAACCATATCTCATTGCAAGTTCAACATCAAAATCTTTAGAAGCAAGTTTTTTTAATTTACTAGTAAGATTTTTTCCATAGGTTAATAATGGTGATTTACCACCACCAATTTTAAATAACTTTTTGTATTCTTTGGCGGATTTTGGAGCTCTAAAGGGAACTATAATTAAGTTCACTAATAACAATTGAGCAATTCTTCCAATATCAATTACTCTTGGGTCATTTAGAAACTCTCTCAGATAAACTCTTACATCTTTGACTGAAGGACTGTTAGGAGTTCCTAAGTTAAGAATTAAGACTCCAATTTTATTTTTTGTCATATTAGATGTGTAATGGTCTACTTTCTGTTGCTGCTAATGCAGCTTCTTTTACTGCTTCGCTATATGTAGGATGAGGATGACAAATTCTAGCAATATCTTCAGCGCTTGCTCGATATTCCATTGCTACAACAGCTTCCATTATTAAGTCAGCAGCTCTCGGAGCAATCATGTGAACACCTAGAACCTCATCAGTAGAGGCATCAGAAATTATTTTTATCAAACCCTGAATATCCATGGAGGCTCGGGCCCTACCAAGCGCTCGAATCGGAAATTGCCCAACTTTAAAAGCTACGTTAGACTCTTTTAATTCTTGTTCCGTTTTTCCTACGGCAGCTACTTCTGGCCAAGTGTAAACTACACCGGGAACTAAATTGTAATCAATATGAGGTTTTTGGTTGGCAATGAGTTCGGCAACAAAAACACCTTCTTCCTCTGCTTTGTGGGCAAGCATCGGTCCCTTTAACTACATCGCCAATGGCATAAACATTTTCTACCGAGGTTTGTAAATGGTCGTTGGTTACATTACTCTTCCAGCTTTATCAGTTTCTACTACCAATTTTATCTAGTCCTAACTTGTCGGTATACGCTTTTCTTCCAACAGCTACTAGACAATAATCACCCTCAACAGAAATAATTTCACCTTTTTTATTTTTCACATCTAATTGTACTCCATCTTTGGTGGGATTTACTTTTTGAACAGCATGGTTAAATAAAAACTTAAATCCTTCTTTCTTTAAAATTTTCATGAGTTCCTTACCAAGGGTTTTATCCATTGTTGGTAGTAACCCATCTTGAAACTCAACAATTGTTACTTGAGAACCTAATCTTCCGTAAACAGAACCTAGTTCAAGTCCTATAACTCCTCCTCCAATTACAATAAGATGTTTGGGAACTTCTTTTAAAGAAAGAGCTTCTGTAGAGGTAATTATTCTTTTTTTATCAGGCTCCATTCCTGGGAAAAAGTTTGGTTTTGAACCAGTAGCAATGATAATATTTTTCCCAAATATTTTTTCGTTTTTTTCTCCCATTATTGACACTGTATTTTTATCTACATAAACGAACCCATTCCATGGTAAACTTTAATTTTGTTTTTATCCATTAAATATTGAACACCATCGCAAGTTTGACTAATTACTTCCTCTTTTCTCAGCATCATTTTTGGAAGGTTTACTTTCGGAGTATTAATATCTATTCCATGCTTATCAAAATCGTGAAGTGCAGTCTTAAAATGCTCACTGGAATCTAAAAGGGCTTTCGAGGGTATGCAACCAACATTTAAACAAGTTCCTCCAAGAGTATTGTATTTTTCTACAAGAGCAGTTCTTAATCCTAGTTGAGCACATCTAATAGCTGACACATATCCTCCAGGTCCTGAACCTATAACAACAACATCGTATTTTTCCATTCTAAATTATTTGAATACTAATTTAAACATAATGGTTAAAATCAACCATTTGTTTTACCAAGATTAATTTGAAAACTACACTTTTTAAAATAATAGTAATAAATAATTACTAGTTGTAGTATAATAGGCTTTACAAAAGAGTTAAATTCTTGTGTTAATGTAAACCAAAATAAAATAGTTGTAAAAATTAAAATCAACGACAATATTAAATACCAATATGTAATTATCCAACTCCCTTTTATTAAGCAGTAAATTAATATAAAGTGAAAAGGAGATCCCCAAAGTAAATTAAAATTCATTTTGGTTGCATTGTGGTCAGTTCCTATCCACATGAAAACTAAAAACATCCCTAATAATCCGATTATAAATAAATTTAATGAGCTCCAAACTCCAATTGCTTTATCAAAATTAAAGACAATTAACATAAGAGTTATAGCAAGCATTATCCAACTAAAAACTCCAATATTGCTAGATTTAGTATTATTATTAAAAGACTCAAGAAGAGTATTTTTTGATTTAATCAGGTTTTTTTCACCTTCTTTGCTATGAACAAAACTTTGGTCAAATATTTGTTCTACGTTAAGGGGAAGAAACATAAGGTTTTCATTATTTACCAATACATCTATTTTTTGTCCTAATACAAGATCAATTCCCAACTCTAGCCAAGGAAAAGATTCTAAATATTGGTGAATAGTTTCTCTAAAAGTGAATTTATTAGATTTTGGAGATTGGTAAAAATTTACATTTTCTTTAAATACTTTTTTTACAACATCTCTTAATCTTGAAGAGCAGTTGTCATAAAAAAACTCATATCTATATTTTCTGTTTCAGGCTTGTAGTTCTCATCAAGAAGGTGGATTATTTGATAGTTTTTCTTGATTATTTAAGTTTAAGATTTGCTCTCTAACTCCTCTTTTAGATCGGCGATACTCTACCATGAAATTAGACATTGATTGTATGCCCATATAATATTTCAATCTGCCTTTTGCAAAATCATAACCAAATTGAAACTGACTTTCAGAGAATTCAAATAATCCCCAGTTCACTACTAAGTCGTGGCCGTTTTCAGGATTTTTTATTCTTAAAGCACTATGGCCAAAAAGAGAATATATTTCAGATCCTGGGTCACATGTAAGGACACTAATTTCTGTATAGTCAATATTTTCAGATAGATTTAAACTATTTGAAAATGCCCAAAAGGGACAAAAAACCAATAGAAAAGTTATTTTAAATATTGAAAACTTCGCTTGCATTTTTTGTCGTGATTTTTCCAATTTCTTCGCTGCTAATTTTGTAAATATCCGAAAGTTTATTTGCAATAATAGGAATGTAACTACTTTTATTTCTTTTTCCCTCGAAATGGAGTAGGGGTTAAATACGGAGAATCTGTTTCCAAAACAATATTTTTAATATCAATATTCTTAACCACTTTGTCAAGACCACTATTTTTAAAAGTAACTACTCCTCCGATTCCTAATTTGAATCCTCCATATTTTAATATTCGATTTGCGTCTTTTAAAGAACTGGAAAAACAATGAAAAACACCTTTTAAGTTGCTTCATTTAATCGGTCCAAAATTTCAAATATTTCATTGTAAGAGTCTCTAGCGTGAATAACTATAGGAAGCTTAAATTCTTTGGCCCAATTTATTTGGGTAATAAAAGCTTCTCTTTGAATTTCTAAATTTGATTTATCCCAATATAAATCAATTCCAATTTCACCTATAGCTATGGGATTTATAGATTTAATTATGGATTTTAAATAATCCAAATCTTGTTCATATGAATCTTTAATATAACACGGATGTAATCCAACCATTGGGTAACAAATATCTTTATATAATTCACATGTTTTTATTACATCTGCTATTGAATTTTTGTCAATATTTGGCAAAAAAAGTTTCTTAACTCCACTATTTATACATTCTGAAATAATTCCTTTTCGGTCTTCATCGAAGTCTTTAAGATAGATATGGGTGTGGGTGTCTATGTACACAATATTTAGTATATATTAGTAATGTTAATTTCAACCCTTATTTACATATTTTAATAGAGAAGATTGAGTAAAGATAGTTATAAGACAAAATATTTCAAGGAATTAAATTCATTAAGATTTATTGGGTTCATTGGAATTTTTTTTGGACATGTTTTTTTTAGCGATAGCCCTGAGATAATTAGTTCTAAATTATATGCTACTTTATTTAATTATGGCAAAATTTTAGGATTTATTTCAATAGACTCTTTTTTTGTTCTCTCAAGTTTTCTAATTACCTGGAAAGCTTTGGAAGAAATTAAATTCACCAACGCCTTTCAATTTAAGAATTTCTTAATCAGAAGGTCATTAAGAATTTGGCCACTATATTTTTTAATTGTTTTCCTTGGATTTTTGATAGAATATTTTAAATCCTACTATTTTCTAGAATCAGAAAAATTACCTTCATTATGGAACTTTATTTTATTTATTTTAAATTATGATATCATTGAAAATGGCCACAATTTTTTATTTTTTATGGTCTTTATGTGGTCTATTTCTGTGGAAGAACAATTTTATGTTTTTTGGGCAATAATCATAAAATGGTTTAATAAATATCTTTTTAGCAATATCTTTTTTAATAATACTTATATCCCTTTTTTTCAGAGTTTATTTTATTAATGATTCCCTCTCATTAAATTTTCATACAGTAAGTGCATTTGGTAATTTTGGCATTGGTGCTTTAACAGCAATTTCAGCATTTAAATACCAACATTTTTTAATAAACTTCAGAGTCTACAAGAAACAACAATTTTATTTGTTTACTTAATTATTTTTACTTTTTTTATTTTGATGCCTTATCTTATAGAAAATGATTTTTTTATTGTTACTCAAAGAGTACTATTCTCCATTTTCTTTTCATTTATTATTCTTAGAACAAACCTATTGTGATAAATCCTATAGTTAAGGTTTCTAGAATTAAGTACTTTAATTTTTTTGGCAAGATATCTTATGGCTTATATTGCTACCACGGAATCATGATAACTATAGTATTACAAATGAGTGGATTCTTAAGTGAATCTTTGTTAAATAGCTTGGTCTTATACCCATTATAATCTTTGTTTCAACGCTTGAATATCCCAATTGAGCTTTAGGTTTTATGAATCTAAATTTTTGAAATTTAAATCTAAATTCTCTTTTTTATCATCTAATTAAATACATTTTACCAAGGCCATTGGTGAAAGCTTTGTCTCCTTGTGAATCTCTATGATCAATCTCCAAATTATTTATTTCTGAAATCACTCTATATATATAAACTCCATTTGCTACTGGATCACCATATTCATCTCTTCCATCCCAGAAATATTTGGTCATATTATTACCGATTTTTATATTTTCTATATCGTTGAGATGGATTTGCTTAATAAGTCTTCCATTAATATTTATTATTTGGATGTCTAATTTATTAGGTATTTCAGATCCAGTTAAAGTAAAAACAAAATGAGTTTTTGTAGAAAAAGGGTTAGGGTAATTATAGATATTTGTAATGGAAGACTTCAGAATTACTTCAAAGTTTATTTGGTATGGTTCATCGCCGCTTGAATTCCCAGTTTTGTCTTGCCCTTGAACTCTTAATTTGTAGATTCCATCTTGATTAAAAACAGGGTAAAATTCAATAATAAATTTATTTTCATCTTCGTTAATATGCCATTCTAAATTAGTTAATGCACCATTGAAGAAGTTAATTCTTTCCCAGTTTGAAGTGTTAGGCTTCATAACTTCAATTTGAAAATTGGCTGTATCCATATCTTCATTTAAAATTAAAAAAGGATTTTCATCATTTAATTCAATTACAATATGCGGGTTTGGACTTACTATATCGTTATTTAAAATATGAATTCCATCAAAAGTAACATCCAAAAGAGGATTAGTATTATCTTTTAAAACAGTAACGCTTGTTTGTGCTAAATTGTTGAAATAAAATTGTTCATCTTGATCTTTTTCAAGATTATTTATTTTTGGATTTGCTATTACCCACATCAAATATTCATCGTTTAAATATCTGCTAGAAATTGCAAGAGTGTCTATAATTATTTCTCTTGCTCTAAGAGAATCTTGTCTTTTATAAGGTATATCTACTTGTCCGTTCTGGTTCTCTAAATAGTATTTTATTTTCAAGCTATCCATATCAAATGGAGAAATATTTTCTATTGCAACACTAAAATAAATAGAGTCCCCTTGTTGAACAGTATTAGAGTCTAAAAACCAACTTTTTTTAGGATTAATTGCCAAGTCAGGTAATGGGTCGTAGGTGACCACCCAGTTTATTATTTGAGATGGAGTTAATGAAGAATCATCTGAAGTTTCCATTTCTAATTGTAGATAATGAAAGGAACTGTCAATTGATTGTAAGTTGGTAATAGAATCTTTATTTGTAAAACTTGTATCAATAATTAGAGTTTTAAGGCCAGAAGATAAAGAGTTTAAACCGTAAACTTTTAATCTTGCAGAATCAGCAGATGGATTCTCCAGTGCTTTTTGTTCCCAATAAATATTTTTCCAATTATTGGATGGGCCAACAATTCCTGATAACATTTTCCCATTTTCTAGCGAACTAGTCACGGTTGTGCTAAACTCTAGTAGTTGAGATGGAACAAATCCTGGGGCAATTGTGTCTGATCTTATTTCAATAGCTGTACTAGGATCGCCTTTTTTACAAAAGAATATAAAACCATCGTCTGGTTGGTTAAAATTGGTAAATCCAGTTGCTCCTAGATTTTGAAAAGCAGAAAATAAATTGGTTGGCCAGTTCGCATACAATGGGCTATTGTAAAGCAGTGTTCCTCCGTAATTATTCGGGATGTAACTATACACTATAATATAATAACCGTCTGGAATTTTAGTGCTTAACATACTTGCCAATGAATCTAACTGTGAAGGACTACTGTTCTTAAACATAAAATAACCATGCTCCCTTGGTCTGCCAATTAATGATGTATTGCCGCAAGACAGCAGGGATCTCCATTATATTGACCAAAACAATTATTGGGATTAAGAACACTGGGAGGTGTAGTAGAATTATCAATAAAAGGAGTTTTCCAATAATTTAAAGAGTTAGGGTTTACCACTCCAACCATAACCGCAGGATTTGTATGCCCTCCGTAATCTGCAATCTCACCACTTACTTCCCAGTAAGTTCCAGACCATTCTGACCCAAGGGCAACATGTTGAATGTAATTTTTACAAGTTATACTTTTAAGTGTCGGTGAGAAATTGTAAATATTATTTAAAGTGTCAAGTTCAATATTTAAATATTCATTTTCTTTAAATTGGTTAATATGGGATTGGCTCCAGCCCCATTTTTTTGGAATGTATTGAAATGATCTTACTTTCCAATCAACAATCGAACTATCAGGTCTGGAACGCCAGTAATATACGATACTGTCTTCAAAAAATAATGAATCATTTAAGGTTGTTATGCTATTAGACCAATTTCCTGGAATTGCTTCAATACTCCACCGATAGATACTACAGACTGATTTTTTAAAAATGGAGAACTAAATTGAATATTGGTATCTATCTCAAAATAATAGGTGTTGGTAGATTCCAAAGGATTAATAGTAGAAACTCTTAGAGTGTCACTAGGATTTCCGACAATACTTAAATCATATGGCCAAACTGGAATTATTGAATTTGAAGAAATATTCATTAAATATTGAATTCTATTGTTACCGTTTTCGTCATAAGCCTCATGAACTGTGGAAATTGGTAAATCAATTGAAATTGTAAAAATATTCTGTCCAATACTAGTTTCAGGTTGGTTAATTACACTAAAAGTTATTGTGTCCTCATTTAATATTCCAGCTATAAATTTGGAGTAAATAGTATCTGATCCGTCAGGAAATTCTTGTTTTAATTCTACAAAAATAGAATCTCTAAAAGCTCTACCCAAATTGTATGCTTTGAATTTTAAATCAAAACTTGATTTTGAAAGATCTACTATACTTGGCTCCGTCCATACATCTTGTTCTGAAAGCACTAATTCGGGTAACTGGTGGCAATTAATTTTCAAAGCTGGGTCCCCTTGAAGAGACATTCCATTGTAATTACTTTCAAATTTTGGTTCCCAAGTTATTAAAGAAGTGCTTTGGTCTAGAGAATCTATAGTCATAACCATTTGTTGGCCTATGGATTTATTGTAGCCATATTTCCCAATCATCTTATATAATTTTTTGGTGTAAAAATTAATATATGGAGTGAATCCTTGCTTTACTGTAGAAATAAATCCAATTGCACCACTATTTATTGGTCGAATAATCTGTTCTGAAAAGCTATTGGTATCTGGATTATGCACATCACCAGAATAGCAACCTAACCCAATTACAATTGGATATTTTCCTTGATTATTCCAGTTCTCTGGCTGATCAATATTTTGACTAAATCCATATCCTGAGCTAGAATGACCAAAAAAAGTCATCAAGTGAAATACCTTCCTCTAAATAATTTTGAACGATTTGAAATTCTAATGGATTTATAATTGAGCTAAAAGGATCTTTCCCAAACTTTTTAACTCTGCCGCCGAACAGGTGTCTTCAATTATGTTTTGAAATTGCTCCAAATAATTGTTCATATAAGCTTGTTCTGAGCTATCGCTTCCACCTGAAAAATGAGCGATATTTTTTTGCCATGCCTTATTTTCTATTGTGTAATTACTGTTATTACCTTGTTGAGATTCTAACTCTATTACTTTATTTAAATAGTTTAGTACCGAAGTGTTGTTATTTACACTCAATCTCCCTATTGGAAGGGAGTAACCTCTTTTATTACTCTCTAAGCCAACAGCAAAATGATTGTCCGAACTAGGATACCCCCAAGAAGGAACTAAGTTTAATTTATAAGAAATAGTGTCATTTCTTGACCCTGGAGTTGTCTCATTATTGAATCTTACAGATTTTCCTATTAAAAAAATATGCGAAGGCCAACTTGGCCAATTAGCCATACTAAATTTTAAAAATCTTTTTATTGCTAAAGGATTTTTAAATATTCCTGCTGAAAATTGGTGGTAAAGCTCTTCGATATCCACAACTAATGTATCTACATTGGTTGCTCTATATGCTGCATAGACTCTTGAAGAAGAAAGTAGATTTTTATTAGTAATTACAACAAATGCACTGTCAATTTGTAAAGAATTAAAGTCATTAAAATACCCTTGATTATTTACAGCTTGAATTTTATCAATATAATTAACATTAGAATCAGTTAATAAATAGCATATTATAGAATCAGTTTGAGCAATTGGAATAACTCCTTCCAAAATAGAATTATTAGAAACTAAAGGAATAATTTTATGTACATCATCTAAAATGTAAAGTATTGGAGATCCTAATGCATTTAGAGTATTGGAAATACTAAGTCTTTGTTTTTGATTAATGAAAATGGTACTCCAAAATGTAATTTTTCGTAAGGAAGAAAAATCTGTAGTGTGCGGATAGGATAAACTAATTGAAGCTATATTTTGATAATCTGTTCCTTGTCCAATATCAGAAATCTCATGTTTGAAATCAGTTGAATTGGAGATGGTATTGCTACTAAAACTATATTTCACATGAAGGGTTTGATAATTAAAATAAGACGAATCAAAAACTAGATTATTATTGATAAATAGTTTGGTATTATGGTTGTCTCCATTAGAGTTAGTAGTCGATGAATTTGCAGAAAAAAGATTTATTTGCCCAAATGCATTTGGGCCACTTCCAACACTATTTAATGAACTTATTTGTTCAATATTTGAACTATTTTTTTGTAAAGTAGCTCCAGCCCATCCTTCCGCTATTTCATACTTTGGACTTGAAATACCTTCAATTTGATAACCTACTAGATAATTTGAATTAAATTTTAAAACTTGTGTTTTCCAACAATAATTTATAAGGCTATAGAAGTTGTAATTTGTATCGATTTCTATAATAGTTCTCTTATTATTGGAACTATTATTCCATGAAAAATAATATCTAATGGTATCATTAAATAGACTGTAATAATGATCAGGCATAAAATGGGCAGAATCATAGACTAAAGAATCCAGCCATCCGTCATTTTTTTCAGCATAGAATTCAATATATTCTAAAGAGTCTAAAAATCCATTATTATTATTGTCTTTTACAAGTAGAGAAACCTCTTTTTCTTTTCCAAAAACTTGAAAGTTATCATGCGGAATATTATTAATACTAACTCCTAAATTAATTAAATGATTGTTAATGGTTTCGAAATCTATCCTGTATATACCTGTTTCAGCAATTGGAAAATGGAAGTATTGCTGGTTATAATTTATCCACTCGTTTCCTGCGGTCTGGGAAAAACTACTTAAATGAAACAATAAGAAAAATAATAAAAAAACGATTTTTTTCTTTATTTTTTTCAATTTGTTTTTGGATTTAAGTTGAATTTCAGTGAGAAAATATTGCTGTATTCAGCAATTGAAACATCTCCAATATCTGTTAAAGCATATTCAATTTCAACCCCTTTAATATTAATTCCAATCCCTAAATTTGAGCTGAATGGTGTAAATCATTTTCCCTGTTAAATCCGGTGTTTTTTGAATATTACCAATGCCCCCTCTTATGAAAACGATATCTTTTATATTAAACTCTCCACCTATATGGGGATCGATAGAAAAAGGATTTCCAGATATTAATACATTTCTCTTTCCATCAGTTGTTATATCTGCATTAAATTCTATTAATAAATGAACATTTTTTTCAAATTCATAATTTTTACTTAACCCAAGAATTAATCTTGGTAAAGTTAGCTCCAAACCATTTTCTGGAAGTTCATTACCAGTTGAATTAAAGTGCTTAATCATTTCATTGGACAACTGATATCTCCAGACATTGAAGGTGGATGTAACATCTTTAGCTACTACAGCAACTGCCCAGTCATTTTTAATATATGTGGAAGAGATGTCAATTCCAAAACCCCAAGCTGATGCAAAATCTCCAGCAGTTCTATTAATTATTTTAGCAGAACCACCTACAGAAAGATATTCGTTTACTTTTCTTCCATAACTACCAATAAATGCCATATCTGCAGCGCTAAAATAGGATATCCTGTCGTAGTTTACATTTCCTTGTGCATCGATAAGTTCGGACGTATTTGGGATATTGTCTACTCCAAATCTTAAAAAAGAAAATCCAAAACCACTTTTTTCATCAAGTTTTTTTGCAATGCTTCCAAAATCATACTTTGCAATACCAGCAAAATATTCTGCATGCATTAAACCTACTTGGATGTCGTTATTAATTCTAGATAGATTAGCTGGATTCCAGAAACCTGACATAGCGCTATTGGTGCTGGTAACCACTGAGTTAGACATTGCCAATGATCTTGCGCCAACTCCAATGTTAAGAAATTCATTACTATATTTAGGAGAATTTATTTGTCCAAAAATCGAATAATTAACAAACAATAATAGAACTAGATAGTAGTTTTTCACAGTTGAATTTAAATATAATTAGCTAAGTAAAAACTAAATATTAGTTTTTTGTTTATGTAGAAACGAAGTTTACACTAATTTAGTTCATATATATGAAGAAAAATATCCCTAACATAATTACGTCATTGAACCTGCTATTGGGATGGACTTCAGTTTATTTTGCATATTTAGGTGAAATTGATTGGGCTATAGCTGCAATATTATTGGCTTCAGTCTTTGATTATTTAGATGGATTTGTCAGCAAGAAAATTAAATGCCCAATCTGCTTTAGGTGCTCAATTAGATTCTTTTGCAGATTTAATAACCTTTGGAATTGCACCTGCAGTAGTTGTTTATTCCGTGAGTTCTTTGTCTTTATTATTTGCTGAAAAAGGTGTAGGATTTTGTCTCTTTTTAGTTCTTGGTCTTATTCCATTAATTGGAGCAATTCGACTGGCTAAGATTTAATACTATGAAAGATGAAAGTTCTTTTTTCGTTGGCCTCCCAATCCCTGCTTTTGCATTAATTACTGTTTGTTTGACTTGGACTTATATTGAGCTCAATAGCTTAATTGTAAATATTGCTAATTACGAAATTATTTTCCCCTTACATTATTCTTTCAATTAGCTTTCTAATGGTAAGTAAATGGAAGTTTTTGTCCTTAAAAATAAAGAATCTAAATTTTGACCAAAACAAGCTTGTGTACATATTGGTAATTTCATCCTTAATTGTTCTATTGCTATTAATAATATTTGGAAATATCTTTCTTATTCTCCCTATTGTTCTATTTTTGTATTTATTGTTTTCTTTAATTAATAATTTTATATAATGAGATTTAAAGCAAGTATTGATATTATGCCACTTGAAGCGTTATTAGACCCGCAAGGCAAGGCAGTAAGCCAAAGTATGGACAATCTAAGCCTTACTCAAATCAGTAATGTTAGAATTGGAAAACATATCACACTTTACGTGGAAACCAACGATGAGAGTTCTGCAAAAAAAATTGTTGAGGATGCTTGTAAAAAGCTTTTATGTAACCAAATAATGGAAAGCTACACCTTCACTTTGAGTCCATCTTAATTATTGGTTAATAGCTAAATTAATTTTTTCAATTACCCTTTCTGCATCGATTCCTAGACATGGATTGTTCAGCTTTGACTTTCATCACTTTTTTTTGTTTTACCATAGACACTAATTGGTCTTTCAGTATATTCTTCATTACTTAATTGAACAATAAAATCCTCATTAAATAAGGGGCTAAATCCTAAAAATGGATGTGTTGGTCCCCATATAGACACAACTTTAGTGCTTGTTAGACTAGCCAAATGCATATTGGCACTATCCATAGAGATAAATACTTTGAAATCATTAATTAATTCCATTTGTTGATTAAGATTTAGATTTCTATCTATGATACTACAGTTTGAGTTTTTTAAAAAATAAGTTTTTGAATATTCTAGCTCTTGACTTCCAAAAGCAAAAATCACATAGTGAAAGTCGTTAAAATGATTAATTATTTTTTGATAGTTTGATAAAGGCCATATTTTACTTTGATGTGCAGAAAAAGGAGCAATTCCAATGATGTTTTTTTTAGTAGCACCAGCTTCTAAAGACTTGCTTATTTTAGAAAAATCAAGTTTGTAAAAATCTTTTTTCAGGCAATCTAAATAGCGCTCACTTGATGTTTTAAGTTTCTGCAAACTTATTTTCTTAGTTATAATTTTGTTTTTTAAACTCCTTTGCTTTTCAAAAGTTCTAGTAACATCTGATTTGGAAGAAAGCAAAAAGCAAACTATTTTTGAACGTATTACATCGTGAAGATCATAAATTCCATTAAAATTTATATTTCCTGAAACTTCTTTTACTTTTTTAGCTATCTGAAATATATTTTTTTCTTTTGAATTAAAATCTATGCCAATAAAGTTTAATCTTTCGTCAAAATCGAATACTGACTTATTATTTATGTTAGAAACCATCCAGATGTTTACATCGGGATATGTTTTAAGAAACAGTTGAATTATTGGTCTCACAAGTATTACATCCCCAAGTGCCGATAATCGTACAATTAATATATTTTTAGGAATTGTTTTTTCGATAGAGCTCAGGATTTAAAGTTGAGTCATTATACATTTTCATTTGTCTGTAGACTTTCATTTTTTTGACTCCACTATTGTAATCAAGTAAAAGTTGGTCAAAAGATAGAGCTTAAATCAATTTTTTGATTTTTTAGAATACTTAATTTTTCCCTGCAATTTAAAATGTGTTTTTCAGAAACATCTTTCCTTTCTGTTTGCTCATTCATGTGGAATATTTTCAGACTTAAAATAGAAAGTCTATCCACTACCCACCCAGGGCTTTCAGTATTGATTTTACTCTCGGAATTTGAGTTTTCTTTAAAAAAGCGGAAATAATAATCGTCGATTTCTTCTACAATATCTGTTCTTTTTTGGTTTGAAGAATCGATTCTGTGTTTTATAGCTAATCCATTTTTTGGATCTAAATTAGGATTTCTAATTATATCCTCCAAATGCCATTGAACAGTATCTATCCAGCATTTTTCAAAAAGTAAAAATTCCAATGTTTCTTTTTCAAAAGGGTTGGGATAAGATGAATCAACTTTATTATGGATATGGTAATAGTCAATTGCTTTTACAAAAATATCGTTACAAGTTTTTGCTTTCATTTTAATTTAGGGAATAAAGCATTTTTAAGTTCTGTTGCATCTTCAGGTTTTAGCTTTCCTGCTAGAACTAAACTAAGTTGTTTTCTTCTTAATGCAGAATCAAATCTTTGTTTGTCAATTAGAGTTTCGGGAATTAAAGTTGGAACACTTATTGGGTTTCTGTTCTGGTCAATTGCTACAAAGTTATAAATTGCCTCATTACATTTTCTTCGGCTACCATCCGTGAATTTTCAACAAAGACGTCTATGAAAGACTTCCATGGAAGAGTTAAATGCCCTACTCACCTTGGCGTGAATACGACACAATTTCTCCAGCGAATATCGGTTGGTCAAAAGAAACATTATTGATGGATGCAGTTACAACTACTCGACCACAGTGTTTGTGAGCTGATATACTTGCTATTTCATCCATCCACTCCAACAGTCTTCCTCCAAAAAGTGTATTTAATGGATTGGTATCATTGGGTAAAACCATTTTTGTTTGAACCGCTAAGGATTCTGTTGCTTTTTTTTGAGAATTTTTCATTATTGCATATAATTTCTTTCGTATCTAGATTTGTCTTCAGGACTGGTAAGTGCTTCAGGACACTTTCCTTTCCCAAGTTTTTTTAGCCATATAAATCTTACTTTAAATATTAATGGCCTATACCTGCTGTTGAAAATTCCATATGTAGATTTTCCTTTTTCCCATTTCTTTAACGTTAAAAAAGGGGACTCCATTGTTGGAATTACAAATAAAGTTTTTTTTACTTTAAATCCGTAGCCAACTTTCAAATGAAATGCCAAAGTTAATTTATCTATATTATTTGGTGATGGACTACCCTCTTCAAATAACTTAAAATTTATATTGGATCCTATGCTTGTTTGAATAAATTTTCTGTCAGATAATTGCCAAATATTATTCAAATTAAAACTCCCTGTTAAAAACCTTTGCTTAAAGATGGACTTATTTTCATTTATTTGCTCACTTCCGGAAAGCTTTTTGTAACCAATTCCATAGTCCAAGTAATTAAAAATATTTCCGCCTTTTTCAAAAATCCGATAAGCTCCTGCTTCAATAATATAAGCCAATCTTCCTTTGGCATTTATTTCACTATTAGAATTTGTTAGAATATTCGGTATTTCATGTGGTAGCATATAAGTAAGTCCTGGACTTAAATAAAAATTTTGTAATTGATAAGTGCTGTTAAAGTCTACTAATGGAATATTCTTTCTCTGATACATTTTCATTTGACTGTTTCCAATCACTGAAATGAATATCAATATAAGAAATAGAGAATTCCGCATAATTATTGAATCATAGATAATATTTGATTTTCAACTTCTTTAGAGTCCCAAGTTTTTTCAATAGTAGGAGAGCTCATAACTTTTCGCATTATTTCTTCTTGGACTTTACCTTGTTTGTAAGCATCAGAATATCTTATATTGCTAAATGATACTTGGCTATATAATGGAATCCATTTGTTTGGATGGCGCTCATGAATTTTAGCTTCAATTTTTTTCTGAAGTAAGAATTTTTCATCCGCAACATGATCTCTCATTACGTAATAATTATCTAGTGACAAATCTTGGAGAGCGTCCCCATCTGGCTTTCTGATTTCTTGATATTCTTTGAATGTTTTGTCCCAGTCTTTATGCTTCTTGAAAAGCTCCGACATTACAAAGCAGTCTTCAAATCCAGCATTCATGCCTTGTCCATAAAAAGGAACAGTAGAATGCGCAGAGTCTCCCATGAGAGCAAATTTCCCAACCGTCCAAGGAAAACACCTTGTTATAGACATAGAAGATAGTGGATTTTGATGCCAGTTCTCAATTAAATTTGGAATCATTTCATAAAAATCTGGAAATACTTCTTTGACAAAACCCTCAATTTTATCATCGCTATCTAATTGTTTAAATGCATACTTGTCATTTTCAAAAGGCATAAATAGAGTACAAGTAAAAGACCCGTCTTCGTTTGGCAAAGCAATCAGCATAAAACGTCCTCTAGGCCAGATATGTAATGCATTTTTTTCGATTTGATAATTCCCGTTTTTATCTGCTGGCAAAAGCAATTCTTTGTAACCATCCTCAATATAAAATTGGCTAAAATTAAATCTATCTACCTTTTGCATAGAGTTGTACCGAACTGCAGAAAATGCACCGTCGGCAGCAAAAATAACATCCGCTTTGTCTTCAAATACTTCTAGAGTATTCAGGTTTTTTAAAGTGATATGGCCTTTTTCTAAATTAGCATCTAAGCATTGGTGCTGGTAATGAATCTTGGTATTTCCTTTACTTTCTGCAAGATCCATCATGATTGCATTAAGATGTCCTCTTGAAACTGAATATATTGCTTCGTCTTTTTTCCCATATGCTTGGTAAGTCAAATCCCCTTCTACACTATGCATTATTCTTCCGCTCATGGGAATTGCAATTTTTTCAATTTCTTTTTCTACACCTGCTGCTTTTAAAGAATTCCATCCGCGTTCAGAAAGGGCTAGATTTATAGATTTCCCAGCGCTAATCTCAGCTTTTCTAATATCTGATCTTCTCTCGTAAATTACTACTTGATACCCCGCTTTTTGCATGTAAACAGCCCACAAGGAACCCACTAATCCTGCACCTACTATTATTACTTTCTTTTCCATCTTTTTCTATATTCAGATTTTTCAAATTTACTACTTTGGATTCTTTTATTTGCTGAAAAAACTTTATTTGAAATTCTCCAAACCACCAATCCAAAAATAACTGTCATTATTGCAAGAAAAGATATTTTTACTTCAGGATTCATAATTAGTTTAAATAATTATTTAGTACTCTTCCAAACTCAAAAACATCTTGAAAACTATTGTAAAAAGGAACAGGTGCAACTCTTATAACATTGGGCTCTCTCCAGTCTACAACAATATGGTTTTTAGAAAGCTCTTGAAATAATTCTTTTCCGTTCCCATGAGCAATAATAGAAAGTTGACAACCTCTTTCATCGGAATTACTTGGTGTTATAATCTCTAAAAAAGATTCCTTGTTTTCATTGATTTGATTTATAATAAACTCTAGGTAGTTGGTTAGTGAAATACTTTTATTTCTAAGTTTTTCCATTCCAACTTCATTAAATAAATCTACAGATGCTTTATGAGCTGCCATGGCCAAAACAGGCGCATTAGATAATTGCCAGCTTTCAGCAGTAGGAATAGGAGAGAATTTATCGGGCATTTTAAATCTATCCTCTTTGTTGTGGCCCCACCAACCAGCAAGCCTTAAAATATTTGGATTTGCAACATGTTTTTCATGGATGTACAATCCACTTACTCCACCAGGACCAGAGTTAAGATATTTATAAGAACACCATGCAGCAAAGTCAACATTCCATTCGTTGAGTTTTAAGGGAATATTTCCTACTCCGTGTGCTAAGTCAAACCCTACAAATGCACCAACATTGTGACCTGCAGTGGTTATGGATTGCATATTAAAAACCTGCCCAGAGTAGTAATTTACTCCGCCGATCATAACCAAAGCCAACTCCTGGCCAATTTCATTGATTTTTGAAATAATGTCTTCTGTTCTAATAGTATGTTCACCGTCTCTAGGCCCGACTTCTACTATACAGTCTTCGGGATTAAGATTGTGTATTTTGGCCTGACTTTGTAAAGCATACTGATCACTAGGAAATGCTTTTTTCTCGCACAATATTTTAAATCTTTTTTTATTAGGTCTGTAAAAGGAAATTAACAAAAGGTGTAGATTGGTAGTTAAGCTATGAGTCACTACTAATTCCTTATTTTTAGCACCAACAATTGGAGATATTTTATCGTTAAAAATTTCGTGATAATCTAGCCATGGATTTTTAGCTTTTTCATGACCTTCCACTCCCCATTTTGACCAGTCGTCAAGTTCATTTTGGATATAGGTTTGAACATTTTTAGGTTGTAATCCTAATGAATTCCCTGCGAAATACAAAGATTCCCTACCAGAGAAGTTAGGTATGAAAAAACGATCTCTGTAAGTACTTAATTTGTCATTTTCATCAAGTTTTCTTGCACAGTCTAAAGAAAATTCCCAATTAGTCACGATATTCGGCTCTTAAATTAATATTTACAAATATAACTGAATTAAATCTTAAGGACTCAAAATGTTTAAACTCATAAATAATAGATCTAAAAAATTATTCGAACAAGCTCAGAAAGTTATACCTGGTGGAGTTAATTCGCCAGTAAGAGCATTTAAGTCTGTTGGAGGAACACCCATTTTTATAAAAAAAGCACTAGGAGCGTATTTAATTGACGAAGATGGCAATAAATACATAGACTATATTTCTTCTTGGGGGCCAATGATTATAGGTCATGCTCACCCCGAAATAATCAACGCAATTAATGAACAATCTAAAAAAGGAACTTCCTATGGTATCCCAACAGAGTTGGAAACAAAAATGGCTAATCTGTTGGTGTCTTTAGCTCCCAATGTCGATAAGGTTAGGTTTGTAAATTCCGGTACGGAAGCCTGTATGAGTGCTGTGAGATTGGCAAGAGGATTCACCAACAGAGATAAAATCATTAAATTTTCTGGATGTTATCATGGTCATGCAGATTCTTTCTTAATTCAGGCTGGAAGTGGTGCTTCTACTTTTGGTGTTCCCAATAGTCCTGGTATAACTAAATCAACAGCTTCCGATACTTTATTAGCAAATTATAATGATATAAATCAAGTTAAAGAGCTATTTAAAAAATATCCCGAGCAAATTGCAGCTATTATTATAGAACCAATTGCTGGAAATATGGGTTGTGTTTTGCCTGAGAAAAATTTCATTAATCAACTTAGAGAATTGTGTACTCAAAATAGTTCATTATTAATTTTTGACGAAGTAATGACAGGATTTAGGCTTGCTTTAGGCGGTGCTCAAGAAATCTTGGGAGTCAAGGCAGATATTGTAACTTATGGCAAGGTTATAGGCGGAGGATTGCCTGTAGGCGCCTTTGGTGGCAGCAATGAAGTTATGAATTTTCTAGCACCTGATGGACCTGTCTACCAAGCTGGAACACTTAGTGGAAATCCTATTGCAATGTCTGCCGGATATGCAATGCTAAAACATTTAAAGTCAAACCCAACCGTTTACACTTCTTTAAACGAAAAAACAGCATATTTAAGAGCTGGATTGGAAAAAGTATTGTCAAAAAGTAATTTGCCATATCATATCAATAGTATAGGCTCCATGATATCGCTTCACTTTACAAACGATCCAGTAGTGAATTTTGAAACTGCAAAAGCGGGGGACAATTCTCATTTTAAGAATTATTTCCATGGAATGCTTTCCAGCGGAGTATATCTACCACCTAGTGCTTTTGAAAGCTATTTTTTAAATGACGCTATTTCATATCAAGATCTAGATCATACCATATATTCATTTGGAAAAATAATCACAAAAATTTAACTACGTAAAAAACTTAAGTTCTTAGGATTCTTTCTTTGTTCAAAAAACATGATTGAGAAAGTAATTGGTTGCGCCTTAGAGGGAATTGAGGCTCAAAAAGTAGAAGTTGAAGTAAATGTTTCAAGAGGAGCAAAGTTTTTATTGGTAGGACTACCGGATAATGCTGTTAAAGAATCTCATTACAGGATTTCTGCAGCACTTAAAAATATTGGTTTTAAAATCCCAGTAAAAGAAATTATCATAAATCTAGCTCCAGCAGATTTAAAAAAGGAAGGAAGTGCCTATGATTTACCAATTGCACTTGGTATTCTTTGTGCTTCAGGACAAATTAAACTTGGCTTATTTAAAGACTATGTAGTAATGGGAGAGTTGTCATTAGATGGAACTCTAAGGCCAGTAAGAGGGGTTTTGTCTATGGCTATAAAAGCTAAAAAATTAGGGATGAAAGGAATAATCATTCCAGCAAATAATTTAGAAGAAGCAAGTCTAGTAAAAGGATTAAATATTATTGGTGTAAAAAGTTTACAACAATTAATAGATCATTTTTTAGATAAAAAAGCTCATCCTTAAAAAAAGAATAAATAGAATTAAAACAATCCATAAAGTGAAGAAATCAACTTTTCAGATGTTATCGGACAACAAGTTGCCAAGAGAGCTATTGAAATTGCTGCAGCTGGTTCCCATAATATTTTACTTATTGGGCCTCCGGGCTCAGGCAAAGTCAATGCTAGCAAAGAGAATCCCAACAATTCTTCCAAGACTTAAGTGAGTCTGAAATGCTAGAAACCACAAAAATTTATTCATATTTAGGAAAGTTTAACCAACAAAACAATCTTAATTTTCAAACCACCCTTTAGAAGTCCTCATCATACTATTTCTAACGTGGCATTAGTCGGTGGAGGCTCCAATCCAAGACCTGGAGAGATTTCCCTTGCTCATAACGGAGTTCTTTTTTTAGACGAGTTGCCAGAGTTTAAAAGAGTTGTTTTAGAAGTTTTAAGACAGCCATTAGAAGAAGGAAGAGTAACTATTTCTAGAGCTTCAGGCTCTGTGGATTTCCCTTCAAATATCATGTTGGTAGCGGCAATGAATCCAACTCCAAATGGGAATTATTTTGAAAATTCAACTACTAGTCAATCTTTCTATAAAGTTCAACAATACCTTTCCAAATTAAGCCAACCTCTGTTAGATAGAATAGATCTTCAAATTGAAGTAGAATCTGTATCAATTGATAAACTGACAAGTGTTGGTAGTTCAGAAGAAAATAGTGAAACTATAAAAGAAAGAGTCCAAAGAGTTAGAGATATTCAGTTTAAAAGACAGGGGAAAAACAACGCCCTTTTGAATACTAAAGAAATTCTTTCATATTGTGAACTATCGATCGAAACTTTAGAGTTTCTAAGAAATGCCGCAAAGACTTTAAAGTTTTCTGCTAGAAGTTTTAATAGAATTAAAAAAATATCAAGAACAATAGCAGATTTGGACTGCTCTGTTAATATTAAAATTGAACATGTAGCAGAAGCAATCCAGTATAGAAGCTTAGAAAGGTTAAAACAATTTTTAAATTAATTATTAAGAATCATATTTTTTGCTCTGTCATCTCTTACTTTATAAGAGTTGTAAAGTGCAGGGTAATAACCTTGTTCGATTAAAGTTCTTATTTCTTTTTCTTCAGATTGAGCTTTCTCAATCACAGTGTTTTCATCTACTCTGTTTTGATAATTTGTTTTTTGGCATTGTATAATATAAAGTCCTTTTTTACCTTCAATTATTGTAGATATTTCTTCAGGATTTAGACTAAAAATATTTGCCATAACTTTTGGTTCGGCTAATTCTTGAGTATTGTTTCCAATATTTACATCACTATATTTCACAAATTTAGTTTCAACAGTTTTTCCAGTAATTTCCGAAATTACATCCATGCTATTAGCACTATCTAAGTTCTTAGAGAAATTCTCTACGTAGTATTTGGCCTTTAGACTATTTTTCATCAAAGGTTCCATTAAGGAAGCTATATTATCATAAGAATTATCAAATGATATTATTTTTTCTTTTAAAACTGCTAAAACAAGTTGGTTATTGGAAATATATTCTGGTTCAAGTAAGTCTCCTACATCGCTATTAAAAGCCCATTTAGAAATATTAAGATTTCTGTTCAAATCTGCTGGACCATATAGACCTGAAGTTCTACGATTGGGATAAATTAAAGGAATATATCCGGAAGATTTAACTTCATAACCTAGCTCATCTGCAGCAGTTTCAAAGTCATTAGAATCCGCTTTGTAATATAGAGCAAGGGCAGCTGAATCATAGAATTCATTTTGAGTGGCTTTACTAACTTGAATTGTTTCGTCAACAATAGCTATTTTCTTAAACGTTCCAATTTTTCTTCCTAAAACCTGAATAACATGAAAACCATAATTTGTTCTTACAACACCCGATCTACCTACTTTTTTTGAAAAACTAAATTCTTCAAATTCTGCAGTCATTTGGCCTTTTGGGAACCAAGAATAAACACCTCCGTTGGCTACCGAACCAGGATCATCAGAGTATTTAGTTACGAGGGATGAAAATTTACTACTATCTCTTCTTATTGCGTATAAAATACTATCTGCTAATTTTTTATTTTTAGCATCGTCCAAATCTTCTTTTTTAGAACTAATCAATATGTGCCTTACTTTGGCTTGCTCTTCTTCTCCCGTATCATAAATCTTAACCAATTGAATTTTATCTCCTGTGACAAATGGTCCAACAATATCTCCTTTAACAGAATTGCTTATTTTTTGATCAATAAATGAGGAAAATTTCCCTCCTTTGTAAGGTTGATTGGTATAATTTCCACTTGGCCTTAATCCGTAAGGTGACTGAATCATCATTGGTGTTTCTGCATAATTTGCAACAAACAAAGAGTCGTTTTTTGAAGATTTAAAATCTTCAATTAAAGATTCCATTCTTTCAGTGTAGTTTGCTACATCAGTTTTGGAGGGATTAAATTTTAAAATTGAGTAGTCATAAGAAACTAAATTTTGTCTTTGTTCCCACATCTTTTCGTTAGAGTGTTCGTTGTAAAACAATCTTTTTTCCTTTTCATTTAAATCAATCAAAGAATCATCAATTTCATTGTAGTCGATAAAAATATAATTAATATTTGAAGTTATTTTTTCTTCGTTAGATGTTCTTTTAGCTTCCTGAACAGTTCCTAAAATACCATATTTAACCATTGCACTATATTTATTAATCTTTCTTTCATTTTTTAAAGGATCTTCAATATTATTTTTAAGATCTCTTTTAGATTCTGGATTGTCAGGTAAATTAATTATTCTATTGGTTTTCCAAATGTTAAATGAATCTTTATTGTAGAGGCCATTGGTTACAAATAATTCTTTTAGAGAAGAAGGAAGAGGGTTTTCACCGTTTAATAGACCTTGGTTTAATTCATCTGCAGAAACATCCAATCCAATTTTGTCAAATTCAAAAAAGTAAATTGTATCTGAAATCATTTGATTCCAAGTATTTATTTTAATCTGGTCTTCTTCGTCACTAGTTAAGCTACCGTTACCTCCAGAGTTCAGATTGTTAATTCTCAAGTTGTTTCTAGTCTTATTTTCTCTATTGTAGTATTTCCAGTCATTTGCGTCTATTTCACTATCGTTGAATAATCCTAGTGAAGAATTTCCAGTTCCGTTGAATTGCTGTAGTAAATCATTAACTGGTATAATAAATAGAAATAACCCTAGCCCTACCATTGTAACTAAAAGTCCAGATTTCTCTCTTATTTTCCCTATTATTGCCATATCAGTATATTATTAAAGTTTGCGAATATACAATTGAATATGCATATATGAAAATTACTTTAAATGTTAATCATTTTTATAGTACAAACTCAGATTTTAATTTGATAAATTATTTATTTTTATAATCTGTTTTTTTTAGATGAATCAAGAAGTTAATACAGTAATAATAGGAGCCGGAATATGCGGCTTAAGTGTAGCACATTTCTTATCCAAAAAAAGAAGTGATTTTTTAATTTTAGAGGCCAGTAATTTACCAGGGGGTATTATTCAAACTAAAATTGAAAATGATTTTATATGTGAAAACGGCCCAAATACTGTTCTTCTTAATAACGATGCAATTGAGGAAATAATAAAAGATTATAATTTATGGGAAGAACTTCAGTTTCCAAAAGAGTCTAGCAATAAAAATCGTTTTGTTTTACACCAAAACAGATTGACTAAAATCCCTCTCAACCCAATTAGCTTTATTTTTAGTCCTTTATTTTCTTTTATTTCTAAAATCAGGATTTTAAGAGAACCCTTTATAAAATCTCACCAAGAAAATACTTCGGTTTTTGAGTTTGTCAAAAAAAGATTTGGAAAAGAATTTCATGACCAATTAATTGAGCCATTTATTACGGGGATTTACGCTGGAAATACCAGAAAAATGAGTGCAGAACATACCCTCAAATTGCTTTGGAAACTCGAGCAATCCCATGGAAGTATAATAAGGGGAGTTCTTAAGTCTAAAAAGGATAAAAAAAGTAAAATAAATTCATTTAATTTTCCAAAAGGGCTTTCTCAATTGACTTCTAAAATTGCCGAGTCGATGGAGAGATAAATTAGTATTTAATTATAAAGCCCAACAAATTATTAAATCTGACAATGGCTATGAAATAATTAGTGAATCGGGGAAAATACTTTGTAAAGAAATTATTTGTTCTGTACCAGCATATTCTTTAAGGAATTTTATTGATGATCGTTCTTTAATTACAGAGTTAGATAAAATTATTTACAGTCCAGTTGATGTTTTTCATTTTGGTTTTGAAAAGAAAAATATTCAAAATAAAAAACAAGGTTTTGGGGTTTTGACAAAGCCTTCAGATGACAAGAGTTATTTGGGAATACTTTTTAACAGTAGAATTTTTGATTATGTATCTCCAGAAGATAAAGAGCTATTCACGGTTTTAGTTGGGAGGTGAAAGACAGAAACATTTATGTGAAATGAACCTATTAAACTCAAGGAATTAATTTTGGAAGAATTAGAAGATTTGCTTGGACATAAAGGCGAAACAATCATTGACAATCATTACAGATGGTCCAAAGGAATTCCACAATTTAATTTAAACCATTCTGATTTATTGAAGGCCATTGAGAATTTTAAAAATAGCAATTCTAATTTTCATTTAATTGGCAATTATTTCAATGGAGTTTCTGTTAGTGATTGTATTCAAAAATCTAGAGAGCTCGTAAAAATTATAAATTAACTACTAAACTTTTGATACGAACTTGTCATGTCATTTTTTTTGTCTTTGATTTCTAGTTAATTCTGAACAATATTAGTTTAGTTATCAACATCCCAAATTTTTATGTGAATTATTACCATATAGTTGATAATTTTAAACTTATTAATTTATAAATTAAGCTGTGGAGAACAATCGAACAATTAAAAGTGCTTTAATTTCTGTTTTTTCAAAAGATGGATTGGAAGAGTTGGTTAAAATTCTAGACTCTAAAGGGTTAAAATATATTCTACTGGAGGAACTCAAAAATTCATTGAAAATCTAGGAATTTCTATAATACCTGTTGAAGAATTAACTGATTATCCATCTATTCTTGGTGGGAGAGTAAAAACCCTTCACCCGAAGGTTTTTGGAGGTATTTTAAATCGAAGGAATAATCATGAGGACAAATTACAATTAAGTGAATATAAAATACCGGAAATAGATTTAGTTGTAGTTGATTTATATCCATTTGAGAAAACAGTTGCTTCTGCTTCAAGTGAAGAAGAAATTATAGAAAAAATTGATATTGGCGGAATATCTCTTATTAGAGCTGCAGCTAAAAATTTTAAAGATGTTACAGTCTTGTCTAAAAAAGAACATTACCAAGAATTAGTAGATATTATCTCTAAAAGAGATGAAGTTTCAATTAGTCTTGAGGAAAGAAAATATTTTGCAACTGAATCTTTCTCTGTTTCTAGCACTTACGATACAGCAATACATGCTTATTTTGGTTCTGTTAAAAGCACTCCACTCAGATATGGAGAGAATCCACATCAAGATGGTTGGTTTTCCGGAAATTTAGAAGATGTCTTTAAACAATTACATGGCAAACAGATCTCTTACAATAACCTTTTAGATATTGACTCTGCAATTATGTTAATGGAAGATTTTAAAGATGCAATTCCAACTTTTGCTATTTTAAAGCACAATAATGCTTGTGGATTTGCTTCACGACCAAGTCTTGTAGAGGCATATAGTTCGGCTTTAGAAGCAGACCCGGTTTCTGCCTTTGGAGGTGTTTTAATTTCAAACAAAGAAATAGATTTACAAACTGCTACTCTTATTAATAATTTATTTTGTGAAGTGGTAATTGCTCCTAGTTTTAATCTCGAGGCCTTGGAAATTTTAAAAAGTAAAAAAAATAGAATAATTTTAAAACAAAACAATACAATTTTCCCGGATAAAATTGTTAGATCTTGTCTCAATGGAACTTTGATCCAAAAGAGAGATATTTCAGTAGAAAGTACAGACTCATTCGAATTAAAAACCAATCATTCACCATCTTCTAGTCAGATGGAAGATCTCTATTTTGCTAATAAACTAGCCAAACACACAAAGTCAAATACAATTGTTTTAGTGAAAAACCAACAGCTTTTAGCTAGTGGAACAGGTCAAACATCTAGAGTCGATGCATTGAATCAAGCAATACATAAAGCAAAAACTTTTAACTTTGATTTGCAAGATGCTGTAATGGCTTCAGATGCTTTTTTCCCATTTCCAGATTGTGTTGAAATTGCAGGAAATCAAGGTGTAAATGCGGTGATTCAGCCTGGAGGATCTGTAAAAGACAATTTGTCAATTGATTATTGCAACAATAATAATATTGGAATGGTATTCACAGGAACTAGACATTTTAAACATTAAATTTACAATTATGGGACTATTCAATGTATTTACACAAGAAGTTGCTATTGATTTAGGTACAGCAAATACCTTAATTATAAATAACGACAAAGTAGTTGTTGATGAGCCATCAATTGTCGCTATGGACAGAACTACTGGAAAAGTAATTGCAATTGGTAAGAAGGCACAGCAAATGCATGGTAAAACACATGAGAACATTAAAACCATTAGACCACTTAAAGATGGAGTCATTGCAGATTTTCAAGCTGCAGAACATATGATTAGAGGAATGATTAAAATGATGAAAGGAGGTAGTAGATATATTCAACCAACTATGAGAATGGTAATCTGTATACCATCTGGAATTACTGAAGTAGAGAAAAGAGCAGTACAAGATTCAGCAGAACATGCTGGCGGTAAAGAAGTTTATTTAATTCACGAACCAATGGCTGCAGCTATTGGAATTGGGGTAGATGTTGAGGAACCCATGGGAAATATGATAATTGATATTGGAGGAGGGACTTCTGAAATTGCTGTAATTGCACTAGGGGGAATTGTTTGCGATAAGTCTATAAGAGTGGCGGGAGATGATTTTACGAGCGATATTGAAGAATATATGAGAAGACAACACAATATTCTCATTGGTGAAAGAACTGCAGAACAAATTAAAATTGAAGTGGGTGCTGCCATAGATAATTTAGAAAACCCACCTAACGATTATGCTGTAAGAGGAAGGGATTTGATGACTGGAATTCCAAAAGAAATTCACGTTTCTTACAAAGAAATTGCACATTCTTTGGATAAATCAATTTCAAAAATTGAGGAAGCTATTTTGAGTGCATTAGAAATGACTCCACCAGAATTATCTGCTGATATTTATAAAACTGGAATTTATTTGGCCGGAGGAGGTTCTATGTTAAGAGGTTTGGATAAAAGAATATCCATTAAAACTAAACTACCAGTTCACATAGCCGAGGACCCCTTGAGGGCTGTAGCTAGAGGAACAGGCATTGCTCTTAAAAACATTGATAATTATCAATTTTTAATTAAGGCATAGAGAAGAAATTTATTTAAATGAGAAATATAATTCTGCTTATTCAGAAATACAGAAATTTTCTTTTTTTTCTGCTTTTAGAATTCATTTCATTGTTTTTTCTCTTTAGTTCTCGTAATTCCTACCATCATTATAATTATTTAAGTTCAAGTAACAGTATTACATCAAGTCTTTACAATTTTCAATACAATATGTTTTCTTATTTCTCTTTAAGAGAGATCAATAACGATTTACTAAAAGAAAATTCTAGTTTAAAAAACCAAGTTTTAAATCAAGACATGGTTGTTGGCAGAAAATTTATAAAATCTGAGGATACTATTTATCAAAAAAACTTTTTATTCAAGGAGGTCAAAGTGATTAATTCTCAATTCAAATATTATGAAAATTTTTTAATAGTAAATGCTGGCAAAAAAAGTGGTGTCAAAGAAAAAATGGGATTGATTGGAACTAAAGGTATTTTAGGAATTGTTAAAAATGTAACAGATAATTACGCGACAATTAGACCATTAATCAATCCAAATTTCGGATTGAAAGTACTTCACGAAAACAGCAATAGTTGGGGAGATTTAATATGGGTTCCTGAAGAGAATAACTACCAAAATATATTTGTTAAAAATATTCCTATTTACACCAAAGTAAAATTAGGAGATTACTTTATTACATCTGGTGCTGAAGGATTGTTCCCGGGTGGAGTAAAAATCGGGAAAGTAATAGAAATAAAAGAAAATATCGAGCAACAAACCTTAGATATAAAATTAAAAAATGAGGAAGATTTTTCAAGAGCTAAAATTGGTTTTATTGTTTTCAATAAGACAGCAGAAGAAATAAAACAACATCTTATTAAAAAATGATTTTAAAATTCAGAAATATCGCTTGGTTTATAGGATTGATAGTCGCTCAAATTTTCTTTATTGACTATTTAGATTTTGGAATCTATTCCTCTTACTTTTCACCTATAATCATCTGTTTTTTTATTTTGAAGATGAAACTAGACACAACTGTTATTAACTTATTAATTTATGCTTTTTTTTTAGGTTTTATAACAGACATTTTTAGAAATACTCTTGGTCTTAATACTTCAGTTCTTTTGATCATCACCTTTTTAAAACCAACATTTTTATATTCTATATCCTCGAAAGAGGACATTGAAAAAGATGTTGAGCTTAATATGTTTACCATTGGGCTGGTTAGGTATTTATTATTTTTTGGAATTTCTATATTCTTATACCATCTTATCTTTTTTCTCTTGGAGCAATTTTCATTTAATAATTTACCAATATTATTTTTTAGAGCATTTATCAATACTCTTTCCGCTTTGGTCTTTTTAGTTTTTCTACAGTACTTATTTATTTTTAAAAAATAATGGATCCTTTCAAAAATAGACAATGGGTAGTTATACTTATTATAATTTCTGTAGGACTAATTTTTTCTTTTAGACTTTTCTATATTCAGGTTATTAATAAGGACTGGTCAGAGAGAGCAAAGCAAATAACTTCAAAAACAGAAAATATCCAACCTCCTAGAGGTTTTATATATGATAGAAATAATCAACTCTTAGTAGGAGCAGAAACTATATATGACATCTATATTCATCCTTCAATTATAAAGCTAAAAGACTCATCCGCTATTTGTAAACTTTTTAATTTAAGTAATAACGATTTCCGAGAAATCATTAAAAATGCATCTTCTGGATATAACGTTCCTTATAAGCCTTCCGTTTTTATTGAGTCCATGACTCAGCAAGAACATGCAAAGATTTCTCCGTATTTAGGGCAGATTAATTCTGTTTTTGCAAAACCAAAAATTGACAGAGGATATCCTAACCCAATTGCAGCTCATTTATTGGGTTACATCCGAAGAATTGATGAAAATCAATTTAAAAATACAAAAGCGCAAGGCGATTTTTTCTATACTAAAAATGATTTTATTGGAATTACTGGTCTTGAGAAAGAGTATGAGCTACTATTAAGGGGTGAAAGAGGAAATATAAATTATTTAAAAGATTATGCGGGTAATAAAATAGAAACAGTTAATAAAAAACCTCCCAAGCCAGGAAGGAGCCTTTACACAACTTTAGACATTGAATTGCAAAAGTTAGGAGAAAAATTAATGGAAAATAAAATTGGGTCAATTGTTGCAATTGAGCCATCAACTGGTGAAGTTTTAGCAATGGTATCTGCCCCTAGCTATAATCCCTCAAGTTTAACAGGAAGAGATTTTTCAGAGAATTTCAAGATTTTTAAAAAAAATGATAGTTTAAAGCCCTTAATTAATAGACCAGTATACAATGACAAGTACAGACCAGGATCTATTTTCAAGCTGGTTCAAGCATTAATTGCTTTAGATGATGGAGTAATTCTTCCTGAAACTGGATTTTCTTGCAATAAAAACATTATTGGCTGCCACAACCATGAGAGGCCTGACAACCTGACTAAAGCAATTAAACATAGCTGCAATCCTTATTTTTTTCAAGTTTATAAAAGATTGATAATGAAAGATAATTCAAAAAACGTTTTTCAAACTAGTAGAGAAGGCTTAGCAATTTGGGAGCAAAATATAAAAACATTTGGTTTTGGAGATCCTCTCGGCATAGACTTGCCTGAGGAGAAAAGTGGTTTTATCCCTAATGTTGATTTTTATGACAAATGGTACGGTAAAAAAAGATGGGCTTTTAGTACTATTTACTCCAATAGTATTGGCGAAGGAGAAATAGGTGTTTCACCAATTCAAATGGCAAATTTAGCTTCTATTATAGCAAATAGGGGATATTATTATACGCCTCACGTTATTAAAAAAATAGCAAATGAAAACATACTTAAAAAATTTAAAATTAAGCATAGAACATGTGTTGATAAAAAGCATTTTGAAGTCGTAGTGAAAGCTATGAACGAAGTTGTTAATAAGGGAACAGGAAGAAATGCTAGAATTGATAGTATTGAAGTTTGTGGGAAAACAGGAACTGTTGAAAATAAGACTTTTAACGATCATTCAGTTTTTATTTCATTTGCACCTATGGACAATCCTAAAATTGCAATTGCAGTTTATGTTGAATATGGCACCTGGGGAAGCAAATGGGCTGCTCCAATTGCTAGTCTAATGATGGAATCATTTATAAAAGGTTCTCTTTCTAAAAAGTCTATTGAAAAAGTAAATCAAATTAGCCAAGCTGTTATTTTAAATCCAAATACTGATTTCAAATGAAGTATAGAAATTTATCCATTTGGAGAAATATTGACAAGCCATTGCTAATAATGTATTTGTTACTATCTGTAATTGGATATTTTATCATGTATTCAAGTACTTTTAAAGGACTAAATATCCAAACTGATTTTTGGTCCGCAAATTATGGGAAACAATTTGTTTGGATAATTATCACCCTTTTTATAGGTTTTTTTATTCTTTTACTGGATGGAAGTTTCATTAAAAATACAGCGTACTTCACTTACGGATTTGTTTTGCTTTTATTAATTCTAGTTTTGCTAATGCCCCCTATTAAAGGTGCTAGATCTTGGTTCTATTTTAGCGGTTTCTCTATTCAACCATCCGAATTCATTAAGCTAACTTTAAGTTTATCTATAGCTAAACTATTGAGTGATGTAGGTTCAAGATTTCAAGAATTCAGAACCAAGTTAAAAGCATTCTTCATGATAATTATTCCAGCTTTACTAATAGCAGTTCAGCCCGACCCTGGAACCATGTTAGTTTTTGCTTGTTTTATTTTCGTTTTGTACAGAGAAGGCCTTTCAGGAAATTTCTTGCTAATTGGTCTTTTCACAGTCTTAATTGCTGTAGTAGGAATTTTTCTAAAAGCTTCAAATTCTGTATTTCACCTTGCAGGTAATGCTATTTCAGGAAATATATTTTTTGGTCTTATTCTTATTCTTGGTTTTATTTTTTCTTTTATAATTATCAGATATTTTGTTTTGCCTAGATATAGAAAGAAAAAAATTCAAAGATTAATAATTATTACTCTTCTTGGATTGTCTATTTCTGGTGGTATTAATTATGTTTACGATTCTGTTTTTAGTGAAAGACACAGAACTCGTTTTCAGATCATGTTTGGCATCAAAGAAGACAGAAAAGGTGCAGGTTATAATATATATCAGGCTCTTTCTGCAGTTGGCTCAGGAGAGGGTTTGGGAAAGGGGTATTTAAAAGGAACTTTAAGTAATGATAAGTACAAGCATGTTCCAGAGCAAAATACAGATTTTATATTTTGTGTTTTAGCGGAAGAGTGGGGTTTTTTAGGTTCATTTATTTTTATTTCTTTGTATTTATCTACTTTGATTAGAATGATTCTAATTGCAGAAAGGCAAAGAAGCAAATTCACAAGGATTTACGGATATTGTGTTTCAGGTATTTTGTTTTTTCATTTCATGATAAACATTGCTATGGTTATAGGTTTAGCACCAGTTATTGGCATACCTCTACCTTTCTTTAGTAAGGGTGGGTCTGCAATTTTTTCTTTTGGATTAATGGTTTTTATACTTTTAAGACTTGATTCAGAAAGAAAAGTTGTTTTAAGATAAATTATTTTTGTTAGTATGATATGTATAAAGTGGATATTCCAGAATAGATTTGTGAAATTGTAGAAGAATTAAAAGCTGTTACTATGATAATAATGGTCTTATATGTATAAGGATTTTTAATTTAGATAAAATAATTATTTCAGACAATACAGTGAGTATGTCTAAGTCTAAAAGGTCGAAATACTATGAAATTAATTACTTACTTAAATTGTGATAATGTCATAGCTGTAAAATCGTCATTTATTAAGTAACCAACTTGAGGATTGAATTTTGTCTCCCAGTCCATCTATTAGGGCTACCCCTAATTCTTTACAAATTGGTTTTTCAGGAATCGTGCTATTATTTTGATCTCCGCCATTGGCAAATGAAAATTCGTATTCATAGCCAAAATCTTCAACAATTTTTTTGATGGTTTTACAAACTGTTCTGTCTTTGTCAACAGATAATATTGCTTTATTTACACTTTTAATTTGACTTACAATTATCATTCTTTCTTCCTCATCTTGAAACTCTTTACTTCCTTTTAATTCTCTTTGAAAATCAGAATTGACAATTACAAAAAGCTCTTCACTAATTGCCTTAGCATTGTGAAAATATTCTAAATGTCCTTTATGTATAGGGTTGAAGTAGCCACTCACAATAATTGCTTTCTTTTTCATTTTTTTTGATTTAAGTGAATTCGTTAGGTTTTTCATTTTTGTAATAAGACCATTCTGGACAATCGCAATTTTTCTTTTTCTTCAGTACGCTACAGCTCAAAATGCTTAGCAAAAGCAATAATATTAGGCTATATTTTAAAACCATACTTTTTTTCATTAATAGAATTCTTCCAAAATTAATGATTGCATTTATGGATTCACAATTATTATTGTTTATTTTGGTTAATATAAATATATGATAAGAAATTTAGGTAAATATATGTTCATGCTTTACCACATCTTTTTCAAGCCTGAAAAATTTAGTGTTTATTGGAGAAGGTTTATAGATGAAGTTGTCCAGTTAGGGGTGAAATCATTATTTATAGTTTCTCTAATGTCCGCTTTTATGGGTGCTGTTCTAGTGATTCAAACTGCAACTGCTATAGAATCTGCTTGGATTCCAGATTACACGGTAGGGTTTACAATTAAGCAATCTATGCTTCTAGAGTTTTGTCCAACCATAATTTCTTTAATACTAGCAGGTAAAGTGGGATCTAATATAGCATCTGAGCTTGGAACTATGCGAGTTACAGAGCAAATTGATGCATTAGAAGTTATGGGAGTAAATTCTATAGGATATTTAGTAGGACCAAAGATTTTAGCTGCGTTATTTATTTTTCCAATAGTAATTATGTACAGCATGTTTTTTGGTTTTTTTGGTGGCGGTTTGGTTTGTTATTTTACAGAAATAATACCTGTTAAGCAATATATATTAGGAATTAGATATTTTTCTGAGGACAATTTTGTTTTCATTCGCTATGCACTTACAAAAACGATAGTTTTTGCTTTTATAATCACCAGTATTTCTAGTTATTACGGTTATTATCTAAAAGGAGGAGCATTGGAGGTCGGTAAAGCAAGCACTAATGCTGTAGTTTACAGTAGTATTTTCATACTTTTTGCTAATTATATATTAACTCAATTAATGTTGATTTGATTCACGTTAAAAATATATCCAAATCCTTCTCGGGAGTAGAAATTTTAAAAGATATTTCTTTTGTTTTTGAAAAGGGTAAGACTAATTTAATTATTGGTAAAAGTGGTTCCGGAAAATCAGTTTTAACAAAATGTATTGTTGGCTTATTAGAGCCAGATATTGGTGATGTTTTTTACGATGACATTAAATTCTCTAGTTTAAAATCTAAAGATAAAAAGAAAGTTAGGAAACAAATAGGAATGCTATTTCAAGGAAGCGCACTTTTTGACTCTTTAACCGTGGAGGAAAATGTTGCTTTTCCATTAAGGATGTTTACTAAGATGACTGAAGAAGAAATAATTGATAGAGTAAATTTTTGTTTGAATAGAGTAAATATTTTAAATAAAAACACTTTATATCCATCTGAAATTAGTGGGGGAATGCAGAAAAGGGTAGCCATTGCTAGAGCTATATCTATGAAACCAAAGTATTTGTTTTGTGATGAACCTAATTCAGGCTTAGATCCAGTTACAGCTATTGTTATTGATGAGTTAATTCAAGAGATAACTAAAGAATATCAAATGACAACTATTGTAATTACCCATGATATGAATTCTGTTTTAGAGATCGGTGAAAACATTCTATTTATTGATGGTGGGGTTAAAAAGTGGGAAGGCAATAAAGAAGAAATTTTAGACGTAAAAGTAAAAGAGTTATACGACTTTGTTTACGTTTCTAAATTCCTTGCAAAAGATGAAAAAATAGTCAAAAAAAAGGCCTCGTTTGAGGCCTTTAAGTTTTTATATTAGTATTTCTATTTACTAATTACAATATTGAATTTAGTTGATCTTCCATCTTGTAATTTCAAATCAAATATATAATTCCCGTTTGCTATATCACTTACATCAATTGAGATAAGGTTACTTGCATTAACTGTTTTACTAGAAATTATTTTTCCCGTTACGTCCATAATATTAACAGTACCATTCCCAACGAAACCATTTAATGGAATAGTTACCATATCATTAGCTGGGTTAGGATAAGCATCAATATTTGACAATTCATTGTCTTCAACATTTAAGTTGGTGGTAAGCTCTACTGAAATACCTGCAGTAACATCAGAACCAAATCCAGTTAAAAACCATGAACCATTATTTTCAACACAACTTACAGGTTGCTTATAAACATTGTTCATGTTCTGATTGTAGTCTAATTTATCGTCAAAACCAATATAAACGTCCGTGTCAAATGTGTTAACACAGAACAAATATCTTTGGTTATCCACTAAGGTTACGGGGTCTGTAAACGGCACATAAACTTCTTGATATGCAGAGTCATTTGGATAAGTAAATTCTCCAGTCCCAATAGTGTTGATAATACTTATAGCAGCCGCAGGATCATCTAAGTCTGCAAAAACATCTCCCCACTCGTGAGCATAAGTCGTAAAATACCTATTGGATAAATCTCCACCACTTACTACAGCAGCAAAACTTAATCCCATTGCAGCCATTCTACTTGCATTTGGGTCCATAAATGGAGCACAAACACTTACACTCCCAGTAGCACTGTTTGGTCTGTAAAAAGGACTTAATACCATATTCTCATTAGTGTCTAAAGGAACGTTGGAAAACTTTGTATTGCTTATGTGAAAATCAGCACTTACAGAATTATCAGATTGAAATTCGTCACCAGTAGTATCTACACTGTAAGTTAAGTTATACATTCCAGTACTGTAAGATGCTTGACTAAAAGTAGGTAAAGAAAAATATGCACTATCACCAGCTAGTATTGGAGTAGGCGCAGTAGATTGATCATACAAAGTAGTACCACCAGATGTTATTGTTGCGTTTAAAACAGCATTATTGTCAATATTTCCTGAATTAACTACCCAACTTCCAACTTGTACTTCGTATTCTGAATTATCTTGTGCTAATGCAGAAGGTGTTGAAGTTGCTTCTGGAAGAATTACATCAGCAGCAGTAACAGATAAATTGTTGTCGAAATTTCTTGAACCTATAAATGCAACAACTGGGCCGTTAGCCATTTCAGCAGTTATAATAGCACCTGTTGCGTCCTCAACAAAAATTGCCGGTATGGTACATACTGCTCCACTATCTCCTGGAGCCATATTTACCAATCCTGGTTCTCTGTTAATAATTATTACAGCTCTGGCACCTGCTTGTTCTGCAAATTGAATTTTAGTTCCAAATTGACAAGTGTTTCTCCAGATAACAGCAATTTTACCTGTTAAATCATTGATTAATGGAAAACAACCTTCTTGAGAGATTGGATTTCCTTGGGGATTGGTACCAGTAGTACCATCTTCTACAAACATTAAAGTATCTGTTACAGCGTTTGAAGTATCAGTTAAATCTGGGCTACCCCATCCTGCAACATCATTAGTTGAACTGAAACCATAAGCTCCAGCAATCGAAGCAGGAGCTTCAATTGTGAACTCAATTTGTTGAGCGAAGGCGCTTGCACAACCAAATAATAAAATGAATGTACTTAGTATTAGTTTTTTCATATCATGAATTTAAATTATTAATAATCTTAAATGTATGAAAATAATCCTCTAAAAAAAACTTTTTTTAGCTACAAAGCATAAAAAAAGGGGAGTAAACTCCCCTTTGTATTTTGCAAATAATACCTATACATTAAATTATCTTACCGATATCTTTTCTGAAACTGTACCAAGATTATTTTTGACATTAATTAAATAAACCCCTTTGGAATAATTTTCAGTACTAATGGTAATCTTATTGTTAAACTTTTGATTTAGTACTATTTTTCCAGTAATGTCTTTAACAGTTAACTCGCTCAAATCATTAGAATTTGTAGAGATGTTTAAAACATCAGAAGTTGGATTTGGGTAAATAGAAACTTCATTAGCAACATTTTCATTTATTCCAACATTTGCTCCCATATTCATTCTGATTGCAAAAGCATTACCATTGGAATAAAATGTACTAGTAGGTGCTGGATACCATATTGCACTTGACCATGCAGGCTGTGTAACAGTTGCATCATCTACAATTCTTACATGGTAAGTACCACCACCACTGAATAATTCAACAGCCAAGTAATAACCACCTGCACTTAAAGTTAAGTTTTCCCAAGTATTGCTATTAGTTGAAGGGTCCCATCCAGAAAGTGTTGCTATTGATAAATCAAAGTACCCATTGGCAACATCAGTTGCAGTTAAAGTATACAAATCAGATGTATAGGTTGCATTCCCAAAAGCTCCAGTGGAGAAACTTAAAGAATCAATAATGTAGAGAATAATTTCAGCTTGAGCAACCGAGGTTGATGTGATATAAGTTCTTACAGAATTTAAAACTTGAGTTTGCTTTAAGTTATAGTAAGTGCCACAAACTAATCCATCTGCAGCATCTGCCCAAGAATTACTTCCAAGGGATCCAAGAGCTTCATAACCTGCTGGGTGTAATCCAATACCATCTAGAGAGTAAACATCGCTAGTTATTTCAAAGTTCCTTTCATAAGTATTGTCTCCAAAATTTGCACCACCTACTTGGTCAGAATCTGAACTTACTGTAAAAGTACCTTGGTACGTTCCAGCTGTAAGATTTAAAGGCTCCAACGATTCAATAACTGATGAAGAATCTGATTCAACAATTCCAAGTGAAGAAGTAGTGCTGAAAGAACCAAAATCAGCATTTAAAGTAACATTTGTTTGGTCATTAACACCATCGTTGGTTACTTGTGCACCAACTACCCAGCTCGCATCAATTTCAGTAATTGGAACTCTTCCGTATTCAGCACCATAATGAGTTTCTCCATAAATCCATGAAGAATTCGCTTGAATGTTATTTAAATCTTTTCTAGATATTTTAACATCATCTACAGCCCAGTACCAAGCCCAAAAGTCATTGTCTTCGTAATAAAACTGTACTAAAACTTGAGATTGTCCACCAACATCTGATGAAACATCAATGCTTGTAATTTCAGGATTTCCAGAATTTTGATCGTTAGGATAGCCAGAATTATTAGTAATTTCATACTGAACCCAAGTAGCACCATTATCTCCAGAAACTCTTACCCCTCTAGTATCTTGCCACCATCTATAATTATGAGAGAAAGACAAAACAACACTATTTTCGCCAGTTAAATCTATAGGAGTTGCAATTGTTGCAGTAACATATATTGGCGTACCGTCACCATCACCACCACCACATGCATCAGAATTTATAAATAGAAAACCATTAGATGCCGAAGCAGAGCCAAACGGCGCAAGAGCACCAACAGGTATTAAGTTAGCATCTGTTTCGAATCTCCACTGAGCTGTAGTTCCTGTTCCAGGGTCTGTAGCAGCAGTACCCGTACCTGTACAAGCTGAAGTTGAAGTGATTGGAGTTTGGTTGGTGTAATCATAACCGCCAACTATATTGTAAGCTGCATAAGAACAACTGTTATCAGTAACCCAGTCACTTGCAGTTGTCAAATTGATTTTCCCAAAGCACTACACCTTTAGGTTGGCTTGAGAAGTCAGGTTTAATTCTTTCTTCTATAAATTCATATTTTTTAGACATTTGACTCGAAGAGCTTTGTGCACTTGCTAAAAAACTAGTAGTTATGCAAAAGAGTAATAAGTAAATTTTTTTCATTTTATTGTCATTAAGTTTATAAAACAATAATAAGAAAAAAATAGTTTATTTAAATGAAATATTTAACTATTTCGCTGTGAGGTTAAACAAAACTTATTCCACTAAAATCCTATTTTATAACATTAACTCTTTCGGTAATAATTTGAGAATTATTGGCTACAGAAAGGAAATAAATTCCATTATTCAGGTTAGATAGATTAATATTTAAGCTATTTGTAAATATTTTTTTTAAAATAATTTTACCCGAAATGTCCATTAATATTAACTCGCTTGGTAAGTTGTTTTCTAATTTAATATTTACAAATTCTTTAGATGGATTTGGAAAAACACGCAATTTGTTAGCTGAATTCTCTACTAAATCTACACTAGCTCCAAAGTTCATTCTAATTGCAAATGCATTTCCATTTGAATAAAATGTACTAGTGGGTGCTGGGTACCATATTGCGCTTGACCACGCCGGTTGCCCAACAGTATTGTCATCTAAAATTCTTATGTCGTAAGTATTTCCTCCGCTATACAATTCTATTGCAGCATAGTATCCACCTATTCCCAAAGTAACATTTTCCCATGTAGAAGTATTATTAATAGGATCCCATCCAATATTGTTTGCAACAGCAATATCAATATACCCATTATTTACATCCTGTGCAGTAACAGTATACAATTCTGAAGTGAAAAGCGAGTTGCTAAATAGACCACCTGCAAAACTTAATGAATCCAGGATGTACAAAATTACTTCACTTTGAGCTTCTGTAGAACTTGTAATGTAAGCTCTAACAGAGTTCAAAATTTCTTCTTGTATAAGTGGATAATAAGTGCCACAAACTAACCCGTCTGAAGCATCTGACCAAGAATTAGAACCTAAGGACCCAATGGCTTCATAATCTGCTGGATGGTTGCCAAGTCCATCTAAGGAATAGATATCATTGGTTATCTCAAAATTTCTTAAATAGGTATTGTCGTCAAAATTCCCAGAACCTAAAGTATCTCCCATAGATGTTACCGTTACAGAACCTGTATAATTACCTACCGAAAAATTAACAGGATTCAGACTTTCAATAACTTCTGTAGAGTCGCTTGCAATTAAAGAGCCAGTGGTTGAACTTGTAATAGTTGTTGCTCCTGTGAAGTTTCCGTTGGAAACAACATTTGTTTGATCTATAGATCCATAATTATAAACTGAAGAACCTATAAAGTAATTTTGCTCTACTTGTGAAATTGGAGTTCTACCATACTCGGCACCTCCACTATTCTCTCCAAAAATCCAGGATGAAACATTTTGAATGTCATTTTCTGGTGGAACTGTTACCTTTAAATCATCAATTAACCAAGCATATCCAGAACCAAAAGAATCATCGTCACTATCGCTTGTCCATCTAAATCTTATTTTAACCCCTTGTTGCCCACCAACGTAGGATGAGATGTTAATTCCAACTAGTTCTTGAATAGCTGGATCATTGGTAGTAACTTGATCGTTGAGCTCAATAGATGTCCAGGTGGTACCATAATCAGTAGATAATTCTACAAAAGTTTTATCATAATTAAACGCTCTATACATTTGTTCAAATTCTAATGTAACACTTGGGTAATTACTTAAGTCAAGAGTGTCATTTAGTTCTATTGCCGCATCTTGAAAGTCCACGCTGGCGTTAAGTAAATATTGAATTCCATTAAAAACAGCAAATCCATCTGAAGCTGTACTAGAAGCCATAGCAGCCATGTAATTTACAACGTCTGCAGGTGTTGAAGTTACAACCTCCCATTGGCCTTGTAAATTTGGAGCACTAATTGTCCAATCTGTAACATCATCAAAAGTGTTATAGGCTATGGTGTCAAAACTAGATTTAGAAAAATTTAAATTTTGATTAACAAGTGGTTTGAAATCACAAGAGTTAAAATTTTTATCCGATTTTAATTGAGCATTAAAAATACTGCAAATGCAAAAGTAAATTATAGTTAAGTGTGTTTTTCTCATTTTATTCTTTTTTATTTTTCAATTACTTCGTTTTGTTTTTCATATTCTTCCAAAGGTAGGCAACTACAAATTAAATTTCTATCTCCATATGCATTATCTACTCTCCCTACTGGAGGCCAAAACTTGTTATTTATTTGATTTAGATTTGGATAAACTGCTTTTCTTCTTGAATATTTGTGATTCCAATTTTCATCTACTGCTTGAAATGCAGTATGAGGAGCATTTTTTAGTACGTTGTCAACTTCATCATAACTTTCGTTAGCAATTTCTCTAATTTCATTTCTAATACCAATCATCGACTCTGCAAATCTATCTAATTCTTTGAGTGATTCACTTTCAGTTGGTTCTACCATTAATGTTCCTGCAACTGGGAAACTAACTGTTGGCGCATGAAAGCCATAGTCCATTAATCTTTTTGCAATGTCTTCAACTTCAACTCCTGAATCTTTTTTAAAGGATCTACAATCAAGAATCATTTCATGAGCAACTTTACCACTAGGACCACAATAAAGCACATCGAAATGGTCTTTCAATTTGGATTGTAAATAGTTAGCATTTAAAATAGCAATTTCGGTTGATTTCTTTAATCCTTTAGCTCCTAGAAGCTTTATATATCCGTAAGAAATTATCAAAATTAAAGCACTTCCCCAAGGAGCACCATTGATTGCTTTAATTCCATGAGATCCACCAGTTTTTATAATTGGATTACCAGGTAAAAATGGCGATAAATGTTTTGCAACCCCAATTGGTCCCATTCCTGGTCCACCTCCTCCATGAGGAATGGCAAAAGTTTTGTGAAGATTTAAATGGCATACATCTGCTCCAATTAGCCCTGGAGAAGTAAGACCAACTTGAGCATTCATATTGGCACCATCCATGTAGACTTGTCCTCCAAATTCGTGTATAATAGTAGTAATTTCTATAATGTCTTTTTCAAAAACTCCATGTGTAGATGGATAAGTAACCATTAAGGCCGAAAGATTATCAGCATGACGTGAAGCTTTTTCCCTGAGATCTTCTATGTCAATATTTCCAAGTTCATCGCATTTGACCAAAACAACTTCCATTCCAGCCATAACTGCACTTGCAGGATTAGTTCCGTGAGCGCTCGTAGGAATTAGACATATATTTCTATGTCCTTCATTATTTGATATATGATAAGCTCTTATTACCATAAGTCCACTATACTCACCTTGAGCACCACTATTTGGTTGAAGCGAAACTTGGTCAAAACCAGTTATTTCACTTAAATCTTCCGCCAACTCTTTAAATATTTGTTGAAACCCTTGCGTCTGATTTACAGGACTAAACGGATGTAAATTTGCAAATTCAGGCCAAGTAATAGGTTCCATTTCAGTTGCTGCATTTAACTTCATTGTACAAGAACCAAGAGAAATCATGCCGTGAACAAGCGATAAATCTTTATTTTCAAGTTTTTTAATATATCTCATCATTTCTGTCTCAGAATGATAAGAATTAAAGACGTTTTGCTCTAGAATTGAATTATTTTTTGGTAAAAAAAGAGGTTTGTCTATTTCTTTTTCAAGTTTCACTATTGAATTGGAGTTTTTAAATTCCCCTAAAATATTTGCTAGTCTAGTGAGACTATCCCAACTACTTGTCTCATCTACAGAAATTGTTACAACATCTTTATAATAACCAACGTTAATTTCATTTTTTTCTAAGTGTAACTTTAAGGAACTTAAGTCTTCTTTAAAGGAAATAGTATCAAAATGGTTGGAATTATTTATTTCAAATCCCAAACTTATTAGAGCTTGTTTTAGACTAGATGTTTTTTGTCTAATTGTTTCTGCAATGTTTTTTAAACCTTTTGGACCATGGTAGACAACATACATACTAGCCATAACTGCCAAAAGGGCCTGAGCTGTACAAATATTAGAAGTTGCCTTTCCTCTTTTTATATGTTGTTCTCTTGTTTGAAGAGCCATTCTTAATGCTGGATTTCCATGAACGTCTAAGGATACTCCAATAATTCTACCTGGAATATATCTTTTGTGAGAATCTTTACATGCAAAAAATGCAGCATGAGGCCCGCCATAGCTCATAGGAACTCCAAATCTTTGGGTAGATCCAACAACGACATCTGCTCCCCAACTTCCGGGACTTTTAAGCAAAACAAGACTCATTATATCAGCTATTACAGAAACTTGAATGTCTAAATTTTTAGCAGAAGAAGTAAACTCACTATAGTCGTAAATTTCACCGTAAGCATTTGGATATTGTACAATTGCACCAAAGAATTCATTGGATAGATCTATTGAATTCGCATCTCCAAAAACAATTTCTATTCCAAGTGGCTCTGCTCTTGCAGTAATTACATCTATGGTCTGTAAATATAGGTCGTTGCTAACAAAAAATTTCTTCACATTAGATTTGACTTGAGACCTTGATCTCATGTGAAAAAACATCAACATAGACTCTGCAGCTGCAGTTGATTCATCTAAAAGAGACGCATTTGCTATTTCCATCCCAGTGAGTTCGGTTACACAAGTTTGAAAATTTAAAAGCGCTTCTAATCTTCCTTGAGCAATTTCTGCCTGATAAGGAGTGTATGCTGTGTACCAGCCCGGATTACATAAAATATTTCTTTTTATAACGCTTGGAGTAAGTGTACCGTAATAACCTTGGCCAATATAATTGTCAAAATTTTTATTTAAGTCAGCAATTTCTTTTAATTTGATTAAGTAGTCATTTTCAGTTATTGCATCACTAATTTTTAAAGGACTGTTTTTTAAAATTGAATTCGGAATTGTTTGATGGATTAACTCATCAACAGACCCTAAACCAATTGTATTTAACATCTTATTAATATCGTCTTGATTTGCACCAATATGTCTGTTTTCAAAAGAATTTATATCCATAACAATTATTTATAGTAGCAAATATATATATAGAACTTGTTTCGCTATATAATGTTGACAAATTGTTTAATTTTATTTTATGAACAAAAAATTACAAAAACTATTAATCATTTTAATTTTCTTCTTTTTCACAACATTTGAATCTAATGCCCAAGATAAAAATAGCGACTTACAAGACATAACAATTCACCTTCTTTCAGGAGACACTATAAATCTTAAGTTACTTGAAATTAAAGAAGATCACCTAGCTGGTTATCAGAAAAAAAACAAAAAAGATATTTGGATATTTAAAATTTACCCAAATGCAGATGTGCTTTTTTATAGTACACCAACCCTAAACAAAAACTGGGTCTATGTTCCTGATTCTTCCATCGGAAATCTTTTGTCTAAAGAACATATGGAGCAGTATGTTTTAGGAAAGAGAAAAGCTAAAAATACATTCCAACCAATAAAACACTTTATAATGGGAATAATTTCAGGAATATCTATAGGTGTTTTAGACAGCTATCAAGGTGGGGTTTTTAATAAATCTAATTCTGGTTTGGTAATAGCTGTTCCAGTCATTAGCACTTTAATAATTAGAACAAAAAACCTAAAGAAAGAAGATTTGAAAGATCAAGCTATTTTAGAAAATCAATTTAAAAAAGGGTTTCACTCAGTTAAAAAGACCAAAAATTATATTGGCTCTTCTTCTGGAAGTGTTTTAGGGGTTGTAATTGCATTAATTACAAATAATATTTTAGGCAGTTAGTTTTTGCAACTAAAAAAAGTAATAGAATTTATTGTTTTTTCTAATGTCTGGATTTCATTAGGTGCTGTTGGAGTTGTTCTAAGCACCTATTTTTACACAGAATCAGATGTTGATTTGCTGGTGATAATCCTGGTGTTCTTTTCCACTTTGTTTGGATACAATTTGCAAAATATTTCACAAAGAGTCATACACAATCACCGTTTCAATCAAATTCTTTGGTGCCAATCCAATAATAAACTCATAAAGTGGATAGTTTTTGTTTCGTTTTTAATTTCTGTGTTTCTATCATTTTACATTATGAATATTTATTTAATTATAATTTCTATTCCTTTTTTTGGTTTAGTTTTTTTTTACAGAAATGCTTTTTCAAGTAAATTCCAAATTAGAAACATTCCATTTTTTAAAATTTTAATTATTTCTTTTTGTTGGAGCTGGACTTGTTGTGCATTGCCTCAACTAATTTCTAGTAGCATTTTTAACTGGAATATTACTTTCATCATTTTTATATATGTATTTGCAATCACAATACCCTTTGACATTAGAGACATGACAATAGACAAAAAAAAAATTTATACAATTCCTCAATTTTCAATAATAGCTAGTTTATTATTTCTCAGTTGAGTATTCTATCTTTGTTTTTTTTTGCATTATACCTTTCCAATTATCTAGTTTGTTTTTTTATGATTATGACTAACTTAGTTTTAATCCCTTCTTTAAAAATGAAAAGTGAACTTTATTATTTATTTGTGCTAGATGGACTTCTTGTAATCTCCCCAATATTTATTTCATGAAAAAATCCAAGGTACTTTTATTATATACTGGTGGAACAATAGGCATGATTGAAAACCCTGTAGAATCATCTCTAAAGCCTTTTAATTTTGATCAAATAACAATGGAAGTGCCAGAGCTTAATAAATTAAACTGCACGATTGAAACAATAGCTTTTGAAAATCCACTTGACTCTTCCAATATGAATTTTGAATCTTGGACCCAAATTGGAGACGAAATATTTAAAAATTACGATTATTTTGACGGTTTTGTAGTATTACACGGGACTGATACAATGTCTTACACTGCTAGTGCTTTGAGTTTAATGTTTCAAAACTTGATAAAGCCCATCATATTAACGGGTTCACAACTTCCTCTTGGGCAGGTAAGGACTGACGGTAAGGAAAATCTTATTACTGCTATAGAAATTGCTTCGAAGAAGCGTAACAATTTATCCATAGTTAAGGAGGTGGCTATCTATTTTGAAAATCAATTATTCAGAGGTAACAGAACAACCAAAGTTAGTTCCGACCATTTTGATGCTTTTAAATCTTATAATTATCCTTCTTTGGCAGATATTGGGGTGGAGATAAATTTCAATCTAAATTATTTACTAAAAAATAAGATTAAGAAAATAAAGTATGAAAAAGGATTTGAACCTAGTATTAATATAGTGTTTTTTTACCCCGGAATTATAATTAAAAATGTTGTAAAATCAATACGTAGCAATTCTTCAAAAGTTGTAGTTTTAATGAGCTATGGATCTGGTAATCTGCCAATAGAAAATGAACTTGAGGAGTTTTTAAATTCTTCAAAAAAAATATTCCTTAATGTTAGTCAATGTAAAGCGGGAAAAATAGAACAAGGAAAGTATGAAACTGGAATGCAGCTTAAAAAAGCGGGTGTTATTGGAGTTAGAGACATGACCTTAGAAACTGTTATTGTAAAATCTATGATGTTAATTAAAAAATACCCATTGGATAAAGATAAATTTACAAAGGTTTTATTAACGAATATTGCAGGCGAGATATCAGAATAATTAATTTTTAAATAAGATTAAATATTATTTTAATAAAAAAGCTATATTTTTTTGTAATTTGGCCACTTCAAAAGTCAAAACTTAAAACAAGTCATATAAATTTAACATGAAAAAAGTAATTTTTATTTTAGGATTTTTAGGATTATTTATTTTAAATCCCTTATCAGCACAGAACGATTCAGCAGAAACTATAAATACAGACACAACTCAAGAAATGAGTGAAACACCTGATTCTTCATTAATTGAAGAAGTTGTAGAAACTGAGACCTTAGAAGTTAAGGAGCCAGAAACAAGTGAAATGGAATCGGAGTCAATTCCAGAAGAAGATACTTCTGTTTCACAAGCATTAAAATTAAAATTTATTGAAGGTGGTCCACTTTTTATGTCCTTTGTTTTAATAGCATTGATTTTGGGTCTAGCTCTTTCAATTGAAAGAATTATTTATTTAAACCTTGCAACTACCAATTCAAAACAACTTTTAGAAGATATTGAAAATGCTCTTTCCAATGGCGGTGTTGAGGCTGCCAAGGAAGTTTGTAGAAACACTCGTGGCCCAGTAGCTAGTATTTTTCTTCAAGGTTTAGAGAGAAGTTCAGAAGGAGTTGAAATGGTTGAGAAATCAGTAATCGCCTATGGTGGAGTTCAAATGGGATTACTAGAAAGAGGCCTTTCTTGGATAGGATTATTTATTGCACTTGCTCCTATGTTAGGTTTTATGGGGACGGTTATAGGAATGATTCAGGCTTTTGATATTATTGAATTGAAGGGGGAAGCAAAACCAGACGAGTTAGCTGGAGGTATAAAAGTTGCCCTAATTACTACTGTTTCTGGTCTGATTGTAGCCATTATCCTTCAGATTTTTTACAACTACATAGTATCAAAAATAGATTCTTTAGTAAATCAAATGGAAGATGCTTCAATTTCTTTAATCGATGTGTTGGTTAACCATAAATTGGGAAAATAATCTTTAAATTAAGCTTCTAGAAATGGAAAATAACAAACAAAACTTAATTACTAAATTAGTAACCTATTCTATTGTTTTTCTTGGAATACTCTTCACAGTATGGGTTATGAATGACGACAATCCTGCAGAAATGAGTTACGAACAACAAAAGCAATGGGCTATTGTAGAGGCTAAGAGCCAGGGTTTGGCTAATGAAATGACTGCTACTGAACTTAATGCTCATTTGTCAAATAGAACTTCAGAGATTTCTTTAGAAAAAGAAAAAACTTTATGGAGCGATGTATCTACATTAATTAATTTTTCGATGTTCATTATTTATTTAGCATCTGGATTAGTTGTTGCAGCGTTTGGATATCTTTATTTTGATTGATTCTAAAAAAGCAATTAGAACTCTTGCTGGAATTGGAATATTCACAGTTTTCATGGTGCTAATATACGCATTTTCAGAAGGAGATAGTGGTTCAGACATGAAATTGGCAAGTACTGCAATTAATGCTACCATTATTTTGACATCTATTGCAATTCTTGGATGGATTGGTGGTTCTCTAGTTAAATTTATAAAGTAATGGCTAAAAGAGAGGTTGAAGAAATTAATGCTGGATCGATGGCAGATATCGCCTTCTTGCTTTTGATTTTCTTTCTTATTACTACTACGATGAATTTGCCTCAAGTTCATGAAGAAAGATTACCGCAAAAGTCAGATGTTGAATTTCTTTTAAACGAAAGAAATGTTCTTCAAATTATGGCAAACAAAAATGATAAAATAGGTATTGAAGGTGAATTTGCTGAAATTACTGATATTCAAAATGCTGTAAAAAAGTTTTACCAACATAAAGATGGAACAGCTAATCAGCCATCTTATATTGAAGTTACTAGAAAAATTTGTGAAGATACTTTAGAGTCTCTAGAAAATGCATTAAATGTATATCCAGATGCTCCATTATTTAAGATAGAACAAGACGCATGGACAAGAAGATTAGATGCTTGTGTTGCTTTTGGAAGTGGATTTCAAACTCTGCCAAATAATGCTACAGTATCTATTCAGCTAGATAATTCTACTACATATGTAACCTACATGAGTGTTTTAGATCAGATTATGCAAGGACTTAATTCTTTAAGAGATAGTTTATGCCAAGATAAATTTGGAGTTTCTTTTGAAAGATTGAATGATAAAGTGGAGAGTGATAAACAGAAGATTTCAGCGATAAGACAGGTATATCCTAAAAAGATAATGAAAGAAAAAAATAGATCAGTTCAATAAAAGTTATTATGTCTAAATTTTCAAAAGGTAAAAAAAGAAAGGATCCAGCTATATCAACTGCGGCATTGCCTGATATTGTATTTATGTTGCTCTTCTTTTTTATGGTAACTACAGTTTTTAAAGAGAAGGAATCTAAAAAATTGGAGATTGATAAAGTTGCAATTAAAGAGACTATTGATTTAGAGAAAAACATATAAAGCTTCTTATTTTTGGATTGGAAGAGTTCCAGGAAAAGTAGACGATTTCAGAGTTCAATTAGACGATGATTTAATTAACGACTATTCTGAAATTAAAGATTACTTAACAGAGCTTAGAAAGAATCCTGAGTACTCTCAGGTTTGGGGCTCCCGTTTTTTTAATGTCTTTAAAGTAGATAAAAAAACTGAAATGAGAATTGTTAGAAAAGTTCACGACGAACTCAAAGAGGCAGAGGCATTCAAAGTTGTTTACTCAGTCAACAGAGAAAAATAAATCTTTCTTCCAAAATAATTTCTTAATTATTAAATATGCTAGCATTCCCAATGCGACAGGGATTATGACATAATTAGAAAAATTTACAAGATTATTTTCAGAAATTAATTCCATTTTTAGCCCTTGCATACTTATTAATGAAAACAAGTTGAATCCAAAATGTAATAGGATAGTAAGCAAGATGTTTTTGCTGTAATCGTAAATCAGACCTAATAAAATACTGGCAAATATTATAGAGAGTAAATTTTCTATTTGAAAATGTAGCATACCAAAAACCAAAGAGGTAACCCCAATTCCAGCAATATTATTTTTAAAAATTCCAATGCATATTTTTTGCAAAATCCCTCTAAAAAACAACTCTTCTCCAATTGCAGGAAGTATAGAGAGCAATAAAACATTAAATAAAAAACTTCTAAAACTTTTAGATATAAAACCTTCTTGAATTTTAGTATTAAAATCTTGTTGTTCTTTTAGGAAGTTTTTTATTTCAATTGGCAGAAATTCAAAGCCTACATAATTAGATATTAACAAAAATAGTTGGGCAACCCCTAACAAAACAACAAAGTACAATAAACATTTCGTTAGGTCAACTTTGTTAGGCGTCCTGTAATCGAGAGAAAAAGTTTTAAGAAGAAATAAAAAAATAACAGATGGCACTAAAAATGTTCCAAGTTGATCAAAAAAAGCTAATGCTTTATGGGCATAAATAAATTTAAATTCCTTGCTGTTAAGGTCATTAAAAATTTGAATACTACTTAGATCCCAAATTGCATCAATAAATCCTAACGCTAGCATATTGAATACTATTTTGACAATTAAAACAATAGTAATTGATAAAAAAAAGAAGCCAATATAATTTCTAACTGGAAGCAAATCTATATTTTTCATGTCGAAATATAGTAATTAGTTGTTAATACATAACTTTGCAAAAAACTTATGGTAAAAATAGGTGACATATCTTTGGGAGATTTCCCGCTTTTGCTAGCCCCAATGGAGGATGTAAGCGACCCTCCTTTTAGAGCCTTGTGTAAGAAATATGGTGCTGATATGATGTATACAGAATTCATATCTTCAGAAGGACTCATTAGAGATGCTACTAAAAGTCTTCAGAAATTAGATATTTTTGAGTACGAAAGACCTATTGGAATTCAGATTTTTGGTTCGGAAATATCTTCAATGAGAAAAGCCACTGAAATGTGTCAAAAAGCAAATCCAGATATTATTGATATAAACTATGGTTGTCCAGTTAAAAAAGTTGCTTGTAAAGGTGCAGGTGCTGGTATTCTTAAGGACATTCCTAAAATGGTGGAAATGACCAAAGAGATAGTAAACTCTACAAATCTGCCTGTCACAGTTAAAACTAGGTTGGGATGGGATGAGAACTCAAAATATATTGTAGATGCAGCTGAGAGGCTGCAAGATGTCGGCATTAAAGCAATATCTATTCACGGAAGAACTCGTTCCCAAATGTATAAAGGGGAAGCGGATTGGTCATTAATTTCGGAAGTTAAAAACAACCCGAGAATGCAAATTCCAGTCTTTGGAAATGGAGATATTAATTCACCTGAAAAAGCTTTGAGATATAAAAACATTTACGGAGTTGACGGAATTATGATTGGTAGAGCAAGTATTGGAAATCCTTGGTTTTTTAATCAAATAAAGCATTTTTTAAAAACAGGAAATAATTTGGCTATGCCTTCACTTGAAGAGAGAGTAAAAGTTGTAAAAGAGCATCTAGATTTTAGTATTAGATGGAAAGGAGATAGGGTAGGGATTGTAGAAATGAGAAGACATTATGCAAATTATTTTAAGGGAATACCAAATTTCAAACCTATTAGAACACAATTAGTTACTTTAGAATCTAAAGATGAATTATTTGAAGTGTTAAATGGAATTGTAAATCAATTTGAATTAGAGTTAATATGAAAATCTACACAAAATCTGGAGACCAAGGAGAAACTTCATTATTTGGAGGGGAAAGAGTAAAAAAACACCACTTAAGTATTCAAGCTTATGGAACTGTAGATGAGTTAAATTCTTGGATTGGCTTGATTAAAGATAATATTGAGACTAAAGAAGCTGATATGCTGGTCAAAATTCAAGAGGAATTATTTACTATAGGATCTTATTTAGCTACTGGCGACAATGAAAAAATGATGGTACATCTTCCAAAATTAGAGGATGAACCTATTTTAGAGTTGGAGAAAGTCCATCGATGATATGCAAGAAATCCTTCCAGAAATGAAAAATTTTATTTTACCAGGAGGTCATTCAATATCCTCTTATTGTCATCTGGCAAGATGTGTTTGTAGAAGAGCCGAAAGACTAACTATAGAAACTGCAGAAATTCAAAAAGTTAATCCAATTATAATTAAATACTTAAATAGACTTTCTGATTTTTTATTTGTAATGGCTAGAAAGGTGCTTTTTGATCTTAAAATACCTGAAAAACCATGGATTCCAATCAAAAACGATATTAAAAAATAATTAATTTTTTTTGAAAATTCTTTGCGGAGTCGTTAAAAAAATTACTTTTGCCAATTCTTATAACCTTTTTTATGTATTGGACTTTAGAACTTGCTAGATATTTAGAAGATGCTCCTTGGCCCGCAGCCAAAGATGAGCTAATTGACTTTGCTATGAGGACAGGTTCCCCTTTAGAAGTTGTTGAGAATCTTCAAGCAATTGAAGATGAAGGTGAAATTTATGATACAATTGAAGAAATTTGGCCTGATTATCCAACAAAAGACGATTTCTTTTTTAACGAAGACGAATACTAAAACCTCCATTTCTTTATTCATTATTTTTTTTAGAATTATTCTTGCTAATAATTCCAACTATTCACCTATTTTTGTTTTCCGAAATTTTATAAAATGTTTGATGGTATTCTAAAAAAATTATTTGGTGATAAAAACAAGAAAGATCTTGATGAGCTTTTTCCAGTTGTAGAAGCCACCAATCAATTTTCTGAAAAACTAATTAATTTGAGCGATGATGAACTTAGAACTAAAACTTCAGAGTTCAAGAAAACACTGGAAAATTCATGCGAGGCGACTCAAAAAGAAATTACAGATTTAAAACAGAAAGCTAACTCCGATTTAGATATTTCTGAGAAAGAAGCTATTTACGACAAAATTGATGCACTTGAAATTCAAGAAAATGAAGTAATAGAATCTACACTTTTAGAGATTATGCCAGACGCATTTGCTGTTGTTAAAGAAACTGCAAGAAGATTATCTGAAAATGGATTTTTAAAGGTGACGGCAAACGAAAATGACCAAGAACTTTCTCATTAAATTAGATGTTGTCGAAATCAAAGGGGAACATGCTATTTGGAAAAATAGTTGGGATGCAGCAGGAACTCCAGTGGAATGGTCAATGGTTCATTACGATGTTCAACTTATGGGTGGAGCAGCTCTTCACAAAGGTAAAATTGCAGAAATGATGACTGGTGAGGGTAAAACATTAGTTGCTACTTTACCTGTTTATCTAAACGCATTGGTAGGTAGAGGAGTTCATGTAATTACAGTGAATGATTATTTGGCAAAAAGAGATGCTCAATGGATGGGCCCTTTATACCAATTTCATGGCTTATCAGTAGACTGTATAGATTTGTACCAACCCCATTCACCAGAAAGAATAAAAGCCTACAATGCAGATATTACATTCGGAACCAATAATGAATTTGGATTTGATTATTTGCGAGATAATATGGTTTCTGAAACCGATGGTTTGGTTCAAAGAAAGCATCATTACGCTATTATTGATGAGGTAGATTCTGTTTTAATTGATGATGCTAGAACACCATTAATTATTTCTGGACCAGTAGCTAAAGGCGACCAACAAGAATATGTTGCATTAAAGCCCAAAGTTGAGAAGCTTGTTGCCAGCCAGAAAAAACTTATCAATACTCTGTTAAACGAGGCTAAAACTAAAATTGCCAAATCGGAGCAAGAGGGATTAGATAAAAAACAACAAAAAGCATTATTTGAAGAAGGATCTTTGTCTCTTTTTAGATCTTTTCGAGGACTTCCAAAAAACAAAGCTCTTATTAAATATTTAAGTGAACCTGGAATTAAAATTCACTTACAAAAGACAGAAAATTTTTATCTACAAGACAATGCTAAGGAAATGCCAAAGGCAGATGAATTACTATATTTTGTGATTGATGAAAAAAATAATACGATTGATTTAACAGAAAAAGGAATTGATTTAATATCTGGCGAAAACGATCCTGAATTTTATATTCTTCCAGATATTGGTAGCAAAAGTTGTTGAAATAGAACAAAAAACCCAGATGCTCAAAAAAGAGTAGAAATGAAAGACAGATGATGTCTGATTATACGATAAAGCAGAGAGAATCACATCCATGAATCAACTCCTAAAAGCATATTCTTTATTTGAAAAAGATATAGAGTATGTTGTAATGGAGAATAAGGTAAAGATTGTTGATGAGCAAACTGGAAGAATAATGGATGGTAGAAGATATTCTGATGGTCTTCACCAAGCAATTGAAGCGAAAGAAAATGTAAAAATTGAAGCTGCAACTCAAACCTATGCACACTAACCTTCAAAATTACTTTAGAATGTACCACAAGTTGGCTGGAATGACTGGTACGGCAGAACTGAAGCTGAGGAACTTATGGATATTTATAAATTAGATGTTGTTGCAATTCCACACACCAATAAACCATTATCAAGAAACGATAAAATGATTTAGTATTTAAAACTGAAAGAGAAAAGTACCATGCTTATTGACGAATTGAAAAATATGCGTGCCAAAGGCAACCTGTTTTAGTTGGAACCACAGTCTGTAGAAGATATCTGAGATTTTATCAGAATGCTTAAAGTAAAAGAAATTAGCTCATCAGGTTTTAAATGCAAAATTGCATCAAAAAGAGGCAGAAGTAGTTGCTGAAGCTGGAAAGCCAGGGACAGTAACTATTGCCACAAATATGGCAGGTAGAGGAACAGATATTAAACTAGGAGAAGGAGTTAAAGAGCAAGGGGGACTAGCAATAATAGGTACCGAAAGACACGATTCAAGAAGAGTAGACAGACAACTTAGAGGAAGATCCGGTAGACAGGGTGATCCAGGTTCTACTCCAGTTTTTTGTTTCTCTGGAAGATAATTTAATGAGACTTTTTGGCTCTGAAAGAATTGCTAAAATGATGGATAGAATGGGCCATAAGGAAGGAGAAGTTATTCAGCACTCTATGATTACCAAATCTATTGAAAGAGCTCAGAAAAAAGTGGAGGAAAATAATTTTGGGATAAGAAAAAGATTATTGGAGTTTGACGATGTAATGAATAGTCAAAGAACTGCTATTTACAACAGAAGAAAAAATGCTTTGTTTGGGGATAAACTAGATCTTGATATAGATAACATGATTTATGATATTTGCAACATAACAGTTGTAAACACACAACAAAATTCTGATTTTGAAGATTTCAATTACAATGTGATAACAAGTTTTGGTATAGAGTCTCCATTTAGTGAAAAAGAATTTTTAGAAAAAGATTCAAATACGTTAACAGAAGATTTATACCAAGAGGCTAAAGAAAAATATTTACGAAAAACTGCAAATATTAAATCAAATATTTTTCCAGTAATTAAAAATATTCACGAAAACCAATCGGATAAAATAGATAATATTGTGATTCCATTTACAGATGGAAGAAGAGCCATGAAGGTAGTTGCAAAACTTAGTAAAGTATATGAAACCGAAGGCTTAGAAGCGCTTAAAGCTTTAGAGAGAAATATCACTCTTGCTTTCATCGACAATGAGTGGAAAGAGCACTTAAGAGAAATGGATTTTCTTAAGCAAAGTGTTTACCATGCACAGTACGAACAGAAAGACCCACTGTTAATATATAAGCTGGAAGGATACGAACTTTTTCAGTCTATGATGGATAAAATGAATAGAGATATTATTTCATTTTTAATGAAAGCCCAACTTCATGATCCTAATGAACAAACTCTATCTTCTGAAAATAATCCAAGACCAAAACAAGACTTTAGCAAGTTAAAAGCAGGGAGAGAAGATGTTGCTCAATCTACAAGAATGAATAGCGAAATGGCTCAGCAGAACCAATCTGGACAGCCTGTAAAACATTCTCCGGTAATGGTTGCTAAAAAACCTGGCAGAAATGAAAGAGTTAAAATTTTAAATCTTCAAAATGGCGAAACCAAAGAAATGAAGTTTAAACAAGCAGAACCATTAATTAGTAGTGGAACTTGGCAAATGGTTAATTAATTCAGATAATTTAAACTACATAATTTTCCTTTTTTATTTATTTTCAAACTATGTATATTAGTTTAAAAAATTTAAGCTTTATTAATTAGTATAGGTCATTTTAAATTAACGATGCAGTACTAGAAAATATATATTTCTTGTTTACTTACTTTCTTCGTTTGTAAGTATTAATGCTACAACTTATTTTATAAGTAATTCTCTAGGAAATGATTCAAATTCTGGACTTAGTTTACAAAACCCCATAAAAACAATTTCTAGACTCAATACTTTTAATTTTTATCCCGGGGACTCTATTCTGTTTAAGTCTCAAGATACTTTTCATGGCATGTTCTGGTTGAAAGGTTCAGGGGACTCAATACATCCAATTGTTGTTGACACTTATGGTGGAATAGAAAAAGCTATAATTAATGGCGATGGATATCAATCTTGTATTTTATTATATAATAACGATTATATAAGTATTAATAATTTAGAAATTTCAAATCATAATTCTCATCTAGATTCGTTAGGAAATATTAAGTTACTTACTGGTTTTTCAGGTGCTTCTAATACTTGGGGATCCGGAAAAAATATTCGTTTTGGAATTAAAATAGTTGCTACTTCTAGGTCTTTGGCTGGCTTTTCTATAAACAATTTACAAATACACGACATTTATCCAAGTCCAGTATTAAGTCAAAATATTCATAAAGGTTATGGGGTTAAGTTTGAATCGCAATCTGATTCAGTAAATTCTCTATTTAATATTATTTCCAATGTAGAAATTTCACATTGTGATTTTTCACAAACTGGACATTATGGGATTTGGATAAAGTCAGTTGGGTTAAATAATATTGACAGTGTGAAAAACAAATATTTTCAAATTTTGGATTGTAATTTTGAAAATACTGGCGGTTCTGGTTTTGTTCCCAATAAGTCTAAAAACATACTAGTTCAAAATTGTTCATTTAACCATACTGGTTCTAGTGTAGACTCCAGAATGTGGAAAAGAGGAAGTGGGTTATGGACCTTTGACTGTAAAGATGTAATTGTCCAACATAATTATTTCATGAATGCTCATGGACCACAAGATTCTTACGGTGCTCACATAGATTATGGAAATGAAAATGTTGTATTTCAATACAACTATAGTTACAACAATGAAGGAGGTTTCGCAGAGATTTTAGGGGACAACATCAACTGTGGTTATAGATATAATATTAGTGTAAATGATGGTTACAGAGTAGATCCTAACAATATAAATTGGGATAAAAAAGGAAAAATATTTTGGATATCTAATTATTGTGGATCAGGGCCAAGATGCCCTAACGTAGGAAGTTTTATTTACAACAATACTATTTTTTTAAATGACTCTCTTAACCCTGAAATATATTTTTGGCCAAATATTGGAGATGTTCATCTTTATAATAATTTAATTTATGTTGGAAGCTATGGAAATAAAATTCCAACTTTATTACAAAACACATCCAATACTTTAAATATAAGTCACAATATTTTTTTCGATTCTTCTCGTATAGATTTAGATAGTGATTTATTGAATAATGCCATTTTTGAAGATCCTCATTTAGTCAATGCCTCTAGTCAGGGTGTAAATAACCCATTACTTTATAAAATTCAAAATAATAGTATAGCAATTGGTAATGGAAAACTAATTTCTGGAAGTAATGACTCGACGAACTATTTAAATAATAATGGTGGAAAGGATTATTTTGGGAATCTTGTTTCCAATATCTCACCCCCCAATATTGGGGCATTCAATGGAGAAAATCAAAGCAGTTTTAATTCATTAAAAAAACAATCTCTAATTGCATATCCAAGTATCACTATTGACAACATACAATTAAAATCTAATTCCAGTAATGGACCTTTTGAAACCTATATTTTTGATATAAATGGCAAATTAATAGATAAGCAATTAGGAGAAATTATCTCCTTAATAAATTTTCAAAAGGGTATCTATCTATTGAAAGTAAAGTTTGGTAAACGAAGTTGAAGAACTAAGAGTTGTAAAACTTTAAATAGTTAAGTTCCATATAAAAGGCATTCCGAAATAAACCATTAATAGAATTAATAGTATAGAAAAAAGGTTTATGAGAATTCCAGCTTTTACCATATCAGCTATACTTAGCAGTTTTGATCCAAATACAACCGCATTTGGCGGAGTTGCAACTGGCAACATAAATGCGCACAAGAAGCCGCCAGCGTTGTCCCTACAAGCAGTAGATAAGGATTAATACCCATTAAGAGAAGCTACATGGAATCATTACTGGTAGAAGCATAGCTGTAGTTGCCATATTAGAGGTGAGTTCAGTAAGAAAGTTTACCCCCGCAACTAATAGTAAGAATAACAATAAATGCACTTGAAAAGGAGATAAAAGTCAATTGCTCACCAATCCAATTGTCTAATCCAGTAGCTTGAAATCCCTTAGCAATGGATAATCCACCTCCAAAAAGCAAGAGTATTCCCCATGGAATAGATACAGCGTCTTTCCATTTCATTAATGGCTCTTTATTTGTTTTGGAAGGCAAAATGAATAAAATAATTGCACTTGAAATTGCAATCATACTGTCGTCAAAATTTGGTATTAGAAGATTTATGGTGTTTTTTCTAAATATCCAACAGAGTATAGTAATGGTAAATACAAAAAGAATTTTCTTTTCTTCATTGCTAATTCCTCCCATATCCTTTAAAAGCCTTTTAATCTCATTCTTCCCCCCAGGAAACCCAACTTTATTTAGTTTAAAAGCAACTTTTGTTAAGAACCACCAAATAAAAAACATTAAAATAATGGATACTGGAAGACCAATCTTCATCCACTGAAAAAATGAAATTTCAATATTGAAATTATCTTGAACGAAACCTGCAAATATTAAGTTTGGTGGTGTTCCAATTAAAGTAGCTATCCCACCAGCAGAAGCACTGTAGGCTACTGCTAGCATTAATGCCTTTCCGAAAATTTTATTTTCATTTTTTAGTGTGTCAGGATGATCCTTCACTTGATTGATAACAGATAATGCAATTGGTAGCATCATTACAGTTGTTGCGGTATTAGAAATCCACATGGAAAGAAATCCAGTTGCTAGCATAAATCCCAATATGATTTTATCATTGCTTCCACCTAATCTTAATATGATATTTAATGCAATTCTTTTATGAAGATTCCATTTTTGAATGGCGTTTGCTAAGATAAAACCACCAATAAACAAGAAAATATATTTATGCCCATAGTTGGAACCTGTTTCTTGAATATTTAGCACATTCGTGGAAGGGAATAAAATTATTGGTAGTAGAGCAGTAACTGCTATTGGCACTACTTCACTAATCCACCATACTGCCATCCACAGAATAATACCTAGTAGTCTAAAACCATTTTCCGTCATTTCATCGGGTGGATTTAAAAATAAAGTTGAAAGGAAGAGAAGTGGACCTATAATTTTATATAATATTGATTTATTCATCTTGATAATAGTTGTTATAATATAAATTTTCGATGAATTTTTTCTAAAATTACTTGTGCCATTTTTTCTTTTGATTCGAAGCTCCAGCCAGCAATATGAGGACTTAAGACAACATTGTTAAATTTTTTAAGCTTTTTAAAACTTTGATTTTCGCCCTTGTTAAGACTAAAATTTGAAGATTCAACATCTAGAACATCTAAACAGGCACCAATTATTTTATTGGAGTTTAAAGAATTGATTAAATCTTCCACAATAAGGGATTTTCCTCTGGCAGTATTGATGACAATAAAAGGTTTTTTAAATTTTTCAAAAAAAGAGCTATTCATTATTCCAATTGTTTCACTGCTTAACGGAGTGTGTAAACTGACAAAATCTGCTCTTTGAAATATTTCTTCCAAATTAACTTCTTTTACATGATTAGTACCAAATCCAGAAATGTATTTGTCATATGCAATAACTTCCATTTCAAATCCATTAAGTCTTTGAGCAAATGCTTTCCCCATATATCCATATCCAATAATGGCCATTACTTTTCCTTTTAGCTCAGTCCCTCTATTTTTTTCTCTTTCCCAAATATTGTTTCTAACTTCACTATTTGCAATATTTAAATGGTTGACAAGAGAAAGAAGCATTCCCAATGTATGTTCTGCTAAGGCATCTCTATTTCCTTCAGGACTTCGAAAAACGTCTATATTATTTTCTTCACAATATTTTAAATCAATATTTTCTAATCCAGACCCAGGTCTAGCTATAAATTTTAATTTTTTTGCTAATGTAAGATGCTCTCTGTCCAATGGGAATTTAGATCTAATTATAATTCCTTCTAATTGGCTGGCATTTTTTTTAAAATCTTCTAGAGTCCAATTTTGGCCATTAATAACCTGCCACTTCCAACTGGATAGAGTCTGATTTAAAATTGGGGAAAAATCATCTAGAAGAGCAATTCTCATGACTAAAAGTATAAAGCCATTCCTATTAAGAAATAGATGAGTAATCCAATAATATCATTGGTGGTAGTAATAAATGGCCCAGTAGCAAGTGCAGGATCAATTTTATATTTATTGAGAATTAGTGGAACAAATGTTCCAAAAAGACCTGCATAAGTAAATACAGCAACTAAAGAAACTCCTATAGTTAAAGCAAGATAAAAATCACTCCTTGTAACCCAACAGAATATCAAAGCTATGGAGGCGCAAATAAACCCATTGAATAATGCAACAAGAAGTTCTTTAAATAATTTTTTAAATATGGATTCGTAATTTAAAGTATTGTTAGCCAAGGATTGTACAATAATTGCCGAAGATTGGACACCAACATTACCTCCCATTGCTAATATTAATGGAATAAAAGTTGCCATTACAGCGTTTTCTTTTAGCTGGTGTTCAAAAAAGCCAATTACATATGCCCCAAGAATTCCTCCGATTAGTCCTATTAACAACCATGGCAACCTTGCTCTACTAATTACAAATAATGAATCTGAAGATTCTACTTTTTCAGAAATACCACTCGCCATCTGGTAATCTTTTTCTGCTTCTTCTTTAATACATCTAGGGCATCATCAATGGTAATTCTTCCAAGCAATTTGTTGTTTTCATCCACAACTGGAACCACAACTAAATCGTATTTCTCCATTTTTAATGCTACAGATTCTGAGTCTTCATTTGCCAAAACTGAAATAGAATCTTTTTTATAAATATCTTTTATTAAAGTTTCGTCAGACGTATATAGAAATCTTTTAAGGGATAGTATTCCTTTAAATTTATTAGAAGAATCCACTACGTAAATAGTATAAACTTGATCTACATTTTCTACTTGTTCCCTAAGTTTTTGAAGTGCAATTTTTACTGTCCAGTTCCAATCTGCAGAAACAAAATCTACATCCATTATACCGCCTGCACTATCTTCGTCATAGTTCATTAACATGGAAATGTCAGAGGAGTGTTCCTCGTCTTTTAAAGCGTCAAGAACTTCTTCTTGGACATCTTCCGGTAAATCTTGAATTACATCGGTTGCATCGTCAGCATCCATTT